>NZ_CP067113.1:664622-996934 GCF_016615955.1 Luteimonas sp. MC1750
AGAAGAAGAAGCGCGAGGGCTATTTCTGATGGCGCGCGACTTCCTGCGCATCGTCGCCTGCGGCAGCGTCGACGACGGCAAGAGCACCCTGATCGGGCGCCTGCTGGCCGAAGCCGGGCGCGTGCCGGACGACGAGCGCGCGGCGCTGGCCAGGGCCAGCGTGAGCCACGGCACCCGCGGCGGGGAGATCGACTACGCCCTGCTGCTCGACGGCCTCGAGGCCGAGCGCGAGCAGGGCATCACCATCGACGTCGCCTGGCGCCACCTGGACACGCCGCGGCGCCGCTTCCTGATCGCCGACTGCCCGGGACACGTGCAGTACACGCGCAACATGGCCACGGGTGCCTCCGTCGCCGACCTCGCGATCGTGCTGGTCGACGCGACCCGCGGGCTGCTGCCGCAGACCTTCCGCCACACCGCCATCGCCTCGATGTTCGGCGTGCGCCACGTGCTGCTGGCGGTCAACAAGATGGACCGCGTCGGCCACGACCAGGCGGTGTTCGATGCCATCGCCGCGGCCTACCGCGCGCATGCGGCGAAGCTCGGCATCGCCGACGTGGAAGCGATTCCGCTGGCCGCCGCCACCGGCGCCAACGTCACCGTGGCCGCCGGGGACGCGATGCCCTGGTACACCGGCCCGACGGTGCTCGGCCACCTCGAATCCGTTGTGGTGGCACCGCGCGGCGCCGGGCTGCCGGCGCGCCTGCCGGTGCAGCTGGTGCTTCGCGACGGCGAAGGCGGCCGCTGGCTGGCCGGTACGCTCGCCTCCGGCACGCTGCGGACCGGCGACGCCCTGCGGATCGAACCCGATGGCGTTGCGGCGACCGTGGCGGCGCTGCGCCGCTCGGGCGATGCGGCGGCGGAGGTGCACGCCGGCGACGCCGTCTCGGTGCGGCTGGCCGAGGACGTCGACGCCGCGCGCGGTGACGTGCTGGCCGCCGCCGGCGCGCCGCTGGCGGCCACCGACCAGTTCGTCGCCGACCTGCTGTGGTTCGACGATGCCGCCCTGCTGCCGGGCCGCCGCTACCAGCTGCAGTCGGGGCCCTGCGTGGTCGGCGCGCGGGTGGGCGAGATCAAGCACCTGCTCGATCCGGAGACGCTGCAGCCGCTGGCGGCCAAGCGCCTGCAGGCCAACGACATCGGCGAAGTGGCGCTCTCGCTCGACTCCCCGCTTCCCTACGCGCCCTTCGCCGACGAACCGGCCCTGGGCAGCTTCGTGCTGGTGGACCTGCTGACGCGCGCCACAGTTGCCGCGGGCATGATCCGGCACGGGCTGCGCCGCGCCGACAACATCCACTGGCAGGCGCTGGATGTCACGCCGGGGGTGCGCGCGGGGCTCAAGGGCCAGCGCCCGCGCTGCGTCTGGTTCACCGGCCTGTCCGGCGCCGGCAAGTCGACCATCGCCAACCTGGTGGAGCGCGGCCTGGTCGCGCGCGGCTGCCACACCTACCTGCTCGACGGCGACAACGTGCGCCACGGCCTCAATCGCGACCTCGGCTTCACCGACGAGGACCGGGTCGAGAACCTGCGGCGCATCGCCCATGTCGCGCGGCTGATGACCGACGCCGGGCTGATCGTGCTGGTGAGCTTCATCGCGCCGTTCCGCGCCGAGCGTGCGTCGGCGCGCGCGCTGTTCGACGCCGGCGATTTCATCGAGGTGTTCGTGGACACCCCGCTGGCAGAGGCCGAGCGCCGCGACGTGAAGGGGCTTTACGCCAAGGCCCGCCGCGGCGAGCTGCCGAACTTCACTGGCATCGACTCGCCCTACGAGCCGCCCGAGTCGGCGGAGCTCGTGCTCGACACGCTGGCCGAGAGTCCGGATGCACTGGCCGCGCGCGTGATCGCCCGGCTGCTGGACTGAAAGAGACGTTCTTCCCCACGTTCGGCAAGGACGCGACAAACGTTCTCTTCCAAAAGTCAGGGCCTTGCGCGTCGCTTGGTTCCGGAACCCTGCACGGCGGGACCCTTGGCGGTGCTGCGGCGCGATGCCTGCTGCCGCTCATGTCCCCCGGCTCCGGACTGCGGCCGGCGCCTCCTCCTTGACTTCCCGTCAGCAGGCATCGCACCGCAGTCCGGATCGGTTCGGCCGCTGGACGCTGGCCGCAGGGCGAAAGGCGAAGGGCGAAAGGCGAAGGGCGAAGGGCGAAAGGCGAAAGGCGCAAGGCGAAAGGCGCAAGGCCCAGGGAGAACGACGCAGTGCGCAGTGCGCAATGCGCACCGCAGATGATTGTCACGACACGCGGCTTTTGCTCTTCGAAGGAGCGCCCGCAGCCCCGCATCGCTTTGGCGTGTGGCCTGCTGACGGGAAGTCAAGGAGGAGATGCCGGCCCTATGGGCCGGCATCGGGGGACATGAGCGGCAGCAGGCCATGCGTCAAAGCGCCGCGAAGCTGCAGCGCGGCGCCTCCCGCACTTGGGAAACGAACCAGGAAAAAGCCGGGCAATGCCCGGCTTCTTTCGTCCCGTCCGTCGCAGCCGCTCAGCGCCGGCGGCGGCGTCCGTTCACGGCCTCGGCGACGAACAGGATCACGACCGCGCCGATCAGCGAGGCGATGAACCCGACCTTCTCGCCCTGGTCGTACCAGCCCAGCATGCGGCCGATCCAGCCGGCGAACAGCGCGCCGACGATGCCGAGCACGACGGTCAGGATGATGCCGATGTCCTGCTTGCCGGGCTTGATCAGGCGCGCCAGCACGCCGACCACGAAGCCCACGAGGATGATCCAGAGCCAGCCGCTGCCGCCAAATACACCGTCCATTGCCGCCCCCTCGAGTGATGAGCCCGGAGCTTAACAGGCGACAGGCGCGGCTGGCGGCCGTCGCCTGCCGGCTCCGCGCGGGCTCAGCAGCAGCCGTGGTCGCCGTGTCGCGTGCCGCTGTCGGCGGCCACCGTCGAGCCGGTGGTCTCGCCACGGCCGCTGGCGGCCTGGTGGGCGGCGATCACCTGCGCGACGCAGGCGGTGACCCGCTTGCCCATCTCGATGTGCAGGAATTCGTTGGGGCCGTGGGCATTGGAATGCGGGCCCAGCACGCCGGTGATCATGAACTGCGCGCCCGGGAACTTCTCGCCGAGCATGCCCATGAAGGGGATCGAGCCGCCTTCGCCCATGTACATCGCCGGCCGGCCGTAGAACGCCTGGCTGGCGGCGTCGATCGCGCTCTCCAGCCACGGCGCCATTGCCGGCGCGTTCCAGCCGGAAGAGGCCTTTTCCAGTTCGAGCGTCACATGGGCGCCATTCGGCGGGTCGCGCAGCAGCGCTTCCTGCAGCATCTCGCCGGCACGCTTGCCGTCGAGCGTGGGCGGCAGCCGCAGCGACAGCTTCACCGCGGTGTGCGGCCGCAGCACGTTGCCGGCTGACTCCAGCACGGGCATGCCGCCAATGCCGGTCACCGACAGCGCCGGGCGCCAGGTGCGGTTGAGCACCAGCCCGGTCAGCTCGTCGCTCATGGGCGTCATGCCGGGCAGGAACGGGAACTTGTCAAAGACGGCGGTGTCGAGCACCTCGGCACACTTTTCCGCCTGCTGCAGGCGCTCGGCCGGGATCTCGACGTGCAGTCCCTCGAGCAGGATGCGCCCGGTCTGCTCGTCCTCGATGCGCGACAGCAGCTGGCGCAGCAGGCGGAAGCTCGACGGCACCACGCCCGAGGCGTCGCCCGAATGCACGCCTTCCTCCAGCACCTTGACGGTGAAGTTGCCGCCGGCGAGGCCGCGCAGCGACGTGGTGCACCAGAGCTGGTCGTAGTTGCCGCAGCCGGAGTCCAGGCACACCACCAGTGAAGGCTGGCCGATGCGGTCGGCGAGGTGGTCGACGTAGGCAGGCAGGTCGTAGCTGCCGGATTCCTCGCAGGCCTCGATCAGCACCACGCAGCGTGCGTGCGGCAGCTTCTGCTGCTGCAGCGCCATGATCGCGGTGAGCGAGCCATAGATCGCATAGCCGTCGTCGGCGCCGCCGCGGCCATAGAGCTTGCCGTCGCGCAGTACCGGCTTCCAGGGGCCGAGGTCGTCGTCCCAGCCGGTCATCTCGGGCTGCTTGTCGAGGTGGCCGTAAAGCAGCACGCAGTCGTCGGCATTGCCGCCGTTGGCCGCCGGGATGTCGATGAAGATCAGCGGCGTGCGGCCTTCCAGGCGCACCACCTCGAGCTGCATGCCGGCGATGTCCTGGGCGCGCGCCCAGTCTTCCATCAGCCTGACCGCGTCCTCCATGTAGCCGTGCTCCACCCAGTCGGCGTCGAACATCGGCGACTTGTTGGGGATGCGGATGTACTCCACCAGCTGCGGCACGATCTCGTCATCCCACTTGGCGGAGACGAAGCGCTCGGCGCGGGCGGGGTCGATCAGGCTGGTGTCCATGGGGGCGTCCTGTGTTCTGCGGTGAAAGCCCGATTCTACGCCCCCCGCCTCGGGCTTTCCGGACAGCCGCGGGCGCAGGACGCCGGCATGAAGGTGGGAGGTGCGGCGATGCCATCGGGCGCGGCTGGCGGTCGAGACTGGCCACGCCGGAGCCAGGAGGGCCCGGCGTCACAGAATCCCCAACGCAAGGAGAGCGCCATGAAGCCCCTGAAATCCGTGCTGGTTCCCGTGCTGCTGTCGCTGCTCGCGGCCGGCAGCGCCATCGCCAGCGAGAAGGTCAACATCAACACCGCCGACGCGGCCACCATCGACCGCGTGCTGGTCAACATCGGCGCGTCCAAGGCCGAGGCCATCGTCGCCCACCGCAAGGCCAACGGCGCCTTCAAGAGCGCCGACGAGCTGGCCAACGTCAAGGGCGTCGGCCTGAAGACCGTGGAGCGCAACCGCGACCGCATCGTGGTCGCCGGCGGTGCGGCGGCCAAGCCCGCTGCCGGCGGTGCGAAGCCGGCGCCCAAGCCGGCCGCCAAGCGCGTGGCGGCGGCGGGCAAGCCCTGAGCGACGGCTCCCGGATCCGGCGCAGGGACGCGCCGGACGCGGTGGACCGTCGGACCCGGGGCGATCCCGCCCGCCGATGGTCGACCCCACGCAGCTTCGGGACGCATGGACGCGTCCCGGGCGCCGCGCGCGTGACTACACTCCGCGCATGAGCGGCGATGCATCCCTGCTGCGACACCTTCCGGCCTGCGGCTACCGGCGCCTCCGCTGGCGCAACGGCCTGGGCTGGACGCGCGAGATCCACGCGGTGGCTGCGCCGAATGGCGTCGACGCCTACGCCGACGCCGACGCGGACGCCAACGCCTGGGACTGGCGGCTGTCGATCGCGGAGATCGAGGCCGATACGCCGTACTCCACGTTTCCCGGCGTCGAACGCGAGCAGGTGCTGCTCTCGGGCGATGGCCTTGCGCTGGACTTCGGCGGCGACGATCAGCGGCCGCTGCTGCCACCGCATGGACGGCAGCGCTTCAGCGGGGATGCGTCCGTGCATGCGCGCCTCGAAGGCGCGCGGGCCGAAGTGTTCAACCTGATGTGGAACACCAGGCGGGTGCTGCCGCGTCTCTGGCACCGTCCGCTGGTCGGTTCGATGCTGCTGTTCGTGGAGCCGGGCAGCAGCTGGGCCGTGCACGTGGTGGCCGGACAGCTGACGATCGACGGCGGTCGGTCACTGCCGCTGCTCGAGCGTGGCGACAGCGCGCTGATCGTGGCGGGCGCGGGCCGCGGCCGGCATATGCTCGAGGGCAGTGGCGAACTGCTGCTGGTGCGCGTCGATCCGGCGGCCGGCGCCGCTCAGTAGACGTCGCGGCGGTAGCGGCCCGAGGCGAGCAGATCGTCGACGCGCACGCTGCCGAGGATCGCGCGCAGCTCGGCGTCCACGCCGGGGGCCATGCCCTGCAGGCTGCCGCAGACGAGGAGCGCGGCGCCATCGTCGACCCACTGGCGCAGCCGCGCGGCCTGGAGTCGCAGCGCCCCCTGCACATGGCCGGCATGGATGGCCGCGCGATCGGCGGCCAGCGCCGACGGGGGCAGTGCGGCGCCATCGGTGCCGCGCGAGAACGCCAGGTCGAGGCGTGCAAGGGTGCCGTCCGCAAGCCAGCCGAGGATGTCCTCGCGCAGGTGGAAGTCGCGGTCGGCGTGGCGCTCGCCGAACAGCAGCCAGCTGCGGGCGCCGTCGTCGGCCGCGCGTTCGGCCAGGTGCGCGCGCAGGCCCGCGATGCCGGTGCCGTTGCCGAGCAGTACGAGCGGCCGCTGCGCGGGCGGACCGTGGAAGCCCGGGTTCGCGCGCACGCGCAGGTCGACCGTGCCGCCCAGCGGCGCGTGGTCGCAGAGCCAGCCGCTGCCCACGCCCGGCGTGCCGTCGGGGCGCAGCATGCGCCGCAGCAGCAGGCGCAGCGTGCCTTCGCCGGGGATCGAGGCGATCGAGTATTCGCGCGATGGCAGCGGCTGGAGCCTGTCGGCCAGGGCCTGTGCCTGGATTCCGGTAAGCCCATCGACCGGAGGCAGCTGCGAGCGCGAGACCAGGTCGGCGAGCGGGTGCGCGACGCCGTCGCGCTGCACCCGGGTTGCGCCGTCGAGCCTGGCTGCCGCCAGCAGTGCGTCCACCGCCGCGGGGTCCTGGCGCGGTCCGATCTCGGCGATGTCACCGGCGCGCCAGCGTGGGCTGTCGCCGGCCGGAGGCGTGAGCCGCAGTTCGAACACCGGGGCTCCGGCGCTGCCCGGGTTGAGTTCGCGCCGCGCGGCCAGGGTCCAGGCCTCGTAGGCCACCGGCGCCCAGTCGGGCAGGCCGGACGCACCGGCGGCGGTGCCGACGTGGTGCTGCCAGTGGCGCAGCGCCGCTGGATCGGCGTTGTCGACCTCGACCAGGTCGAACAGCGGGGTCGCACCGGCATCCTGCAGCCAGCGGTCGAGTGCGTGGCCGAAGGCGCAGTAGTTGCGGTAGCCGCGGTCGCCCAGCGCGAGCACGGCGTAGCGCAAGGTGGGCAGGCGGAGGTCTTCGCGCATGGTGGCGCGGATGAATCCAGCGGCAGGGTCGGGCGCGTCGCCTTCGCCCGTGGTGCTGGCGACGAACAGCGCCTGCCGCGCGCTGGAGAGCGTGGCGGCATCCAGCGATGAGATCTCGCGCAGGCGCACGCGCAGCCCCGCGGCCTGCAGGGATCCGGCCGTGCGCTGCGCGAGTTCGAGCGCCTGGCCGGTCTGGCTCGCGTGGACGACCAGCCAGTCGGCGGGTTCCGGAACGCCGGCATCGGCGGCGCTCCGCGCGGCCTGCGTGCGCGCAGCGCGCCGGGCGCGGCGCAGCGTGAGGCCACTCGCGACCAGCCATGCGGCTGACAGCAGCGCCGCCAGTCCGGTCCGCGTGCCGTCCGGCGCCGCGGGCCACCAGGCGTCGCCGTGGAGCGGCACCAGGGCCAGGGCCGCCGCGCACAGGGCGATCAGCGTGCCGGCCTGCGCCGCGCGCGACGCGATCGGGGAGGCGACCGTGCTCACGGCGAAGTCACCGTGCTCACGGCGCCAGGCGCTGCAGGAAGGCGTCGCTGGCATGGGCACGTTCGCCGCCGGCGCCGCGCGTGACCCAGCGCGCGGCGATGCCCCGCGCCTGCGCGAGCGCCAGGCCGTCGATCGGGCCGAGGACCGTCAGCGCGGTCGCCCAGGCATCGGCCTGCAGCGCGCTGTCGGCGACCACGGTCACCGCGCCCGGCGCGTGGTCCACGGGCGCGCCGCTGCGCGGATCGATCGTGTGCGAATACCGTCGCCCGCCGTGTTCGAAGCAGTGCCAGTGGTCGCCGGAGGTGGCGATCGCGGCGTCGTCCAGGACGACGATGCAGGGACCCGCGGCGTCCTCCACGGTGCCGATGCCGGTGCCGGTGCCGGTGCCGGCATCGGCGGCAGCGGCCTGGGCGCCGTCCTCATCCGTGGCACCGGCGTCGCCGTCCGCGTCCTCCGGCCAGGCCTCGGCGAGTACCCGCCACGCGGACCCGTCCGGCTTGCGACCGTAGCCGCGAAGCTCGCCGCCGACCTCGACCAGCGCCGCGCTCACGCCGCGCGCGCGCAGCCACTGCACCACCGCATCGACGCCGTGGCCCTTGGCGATGCCCGACAGGTCCAGGCCAACGCCGCCAGGCTGGAGTGCCCGCTGGGCCGCCTGGTCGAGTTCGACGCGCGTCCAGCCGACGCGTGCGCGGGCATCCGCGCGTGCGTCCGGGTCTGGCGGCTGCCCGCCCTGTCCGCCTGGGCCGAAGCCCCAGGCCGCGACCAGCGGCCCGATCGTGGGATCCACCGCGCCGCCGGTGTCGGCGGCGATGGCCAGCGCCTCGCGCAGCACGTCGAAGAACGGCTGCGGCAGCGCCTGCCAGGTCCCGGCCGGCGCACGGTTGTAACGGCTGATGTCGGAGCCGTGCTCCCAGGTGCTCATCTGCGCCACGACGCGGTCCAGGCAGGCATGGATGCCGTCATGCAGCGCGTGCACGTCGGTGCCCGCCGCGGCCACCACCGAGGCCTGCCAGAGCGTGCCCATGGTCGCGCCCCCCAGCACGTGCACCGCGCCGGCGGGGGCCGCGCATGCGGCGCCGTCGCCGGCCATTACTGCGGCAGCACTTCCAGCGTGGCGACGTAGCGCAGGCGCCGTGCCGTGGCCTGCGGCAGGGTGGCCTTGTCGTCCTCGACGCCGGTCTCGAGCCAGTAGATGCCGGCCTCGGGCCAGGTCACGCGCAATACGCCTTCGGCATCGGTGGTCGCGGCGATGTCGTCCTGCGCGTTGCGGTAGCGCGTGCCGCCACGCACGATCTCGAACGCCAGGCCGGCGGCGGGCTTTCCGTCCACCAGCACGCGGAAGCTGGCTTCCTCGCCGGCGAAGAGGTCGTTGGGATGGGTCACCGGTTCCAGCTCGATGCCTTCGCCGGTGGCCGCGAGCGCGGTGCTGTTGGGCGCGCCGTTGGTGACGAAGGTCTCGACGCGGCTGGCGGTCTGGGTGACCTCCAGGTTCGCGGCGTCGGCCGGCACCTTGGTGGCCAGGTCCTCGGCGGTGGCGTTGCGCAGGAAGCCGCCGCGCGTTGCCGGCGGCGCGCCCGGGCCGGTGGCCGGAGTGCCCGCGGCCTCGGCCCTGGCCTTCGCGGCGAGGCTTTCAGGCGTGTCCCAGCGCGCCGACATGCCGGCGCTGGCGTTGGCGATGCGGTAGGTGCCCGGCTGCGCCAGCTGCACGTCGAAGGTGCTGCGGTACTTGCCGGTCGCCCCGTTGGCCAGCTCGACCTGGCTGCCGTCGGGCGCGGTGACGCGGATGCCGTCCAGCCGCATCGGCACGTGGTCGGGGAAGAACAGCTGGTTGGACACCGCCGCGTCGAAGGTCACCCAGACGTCGCTGCCGTTGACCACCGCCTGCGACGGGATGATCCACTGCTTGTGCGCGGAGGCGGCCATGGGCAGCGCGGCGGCGAGCGCAAGCGCGAGGGCGAGGGTCTTCTTCATCGATGGGTCTCCAGGAGTGTTGGATCAGGGCCGGAACGCGAGGCTGACCGCGCCGAGTTCGCTCCGGCCCTGCGCCTTGCCGGACTGGGCGGCCTTGGCCGGCCAGTCGAATGGAATCTTGAGCAGTTCGCGTCCGCCCACCTCGCGCACCGCTTCGACCACCACGGCGTAACGGCCGGGCGCCAGGCCGGACAGGCGCGGATCGCGCGCGTCGAACTTCAGCGCATGGCGGCCTGCCGGGCGGGTGGGACCGCTCACGCCGTCGACCGGAAGCGTCTGCGTGCGCCCGGACTTGCGCCACCACTGGCGCAGGTCGGGCAGCCACTTGGTGCCGTGGCCTTCGGCGGTGTCCTTCTGCATGTACCAGACGGCCAGGTCGGCGGCGGCCTTGCCGTCGGCGCCTTCGACATACACCGCGACGTAGGGCCGGTGGTACTCGGCCACCGTCAGGCGCGGGATCTCGACCTCGACGGTCAGCTCGGCGGCGTAGACGGGCGTGGCCAGCAGGCCGCCGAGGACGATGGTCAGGGGAATGCGCATGGGTGTCGGCTCGCGGTCGGAAGTCAGTGGATGAAGAGCAGCGCCAGCACCACCGGCACCACCAGGCCCAGGCCCACCCAGGGCCAGGTCGTGGGGCGCTGGCGCGCGTGCATCTGCAGCAGGAACAGGCCGGTCAGCGTGAAGACGATGCAGGCGATGGCGAAGACGTCGATGAACCAGCCCCATGCAGGACCGCTGTTGCGGCCCTTGTGGAGGTCGTTGAGGTAGGACACCCAGCCGCGGTCGGTGCGCTCGTATTCGACCGTGCCGCCGGCCTTGTCGATCGCCAGCCAGGCGTCGCGGCCCGGACCCGGCATCGACAGGTAGATCTCGTCTTCCGACCATTCGGCCGCGCGCCCGCCCAGCGGTGCATCGAGCGCGTCGCGCAGCCAGGCCGCCAGGGCCGGCGGCAGCGGCGCGGTGCCGTCCACGTGCGCGTCCAGCTGCGGCCGCAGGCGGTCGGGCAGCTCCAGCTGCCGGGTGTCGACCCTCGGGTCGCCCTCGATCTTCGCGGCGTGGTTGAGGGTGATGCCGGTGACCGCGAACAGCAGCATCCCGACCAGGCAGACCGCCGAGCTGATCCAGTGCCACTGGTGCAGGGTGCGCAGCCAGAAGCCGCGGCGCTGGCGGGCGTCAGCGCTGGCGCTGGAGGAAGGCGGTGCCGTCACGACTGGACCGGGAGGGGAAAGCGCGGAGTATAGCGGGCAGTGAGACGCATTCTCATCGCTGGAGGGCTCAGAACTGCACGTTCAGGCTGACCCAGAGGTTCCGCGCCTTGTCCTTGTTGTTGTAGTCGTCGAGATAGGTCGGCAGCCATTCGCCGGTGCCCGCGTCCTGCGTCCACAGGGTCTCGAACGACGTGAAGTCCTGGTCCAGCAGGTTGTTGATGCGCGCGTTGACCGCGACCCGGTCGCTGAAGCGGTACTGCGCGCCAAGGTGGAACACGGTGTAGTCCTCGTAGTCGCGGCGCACGCCGTCGAACACGTCGCGGTAGCGCGCGGAGCGGATTTCCGAGACCAGCTGCATGCTGAAGCGCTCGCTGGCCTGCCAGCCGAGGGTGGCGTTGGCCATGTGCTTCGCCGTGTCGGTCAGCGGCAGGCCCTGCTGCGGGCCGCTCAGCTGCTCGCTGTCGGTATACGTGTAGTTCGCGCGCAGCGACACGGCCTCGGTGATGCCCCAGCGCCCGGCCAGCTCGGCGCCCTGCACGCGCACCTCGTCGATGTTGATGTTCTGCGCGTAGGTGGTGTAGCCGAGCAGGCCGTAGTCGCCGAGGTTGGCGCAGGGGCGCACGCCGCCGGTCTGCGCGCAGCTCAGGCTGGTCTCGCCGCGGGCGATCTTGTCGTCGAAATCGTTGCGGAAGACGGTCACGTTGAAGTTGTGGCGGCTGTCGGGCGAGGTCCAGTACAGCGCGACCTCGCTGTTGACGCTGGTCTCGGGCTCCAGGTCCGGGTTGCCGACGAAGGGCGAGGTGCCCTGGCCGCCGAAGCCGGTGACGCCGTCGTAGAGATCGGTGGTCTTGGGCGTCTTGTAGCCGGTGCTGATGCCGCCCTTCAGGGTCCAGGCCGGGGACACGTCCCAGACCGCATAGGCGCGCGGGCTGAGGTGGCTGCCGAAGACGTTGTGGTCGTCGTGGCGCAGGCCCAGGGTGATGGTCAGCGCGTCGACCGGGTTCCAGTTGTCCTCGGCGAACAGCGACCACATCCGGTGCTCCTGGACCGTGCCGCCACCGTCGCCGCCGTCTTCCATGCCGAACACGCCGTCCTCGAGCTCGCCGTCGATGAGCTGGCCGCCAACCACGAGGTGGTGGCGCTCGCCGACGGCGAAGTCGAACTTGGCGTCGAGCGTGTACTGGCTGCTGTCCATCGTGCGGCCGGGCCGCGGCAGGAAGGTGTCGGCCACCAGCTGGCGGCGCTGCGCGCGGGTCAGCCCGGCGTAGGGCCCGGTGCCGCAGGTGGCCGCGTTGTTGCAGTACATGTCCTGGTGCAGCAGCCGCTCGGCGACGGTGAAGGGCAGGGTGCGGCCATGGTTGGCGGTGTCGATGTGGGCCAGCGACACGAAGCTGTTGCCCCAGTCCCACTGGCCCTGCCAAGTGAGGGCCCACTGGTCGCGGGTGAACTCCTGGTCGGAGGCGTAGCCCACGCGCGGCGCCGCGCGCCACAGGCCTTCGATGCCGTCGACCGTGCCCAGCGGATAGGTCTCGGTGCCGAGGTTGTTGATGTAGGGCGTGTTGTCGTATTCCTGCTTCGACGTGTCGTAGTCGAAGACCAGGCTCTGGTATTCGCTGGGCGTCCAGCTGAGGGTGAGGCCAGCCGAACGGTTGGTGTTGTCCACGGTCTTGCCGCCGCCGCCGAAGCCCAGCGAACGTTCCACCTGGGTGCCATCGGGCGCGCTGATCACCTCGTAGTCGGGCGTCGAGGCATCACGCTCGTACCAGGAGCCGCGCACGCCCAGGCCGAGCCGGTCGCGGACCAGTGGGCCACTCAGCGCGAAGTCGAAGGTGCTGTCGGTCCCGAAGTCGTCGTTCTCCTGGACATTGCGCGACACCGTGGCCGAACCGCGCCAGTGCTCGCCGACCTTGCGGGTGATGATGTTGACGACGCCGCCAAGCGCATCGGCGCCATACAGGGTCGAGGCCGGCCCGCGGATCACCTCGATGCGCTCGATCATGTCCAGCGGCGGGATGTGGTTGAACTGGTTGCCGCCGAAACTGTTGGGATAGATGTCGCCGTGGTTGTTCTGGCGCCGTCCGTCGACCAGGATCAGGGTGTAGTCGGGCCCCATGCCGCGCATGCTGATGGTCTTCTGCCCGGTCTTGTCCGAGGTCTCGCCCACGTCCACGCCTTCCAGGTCGCGCACCGCGTCGATCAGGGTGATGTAGGGACGGGTGACCAGCTCCTCGCGGGTCACCACGCTGATGCTCGCCGGTGCGTCGGTGAGCTTCTGCTCGAAGCCGGCGGCGGTGACCACGATGGTGTCGAAGTCCGTGGTGGCGACGGCACCCACCGGCAGGGTGTCCTGCGCCAGCGCCGCGGACAGCGGGAGCAGGGCTGCGATCGAGGCGGACAGGACGGTGGGCGCGAGCGCGCGGCGCCCGTGCAGGCGGGCAGCGTGGGTGGACATGGACGTTTCTGGCTCCGAGGCGGTATGGCGGATGCCTGACGTCACTGGCGGCTGCTGGACGGGTCGAGGCGTTGGCCGGCTTCCCGATAGGGTCCGGCGTGACCGGGAGCATGTTAATGAGAACCATTCACAGCTGCAAGCGATTGTCAGCCGGCCCGGCCTCCAGCGCGGACCTAGTCGCGGTCGTCGCGGGCCCAGACGCCGTCGTGTTCGCGCTTCACCGGGAACCTGGCCACCGGCTCGTAGGCCGGGGCGCACAGTGCGCGGCCATCGCGGACGTCGAATTTCGCCCCGTGCAGCACGCATTCGATCGTCCCGGTGACGGCATCGAAGCTGCCCGCCGACAGCTCGAAATCCTCGTGGCTGCAGGTGTCCTCGAGCGCATAGAGCTCGCCGTCGAGGTTGAGCACGAGGATCGGCGCCCCGGTGACCTCGTCGAAGGTCCCGCGCATCTCGCCGGGCAGCAGCTCCGCGCTCGCGCAGACGAAGGTCCAGGTGTCGCTCACAGGGCTTTCTCCAGGACTTCGAAGCGCAGGTCGTCGCGCTTCGGGATGCCGAAGCGGACGTCGCCATACGGGAAGGGGTGGTACACGCCGGTGCGCCGGTAGCCCAGGCGCCCGTACCAGGCGATCAGCTCGTCGCGCACGTCGATCACGGTCATCTGCATCGCCGGCAACCGCCAGTCGTCGCGGACGATGCGTTCGCACTCGCCCAGGGTCGCCCGGCCGAGACCGGCGCCCTGGCAGGTCGGTTCGACCGCGAACATGCCGAAGTAGCCGCGCCCGCCGAGATCGGCGACGTGGGCGCAGGCCAGCAGGACAGGCCCCTGGAGGCCCAGTACGACGCGGCTGCCGGGGCGGGCGATGTCCGCGGCCAGCACCCCGGCATCGATGCGTTCGCCGTCGAGCAGGTCGGCCTCGGTGGTCCAGCCGGCGCGGCTGGCGTCGCCGCGGTAGGCGCGGGTCACCAGCTGCACGATGGCGTCGATGTCGGATCCGGTGGCGGCGCGGAACTGCAGCGTGGTCATCCCGCAATTGTGCCGCCCGCCGATGGCGTCACGCCAGCAGGCGGCGCACCTTGCGCAGCGCCACGATGAACGCCTCGATCTCGTCGTGGGTGTTGTAGAAGGCCAGCGATGCGCGGCAGGTGGCGGTGACGCCCAGCCACTCCAGCAGCGGGTGCGCGCAGTGCTGGCCGGAGCGCACCGCCATGCCCTCGAGGTCGAGCAGCGTCGCGAGGTCGTGCGAATGCACGCCGTCGATGGCGAAGGACACCACCGCGGCCTTGCCCGGCGCGGTGCCGAAGACGCGCAGGCCGTCGACCCTGGCGAATTCCTCGTCGAGGTGCGCCAGCAGCGCCTGCTCGCGCGCTTCGACCTCCGCCATGCCGATGCCGGAAAGATAGTCGACCGACGCGCCCAGGCCGACGAAGCCGGCGATGTTGGGCGTGCCGGCCTCGAACTTGCGTGGCGGATCGTTGAACACGGTGCCGCCGTCCAGGCGTACTTCCTTGATCATCTCGCCGCCGCCGATGAAGGGCGGCATGGCGGCGAGGTGCTCGCGCCGTGCCCAGAGCGCGCCGGTGCCGGTGGGCGCGCACATCTTGTGGCCGGTGAACGCGTAGAAGTCGCAGCCGATGGCGGCGACGTCGACCGCGCGGTGCGGCAGCGCCTGCGAACCGTCGACCACGGTCACGATGCCGCGCCTGCGGGCCTCGCGGCTGATGTCGGCGACCGGATTGACCGTGCCCAGCACGTTGCTGACGTGGGCGACGGCGAGCAGCTTCACGTCGGCCGTCATCCTTGCGCGCAGCATGGCGAGGTCGAGGCTGCCGTCCGGCAGCAGGTCGACGACTTCGATCCGCGCGCCGGTACGCTGCGCCACCAGCTGCCAGGGCACGATGTTGGCGTGGTGCTCCATGCGCGTGAGCAGGATCGTGTCACCGGCCTCCAGCCGCGGCAGCGCCCACGCGTACGCGACCAGGTTGATCGCGAAGGTGGTGCCGCTGGTGAGGACGAGGTCGTCGGGGCGGACGTTGATGAAGCGGGCCAGCTTCACCCGCGCGCCCTCGTAGGCCTCGGTCGCTTCGGCGCCGAGCTGGTGCACGGCGCGGCTGACGTTGGCGTTGTGTCGGCTGTAGAAATCGTTCACCGCCGCGATCACCGCCGCCGGCTTCTGCCCGGTGTTGGCGGAATCGAAGTAGACCAGGGGTTTGCCGTGGACCTCGCGCTGCAGCAGCGGGAAGTCGGCCCTGACGGCCGCCCAGTCGACGCTGGAACCCGGCGTGACCTGCCCGCCAGGCACGCTCATCCCAGCGCCTGCGCGGCGATGGCCCGGTCCAGCCAGCCTTCCAGCATGTCGCGCACCGCGGGCGCTTCCACCACCGACAGCAGCGGCTCGCGGACGAAGGCGGCGGTCAGCAACGCGCGGGCTTCGGGTTCCGGCAGTCCGCGCGTGCGCAGGTAGAACATCGCGTCGGCATCGAGTTCGCCCACGGTGGCGCCGTGCGCCGCGGTGACTTCGTCGGCGTGGATCACCAGCACCGGCTGGGTGTCGATCTCCGCGGTATCCGACAGCAGCAGGTTCTTGTTCGACAGGCGTGCATCGGTGCCGTCCGCGCCTTCGCGGATCTCGATGCCGCCGTGGAACACCGCGCGACCGCGGCCCGCGGCCATGCCCCGCCAGCCCAGTTCGCAGCGCGTGTCGCGGGCGATGTGTTCGATGCCCAGCCGCGTGTCCAGGTGGCGGCGGCCGGAGGCCAGCAGGACGCCGTTGGCGACCAGCTCGGCGCGGTCGCCTTCCAGGCGCACGTTGAGCTCGTGGCGCGACAGTGCGCCGCCCAGCTCGAGGTCGAGGCGGCGGTAGCTGGACTCGCGCGCCAGCACGGCGTCGGTGCGGGTGAACAGCGTGGCGCGTGCCGATTCGTCCTGCACGCGCGCGTGGCGCAGCGTGGCGCCGGCGGCGACGTGCACGTGGGCGATGGCATTGCCGAGGTGGGCGTGTTCCCCGGCGGCGACGTGATGCTCGATCACCGTGGCGGAGGCGTTGCGACGCAGCTCCAGCAGGTGGCGGGAATGCCAGGCAAGATCGCCCTCGGCCGGCAGGCCGATGAAGACCAGGTGCACCGGCGGCGCCACCGCCACGCCTTCGGCGACGCGCAGCACGGCACCGTCGTCGGCCAGCGCGGCGTTGAGGCGGGCGAAGACCTCGTCGGCGCGGTCATAGCTGCGGGCAAGCACGTTGCTTTCGCGCGGGTCGGGGTCTGCGATCGCCTCGGCCATCGTCAGCAGGCGCGCGCCCTCCGGAAGCCCGGACGGGTCGGAGAGCGCGGCGTCGTAGCGGCCGTTGGCGAACACCAGCCGCGGCGCGGGGATGTCGGCGAGCAGCGCGGCATTCACCGGTGCGTGCGGCAGTGACGCAGGGGAGAAGCCGCGTCGCTCCAGCGCGCGCAGCGAGGTGTACTTCCAGGCTTCGCTGCGCGCGTGCGGCAGGCCGTCGCGCAGCGCGGCATCGAGCGCGGCGCGGCGCGTGCCTTGCCCGCTGAAGCCGGTGGAGAGCGAGTCGAGCAGTGCGGTCATGACGCCAGCGCCTCCGGCACCTTGCGTCCGCGCAGCCATTCGTAGCCCTGGGCCTCGAGCTGCAGGGCCAGCTCCGGGCCGCCGGACTCGACGATGCGGCCGTCGGCCAGCACGTGCACATGATCGGGCCTGATGTACTCGAGCAGGCGCTGGTAGTGCGTGATCACCAGGAAGGCGCGGTCGGGCGAGCGCAGCGCGTTGACGCCGTCGGCGACCTGGCGCAGGGCGTCGATGTCGAGTCCGGAGTCGGTCTCGTCCAGGATCGCCAGCTTCGGCTGCAGCACCGCCATCTGGAAGATCTCGTTGCGCTTCTTCTCGCCGCCGCTGAAGCCTTCGTTGACGCCGCGGTGCAGCAGGCGGTCATCGAGGTGCAGCACGCCGAGCTTCTCGCGCACCACTTTCAGGAATTGCATCGAATCCAGTTCCTCTTCGCCGCGCGCCTTGCGCTGCGCGTTGAGCGCGCTGCGCAGGAAGTAGGTGTTGTTCACGCCCGGGATCTCGACCGGGTACTGGAAGGCCAGGAACACGCCGGCTGCGGCGCGCTCCTCGGGCTCCAGCGCCAGCAGGTCGGCGCCCTCGAATTCGACGCCGCCGGCGGTGACCTCGTAGCCGTCGCGTCCGGCGATGATGTTGCCCAGCGTCGACTTGCCGGCGCCGTTCGGACCCATGATGGCGTGGACTTCGCCCGGCTTCACCTCGAGCTCGAGGCCCTTGAGGATTTCGCGGCCGTCGCCGACGGTGGCGTGGAGGTTGCTGATCTTGAGCATTTCAAATCCCTTCTGGATCCCGCGGGACCCTGATGTGGTGTGTTTGTGTAGGAGCGGCCACGGCCGCGATCGCCTTCCCGGTCGCGAGGCGATGGCCTCAGCCCACCGACCCTTCCAGGCTCACCTCGAGCAGCTTCTTCGCCTCCACCGCGAACTCCATCGGCAGCTCGCGGAAGACCTGCTTGCAGAAGCCGTCGACGATCAGGCTGACCGCATCCTCTTCGCCCAGCCCGCGGCTGCGGCAATAGAACATCTGGTCGTCGCTGATCTTCGACGTCGTGGCTTCGTGCTCGACGGTGGCGCTCGGGTTCTTCACCTCGATGTAGGGGAAGGTGTGCGCGCCGCAGGTCTTGCCGATCAGCAGGCTGTCGCACTGGGTGTAGTTGCGCGCACCCTCGGCGCCGGAACCGACCTTCACCAGGCCGCGGTAGGTGTTCTGGCCGTGGCCTGCGCTGATGCCCTTGCTGATGATCTTCGACTTGGTGCGCTTGCCGAGGTGGATCATCTTGGTGCCGGTATCGGCCTGCTGGCGGTGGTGGGTGAGGGCCACGGAATGGAACTCGCCAGACGAGTCGTCGCCCAGCAGCACGCAGCTCGGATACTTCCAGGTGATCGCCGAACCGGTCTCGACCTGGGTCCAGATCACCTTGCTGCGCGCACCACGGCACTCGGCGCGCTTGGTGACGAAGTTGTAGATGCCGCCGACGCCGTTCTCGTCACCGGGATACCAGTTCTGCACCGTCGAATACTTGATCTCGGCGTCATCGAGCGTGACCAGCTCCACCACTGCCGCGTGCAGCTGGTTCTCGTCGCGCATCGGCGCGGTGCAGCCCTCGAGGTAGGACACGTGCGAGCGCTCCTCCGCGATGATCAGCGTGCGCTCGAACTGGCCGGTGTGGCCGGCGTTGATGCGGAAATAGGTGCTGAGCTCCATCGGGCAGCGCACGCCCTTGGGGATGAACACGAACGAGCCGTCCGAGAACACCGCCGAGTTCAGCGCCGCGAAGTAGTTGTCACCTACCGGCACCACGGTGCCGAGGTACTTGCGCACCAGGTCCGGGTACTCCCGGATCGCTTCGGACATCGAGCAGAAGATCACGCCCTTCTCCGCAAGTTCCTTGCGGAAGGTGGTGCCGACCGAAACCGAGTCGAAGACCGCGTCCACGGCCACGCCGGCGAGCTTCGCGCGCTCGTGCAGCGGCACGCCGAGCTTGTCGTAGGTGTCGAGCAGTTCCTGCGGCACCTCGTCGAGCGACGCGTACTTCGGTCCCTTGGGCGCGGAGTAGTAGCTGATCGCCTGGAAGTCGATCGGCGCGATCGACAGCTTCGCCCAGTGCGGCACCGGCATGGTCAGCCAGTGGCGGTAGGCCGCCAGGCGCCATTCGGTCATCCACTCGGGCTCTTCCTTGATCGCGGACAGGGCGCGGACGGTGTCTTCGTCCAGGCCGGGAGGGAGCGAGTCCGACTCGATGTCGGTGACGAACCCGGCCTCGTACTTGCGGCCAAGCTGCTCGTGGATCGCCTCGTTCTGGAGCGGACGGTCGATGACGGGGTCTTCGGTGGGTGCTTCGATCTGGGTGGCCATTGCGGGCTGCCTGGTATTCAAACGGTGGCGAGGCGGGCGGGGATGCGACGCGGCGCTCCGGCCTCGGATTCGGGTTGGGATGGCGCTTCGAACATCTGCGCCAGGCTGACGCCACGCAGGGCGTCGGCCACGATGTCGTTGATGCGCCGCCAGTTGGCGCGCGCGCCACACTGCCCGGCGATGCCGCAGCTGACGTCCTCCAGGCTGCACTCGGTCATCGCCAGCGGACCCTCCATGGCCTCGACGATCGCGATCAGGCTGATCTCCGAGGCCGGCCGCGACAGGCGGTAGCCGCCATGCGCGCCGCGGAAGGCTTCGAGCAGGCCGGCCTGCGCCAGCGGCTTGAGCACCTTGCTCACGGTCGGTGGTTCCAGCCCCGATCGCTCCGCCAGTTCCACCGCGCTGAGCACGCGATCGGGCTCCGTGGCGAGCACGGTCAGCACCACGGTGGCGTAGTCGGTGAGTCGGGTGACGCGCAGCATCCGGGATTCCTTCAATCAGGACCGAAATTGTACGCTTTTGCCCGCGCGCGTCCAAGCGGATCGCTGAACGACAGGTTTGCGCGGCGGCCCGGGCTGTCGCACGCGCTCGGTGGCGCACCGGCAGCGCCACGGCCACAATGGTGCTTTCCACTGCGAGACGAAGTCGCCGATGGCCAGCAAGGACACGTCCGACAGGACGAAGAGCAAGAAGATCGTCGCCCGCCGCTCGGAGATCCACGGCAACGGCGTCTTCGCCACCGAGGTCATCGAGAAGGGCGAGCGCATCGTCCGCTACAAGGGGCGGCTGCGGACCCATGACGAGGTCGACGAGGAATACGGCGAGCTCGACGAGAACGGCCATACGTTCCTGTTCACCCTCAACGACGACTACGTCATCGACGGCAACCTCGACAGCGGCGTCGCGCGCTGGATCAACCACAGCTGCTCGCCCAACTGCGAGGCGGTGGTCGAAGAGGACGATCGCGACCGGCGGCACAAGGACAAGGTGTTCATCGAGGCCCTGCGGCGGATCAAGCCGGGCGAAGAGCTGACCTACAACTACGGCATCGTGCTCGACGAGCGGCACACGCCCAAGCTGAAGAAGCTGTGGGGCTGCCGCTGCGGCTCCGCGAAGTGCACCGGGACGATGCTGCAGCCGAAGCGCTGATCGCGCATCGGGCTGTAGGCCGGCTCAGGGCTGGTATTCGCGCAGCTCGGCCGAGGCGATGCGCCATGCGCGCTGCCCGGCACTGGCGCCGTCGGCCGTCGCCCGGCGCAGGACGTAGGCGCCCACGTAGCGCTGTTCGCGGCCATCGGCGCGGGTGGTGGTGACCGAGACCGGCACTTCGACATGGCGCGACCCGGCCGTGCCTTCCACGCGACCCGGCTCACCCGGCTGCACGCTGACGGCACGCGTGTCGGCGAAGCCGGCGGCGAACTGCTGCGGCGTCTGGCCGCTGCTGCGGCCGCCGTCCGACCACAGCGCATAGGCCTGCGCGTACTGGCCGGCGGCGATCGCGGCGTAGTAGGCGCGGACCACGGCGACGGCCTCGCCGGCCGCCGGCTCCGCGGCGTCGACCGCGGCGGGCAGCGCAGGCGACGCATCGGCCAGCGGGGCCGGCGGCTCGCCCACCAGCACCAGCGGCGGGTCGCCGGCAACCAGTCCGGCTTCCGGTTCGTCTTCCAGCGGCGGCAGGCCGTCGAGTGACGCGACTCCGGGAATCGGCACCACCATCGCCACGCCGTCCGCCGTCGTTGCCGCGGCCTGCGAACCGCCAAGTGGCACGTCGCCAGGGCCCGGACCATCCGGCATGCCGGTGACCGAGCCGATGGCCTGCGGGGCCGGCAGCGCCTCGAGTGCGTCGCCGCCCGCCGCCGCGCCCGGCGCAACCTCCTGCTTGCCGCCACAGGCCGCCAGGGCCAGGCACAGCAGGACGGGAACGAGAGGGCTTGCAGGACTCATGGCGGGACCGGGCGGCGGATGCAGGGGCAAACCATACCCGCGCGCGATGAACGCATCGTCAGCGCTGCTCAGGGCAGCGGCATGAGGACCCGGCGATGCGGCTGCAGCCAGGCCAGCAGCAGTCCCAGCAGCACCATGGCCGCCAGGTCGAGCGCCACCTGGCGCAGCATCAGCGACAGCGGCAGCGGCTGGGCGACGAAGGCCAGGATGTGCCAGGGCACGAACGAGACCAGCGCGATCGCCAGGCCAAAGCGCGCGCCGCGCGCGAGGTCGATGCCGTCGCTGGCGGGCATGCGCCGGTACAGCCACGTCATCGCGAGGCCCAGCAGCAGGTAGGCCGGCAGCACCCAGGCCGCATGGGCGTTGGCCTGTTCCTGGCTGCGGTAAAGCGCCGCCATCGCCTGGTAGTCCGCGCGCAGCAGCACGCCGTGGACGAGCATGCCGAGGATCAGCGCGGCGGCGGCCACGACGATCCCGCAGATCCAGAAGCGCTTGTCCATCCATCGTCCCCCGTGCATGCCTGCGCGACTGTCGAAGCCTAGCGCCAAGGGCAGGCGGCGTCGATCACGGTGCGGGTGCCGACGCGGCCGCGTCCGCGGTTCCGGTCGCGGCGCGCAGCAGCGGCAGCGGGTCGATGGCGCCGTCGCTGGCGTAGATCCCGTAGTGCAGGTGCGGTGGCGTGCCGCGCGCGTTGCCGGTGTCGCCGACGCTGCCGAGCACGCTGCCTTCGGCGACGACGTCACCTTCCGCCAGGCCCGGCGCCCAGTCGTCGAGATGCGCGTAGTAGTGGCGCTGGCCCGCCGGGCCGAGCACCCAGACCTGGCGCCCGCCGAGGCCGCCCTCGCGCACCGACGACACGATGCCGCGCGTCGCGCTGAGCACGTCGGTCCCGCGCGCGGCGAAGATGTCCACGCCCTGGTGCGTGCGGTCGCGCCCGCGCGGGGCACCGAAGGTATCGGCCACCCGGCGGGCCTCGACGCCGTCGACCGGCATGGCCACCGCCGCGGGCGGCGGCATCCGCGACAGCTCCCACAGCGTCCGCGGCCTGGCCATGAAGGGCTGTCGCCAGGCCCAGTCGGCGATGACCGCCAGCGCGGCCAGCACCAGCAGCCAGATGGCCAGGCGCAGGAGGCCGCGCATCCTCAGGCGCGCTGGAGCTCGTGCTCGAGGCGCCGGCGCAGCGCGTCGTCGATCCCGAGCTGGCGCGCGAGCTCGTCGAGGTAGGCGCGCTCCATGAAGTTCAGCTCGTCCGCGGCCATGAGGCTGGCGAGGTACATCTCCGAGGCGATCTCGGGCGTGGCCGCGGCGCGTGCGACGTCCGCGGGATCCAGCGGCTTGGCCAGTTCGACGTGCAGCCACTGCTGCACGTCGCGGTCGGGGTTGAGGCGGGCGAATTCGCCCTCGATGACGCCGCGCTCGCGTTCGTCGATGTGGCCGTCGGCCTTCGCCGCGCCCACCAGTGCACGCAGGATCGCCTCGCTGTGCAGGGCGGCCTGCGGCGGCGGCAGGCGGTCGACCGTCTGCGGCTGGACGCCCGTCGCACCCTGCTGCGCCTGGTAGTCGCCGTAGGCGCGGTAGGCCATCACCCCGATCGCGGCAAGCCCGCCATAGGTGGCCAGCTTGCGCGTGGTCTTGTTCTTGCCGAGCAGGAGGCCGAGCGCGCCACCGCTGATCGCGCCCTTGCCGAAGTCGGCGTTGAGCAGGCCGCCGGCCGGCGACTGCCCGCCGCTGCCGGCGGGAGAGGACTGGGACTTCAGGAGATGGTCAAGAAAGCCTTGCAGGTTCATTCGCGTTCCAGGACATGGTTTGCGGGGCCGGCGTGCTGCCGGGACGCGCCAAGCATGCACGAGGCGGCGTCTGGGCCGCGTTGCGGACCCCGGAAACGACTCGGGACGGCAATGCCGTCCCGAGCAGTTCGAAGCGGTGGCGCGTCGCGATCAGACGGCGGCGTCCTTGAGCTTCTTCAGCGGGCGCACCTTCACCTTGACCGAGGCCGGCTTGGCGGCGAACCACTGCTCTTCCTTGGTGAAGGGGTTGATGCCCTTGCGCTTCGCCTTGGCGGGCACCTTGACCGACGTGATCTTCAGCAGGCCGGGCAGGGTGAAGCTGCCGACGCCCTTCTTGCTGATCGAACCATGCACCGCGCCTTCCAGCGCGGACATCACCGCGCGGACGTCCTTCGCGGCGACGCCGGTGGACTCGGCGATGTGGGACACCAGGCCCGACTTGGTCAGGGCTTCCTTGATCGCCTTCGGAGCGGCGGCCGGCTTGGCAGCGGCGGCGGCCTTCTTCGGGGCGGCTTTCTTCACCGCCTTGGTTGCTTTCTTCGCCATGTGAGTGTGATTCCGTTTATCGGTAGATGGGATGTCGGCCGACCCCGTCGGCAAATGCAATGTAGGGCATGCCCGGGGCTGCGCCAAGTGGGAAAGCGCAGAAAACCTAGGGTTTCGCAGGCGTTGGCATCCTGGGGCCGTGTCAATCGTCCTCGTGGCCAGGGTGCCAGGCCTCGGCGAGCTTCTGCTGCAGCGGCGCCGGGACCGGCTCGTAATGGCTGAAATCAAGGGAATAACGCCCGCGTCCCGCGGTCACCGACTGCAGCTCGGCGGGGTAGCCATCGAGTTCCGACAGCGGCACCTGGGCCTTGACCACGATGTCGCCGCCGCGCGCGGCATCGGTGCCGACGATGCGTGCGCGGCGGCTTGCAAGCCCGCCGCTGATGTCGCCCATGTGCACGTCGGGCGCGGTCACCACCAGGTCGACGATCGGTTCGAGCACCTTCGGCGATGCCTTGGCCACCGCGTCCAGGAAGGCCTTGCGGCCGGCCGTGGCGAACGCGACCTCCTTGCTGTCGACCGGGTGGTGCTTGCCGTCGTGCACGACGACGCGCACGTCCTGGATCGGGTGCCCGGCGACGGCGCCGCTGGCGAGTGCCTGGCGCACGCCCTTTTCCACCGCGGGAATGAACTGCCCGGGGATGGTGCCGCCCTTCACCGCATCGACGAACTCGAAGCCGGCACCGCGGGGAAGCGGTTCGACGCGCAGCATCACCTCGCCGAACTGGCCGGCGCCGCCGGTCTGCTTCTTGTGCCGGTGGTGGCCTTCGGCGGTGCCACCGATGGTTTCGCGATAGGCGATGCGTGGCGGGCGCGACTGCACCTCGACGCCGTGGCGCTCGCGCAGGCGGTCGAGCTGGATGCGCAGATGCAGTTCGGACAGCCCGCGCACCACCGTCTCGTGGGTGTCGGGGTCCTGCTCGACCTGGAAGCAGGGATCCTCCTCGGAGAGTTTGTGCAGCGCGGTGGCCAGCTTCTGTTCCTGGCCGCGGCTCCCGGCCTCGACCGCCAGCCCGAACATCGGCCGCGGGTATTCCATCGGCGCCAGGTGGATGTGGTCCTCGTCGTGGCTGTCGTGCAGCACGGCGTCGAAGTGCAACTCGTCCACCTTGGCCACCGCGGCGATGTCGCCGGGCACCGCCTGCTCGATCTCGATGTGCTCGCGGCCGTGGATGCGGTACAGGTGCGCGACCTTGAAAGGCTTGCGGCCGTCGTCGACGTACAGCGGCTGGTCGCGCCTGACCGTGCCCTGGTGCACGCGGAAGATGCCCAGCTTGCCGACGAAGGGGTCGTTGACGATCTTGAAGATGTCCGCGATCACGTGCGCCGACGGATCGGGTCGCGATGCGACCGCTTCGGTCGCGTCGCCCACCCCGCGGCGGAACGGCGGCGGGTTGGCCTCGCCCGGATGCGGGAACAGGCTGGCGATGGCGTCGAGCAGTTCGGCCACGCCCGTCCCGGTCCGTGCCGACGCGAAGCACACCGGCACCAGGTGGCCCTCGCGCAGGCACTGTTCGAAGGCGTCATGCAGTTCCTGGCGGCCCAGCGCGCCCTCGCCGCCGTCGAGGTAGTGCTCCATCACCGATTCGTCGACCTCGACCACCTGGTCGAGGATGCGCCGGTGCCAGTCGGCCACCGGTCCGAGGTCGCTGTCGCCGCCCTCGCCGGCGAAGCAGTCGACCACGCGGGTGCCGCCGCCTGCGGGCAGGTTGACCGGCAGCACGACGGGGCCGAATTCCGCGCGCAGTTCGTCGAGCAGGCGTGCGCAGTCGGCGCCCTCGGCGTCGATGCGGTTGACCACGACCGCGCGGCACAGTCCACGTCGCGCGGCGTGGTCCATGATCCGCCGCGTGCCGTGGCCGATGCCGGCGGCCGCATCGACCACCACCGCCACCGTGTCCGCCGCCGACAGCGCCGACAGCGCCGCGCCGCGGAAATCCGGATAGCCGGGCGTGTCGAGCAGGTTGAGGTGGACGCGCGTGCCATCGGGTGCGGCGTGCTCGACGGCCGCGATCGCCGCGTCGATCGAGTGGCCGCGCGTGCGCTCCTGGGGATCGAAGTCGGACACGGTGCTGCCGCGTTCGATGCTGCCTGCCGCCTGGAGGGTGCCGCCGGCATGCAGCAGGGCTTCGAACAGGGTGGTCTTGCCGGCGCCGGGATGGCCTGCAAGGGCCACGTTGCGGAGGGTTTCCGTTGCATGGGACATGGGTCCGTTTCTCCCTGGCTGGGATGGAAAGGACGTCATGGCTGTCCGTCGCATGCTGCGACCGGGCCTGCGAGCGGCGGGCGGTCATGGCGGCACCGCACAGTAGCGCGGCCGCCGCGCGGGCGTCGCGTTGCGACGCAGCATCCGCGGCGGCAGACACCCGCGTAACGACGGCGGCCCTACGGTGGCAGGCCGACGCGAAGAGGAGCAGACACATGGGAATCTCACGCAAGGCCACGGCGCACTGGGAGGGCGACCTCAAGTCCGGCCGCGGCACGATCAGTACCCCCGCCAGCGGACTGATGCAGGACACGCGCTACGGCTTCAACAGCCGCTTCGGCGACGAAAAGGGCACCAACCCCGAAGAGCTGATCGCCGCCGCGCACGCCGGCTGCTTCACCATGGCGCTGGCCAATGCGCTGGCCGAGGCCGGCCATCCGGCCGAGTCGCTCGACTCGCGCGCGGAAGTCGACCTGTCGATGGAGGGCGGGCCGACGATGAGCGCGATCCGGCTCTACACGAAGGCCAGGGTGCCGGGGATCGACGAGGCCAGGTTCCGCGCGGTGGCCGACGAGGCGAAGACCAACTGTCCGGTGTCCAAGGCGCTGTCGGCGGTGCCGATCACGCTGGAGGCGGAACTGCTTTGACGTTCTGATGCGCCGCAGGATGAATGAAGGGGCCTGATGCCGGAGCCCGGGCCGTCCGGTTCAGCCTCGCGTTAGCGCCCAGGACCTAGCGTGGCTGCGCTGCGCCCTGTTGGCGCGGGGAGTCCTGCCATGCGTCCAGTCGCGTCCGTCCTCGCCCTCGGCCTTGCGCTTGTCGCCGGTCCTGCCCCGGCGCAGGCGCTGGGCTTCGACTCCGGCGTTCCGCGGTATGACCGCCATGGGCAATACGACCGCGATGGCGCCGGGCAGGACGGCTACTACGACGACGCGCGCGTGCTGCGCGTGGACCCGGTGTTCGACGACGGCCGCGTGGCCACGTCCGACCCGCGCTGCCGGACCCGCCAGGACTCCTACGTGGAGGACGATGGGCGCGGCGGCTATCGCGACCCCTATGGCGCTGACCGCTACGGTCGCGATGGCGATGCGTATGACCGCTACGGCAGCGACCGGCGCGACGCGAACGGTCGCATGGTCGCGACCGTTGTCGGCGGCGTGGTCGGCGCCGTGCTGGGCAGCAAGGTGGGTGGCGGCTCCGGCCGCTACGCCACGTCCGCCCTGGGCACGATGGTCGGCGGCATGGCCGGACGCGAGATCTACGATGCGGCCCGTCGCGACCGCTACGCGCGCACGGGGCAGGTCACGGTCTGCGATCCGGTGCCGGTGGGCGATGCGGCCGGCGAGCGCTACGGCGGCGTCGAGGCCTACGACGTGACCTACGAGTACGGCGGCCGCCAGTACCGCACGCGCACCGGATACCACCCCGGCGACACCATCCGCGTGCGGGTGGACGTGCGCCCGGAGTAGGCGCGCGGGTCGGTCGCACGCGGGTTCGGCATTGCCCTGCACGACGTTCGTGGACATAGTCGGCGGATCCTCCATGGAGTCCGCCGCATGCGCCGCATCCATCCCGTCGTCCTCGCGCCCGTCTCCATGGGCATCCTCCTGGCGCTGTCCGCACCTGCCGTCGCGGCCGATGGCGAGCGGCTGCTGACCGCCGCGCGCATCCACACGTCCGACGCGACGACGCCGGTCGCCACGGCGATCGTCTGGGATGCGGAGGGTCGCCTCGTGGCCGTTGGCGACGCCGCGGCGCTGGCCGCGCGGCATCCCGGGGCGGAACGCATCGACGCCGGCGATGCCACGGTGATCCCGGGGTTGATCGACGCCCATGCGCACCTGGTCGGACTCGGGCATGCGCTGATGCAGGCCGATCTCGTCGGCGCGCGCAGCACGGGTGAAGTCGTCGAGCGGCTGCAGGCGTTTGCGCGGGACCTGCCGGCCGAGGCCTGGCTGATGGGTCGCGGCTGGGACCAGAACCTGTGGCCCGAGACCGCCTTCCCGACGGCGGCCGTGCTCGACGCCGCCTTCCCGGACCGCCCCGTGGTGCTGGAGCGCATCGATGGCCACGCCACCTGGGCCAACAGCGCGGCGATGCGTGCGATCGAACGCGACCTCGCGGGCGACTGGCAGCCCGATGGCGGCCTGGTGCTGCGCAAGGACGGCAAGCCGACCGGCGTCTTCGTCGACATGGCCGCCAACCTGGTCTACGCCGCCGCGCCCGAGCCTGACGCGCAGTGGCAGGAGCAGGCCTTCGCGCGCGCGCTGGAACACGTGGCGAGCCTCGGCCTGACCGGCGTGCACGACATGGGCAGCAGCGACGACGGCTTCTCGCTGATGCGCCGGTTTGCCGACCGCGGCGCGCTGAGCGTGCGCGTGCAGGCCTATGCCAGCCGCGGCGCCGGGGCAATCGCGGCGGTTTGCCGCGACGGGGCCTATCGCCATCCCTCGGGGCGACTGGATATGCGCGGCGTCAAGCTGATGATCGACGGCGCGCTTGGCAGCCGCGGCGCCGCGCTGATCGAGGACTACAGCGACGACCCCGGCAACCGCGGCCTGCTGGTGCAGGACGAGGCCGGCTTCGAGGCCGCGGTGCGCAGCGCGCAGAACTGCGGCCTGCAGGTGGCGACGCATGCCATCGGCGATCGCGGCAACCGCATCGTGCTCGACACCTATGCGCGCGTGTTGGGCGAGCGCGCCGGCATCGACCATCGCTGGCGCGTCGAACATGCGCAGGTGATGGCGCCGGGCGACATCGGGCGCTTCGCCGGGCTGCGCCTGGTGGCGTCGATGCAGCCGACCCACGCGACGTCCGACATGGGCTGGGCCGGCGACCGCCTGGGCGAGGCGCGGCTGGCCGGCGCCTACGCCTGGCGCAGCTTTGTCGAGGCCGGCGTGCCGCTGGCGCTGGGCTCGGATTTCCCGGTGGAGTTCGCCGATCCACGGCTGGGCCTGCTCGCCGCGGTGACGCGCCAGGACGTGCATGGGCAGCCGCCTGGCGGCTGGCTGCCGGGACAGGCGCTGACCGCAGCCGAAGCGCTGCATGGCTTCACCGCGGGCGCGGCCTGGGCGGCGTTCGACGAGGACCGGGTCGGCCGGCTGGCGCCGGGGCTGCGCGCGGACTTCGTGATCCTCGACCGCGATCCACTGGCGGTGCCGTCGGGCGAGCTCGATGCGCTGCAGGTGCGCTCGACCTGGGTCGACGGCAAGCCCGTCTACGAAGCAAAGACACCCCTGCAAGCGCGGCTGTAGGAGCGGCTAAAGCCGCGATCGCCCCGGCCGGAGCCTTCCGCAAGCGCCAATCGCGGCCATGGCCGCTCCTACAGGGAAGCCAAGCCACCCTTGCAGGAGCGGCTGTAGGAGCGGCTACAGCCGCGATCGCCCTGGCCGGAGTCTTTCGCAAGCGCCGATCGCGGCCATGGCCGCTCCTACAGGCGGGACGTCGCCCCGGCGTGCGTCACCAGTCCAGCGTGCCGTTCACCACCGTGCGCGCGCGACCGCCGGACCAGACTTCGCCGGCTTCGTCCACGCGCAGCTCGATGATCGCGTCGTGTCCGACCTCGCGGCCCTGGCTGATGCGGTAGAAGCCGCCGTCGCCGGGGAGCGCGTCGCGCTCGGCGAGCCACGCCGCCAGGGTCGCGTTGGCGGCGCCCGAGGCCACGTCCTCGAACGTGCCGGTGGCGCCGACCCAGGCGCGCACCGCCAGGTAATAGACCGGGTCCTCGCTGCGCGCGAACACGCACAGGCCCATGCTGCCGCTGGCCTCGGCCAGCGCGCTGATCGCCGCCCAGTCGGGCACCGCCGATCGCAGCTCGGCCTCGTCGCGCAGCTCGGCCAGCCACCAGCGGCGGCCGCCATCCATCAGTACCGGTGGCAGCCGGCCGGTGGCGAGACCCGACAGCGCGTCGCGCAGGCGCGGGTCGGCGGCCTCGGCCACTTCCACCACGCTGGCCCGCGGCGTGCGCACGGCCACGGTCCGCTTGCGGCCCTCGCCATCCACGCGCAGTGGCAGTTCGCCGACGGCACAGGACTGCACCAGCACGCCGTCGCGCGCGGCCACCAGGCCGCGATCGAGCAGCACGTGTGCGGTGCCGACGCTGGGGTGGCCGGCGAACGGCACCTCGCGGCGCGGGCTGAAGATGCGCACCGCGTAGTCGGCGGTCGGCGTGGGGGAGGGGAAGACGAAGGTCGTTTCCGGCAGCCGCGTCCAGCGCGCGATCGCCTGCATGTCGGCATCGTTGAGGCCGCGGGCGTCGGGCACGACGGCGAGCGGATTGCCGGCGCCGGGGCGGTCGCCGAAGACGTCGAGCTGGACGTAGGGACAGGCGGGCATCTCGGGGTCCATCGCGGGGCGCGCCAGTGTAGCCGCGACGGCGCTGGCCGGCCGGCCGCGCGGCGCTAGAATCGCAGGCCTTGCCCGATCCCCGGGCCACGCGGATTCCCATGCACGCCAATTCCCGACCCGAACCCTGGATCGTGCTCAAGTTCGGCGGCACCTCGGTCTCCTCGCGCGAACGCTGGGACACCATCGGCCGCCTGGCCGCCGGGCGCGCGGCCGAGGGCCGTCGCGTGCTGGTGGTGGTCTCGGCGCTGTCGGGCGTGACCAATGCGCTCACCGCGATCAGCGAGGGCGCGGGCGACGCGCGGGCGCAGGTCGATGCCCTGGTCGAGCGGCACCGCGCCTTCGCGGCGGCGCTGGACCTCGACCCCGCGGTGATCGACGAACGCCTGGACGTGCTGCGCACCCTGGTGGCCGAGCCGCGCGCCACGCGCCGTCCGCTGGACTGGCAGGGGGAGGTGCTGGCCCAGGGCGAACTGCTGTCGTCGACGCTCGGCGCCGCCTACCTGCGCGCCCGTGGCCTGGCCTTCGGCTGGTGCGACGCGCGCGACTGGCTGCACGCCGTGGCCCTGCCCAACCAGAACGACTGGGCGCGGCGGCTGTCGGTGGCCTGCCGGCGCGAGGCCGATGCCGACTGGCGCGCGCGCTTCGCCGCGCAGCCGGCGCCGATGCTGCTGACCCAGGGCTTCATCGCGCGGCACGAGGACGGCGGCAGCGCCATCCTCGGTCGCGGCGGCTCCGACACCTCGGCCGCCTGCTTCGGCGCGCTGCTGGGCGCGGAGCGCGTCGAGATCTGGACCGACGTGCCCGGCATGTTCAGCGCCAACCCGCGCGAGGTGCCCGACGCGCGCCTGCTCACGCGCCTGGACTATGCCGAGGCGCAGGAGATCTGCACCACCGGGGCCAAGGTGCTGCATCCGCGCGCGATCAAGCCCTGCCGCGAGGCCGGCGTGCCGATCGCGATCCTCGACACCGCGCGCCCGGACCTGCCCGGAACCCGCATCGACGGCGGCCCGGACACCGTGCCCGGGGTCAAGGCCATCTGCCGCCGCGACGGTGTGGTGCTGGTGTCGATGGAAACCATGGGCATGTGGCAGCAGGTCGGGTTCCTCGCCGACGTCTTCGAATGCTTCCGCCGCCACGGGCTCTCGGTCGACCTGATCGGTTCCTCGGAAACCAACGTGACCGTGTCGCTGGACCCGAACGAGAACCTGGTCAGCACCGACGTGATCGCGCGGCTCTCCGAGGACCTCGCCCGCAGCTGCCGGCTGAAGGTGATCGCGCCCTGCAGCGCGATCACCCTGGTCGGACGCGGCATGCGCTCGCTGCTGCACCGGTTGTCCGGCGTCTGGGCGACCTTTGACCGCGAGCGCGTGCACCTGATTTCGCAGTCGTCCAACGACCTCAACCTGACCTTCGTGATCGACGAGGCCGACGCCGATGGCCTGATGCAGGAGCTGCACGACGGGCTGATCGCCAGCGGCGCCATGCCGGTGCGCGAGGCCGAGGTCTTCGGCCCGCGCTGGCGCGAGCTCGAGGGCCGGCTGCGCCGCCGCCCGGCACCCTGGTGGCAAGGCCGGCGCGCCGAGCTGCTGGCGCTGGCCGCCGGGGGCACGCCGCGCTATGCGTACGACCTCGGCACGGTGCGCGCCCGCGCGCGCCAGCTCCGCGCGGTGCAGGCGGTGGACCGGCGCTTCTTCGCGATCAAGGCCAATCCGCACCCGGACATCCTGCGGGTGCTGGTGGAGGAGGGCTTCGGCCTGGAGTGCGTCTCGGCCGGCGAGCTGGCGCACGTGTTCTCGGCGCTGCCGGGCCTCGATCCGGCGCGCGTGCTGTTCACGCCGAGCTTCGCGCCGGTCGACGAGTACGCCGACGCCTTCGCGCGCGGCGTCAACGTCACCCTGGACAACGTCGAGGCGCTGCAGCGCTGGCCGCACGTGTTCCGCGGCCGCGCGCTGTGGCTGCGGGTCGACCTGGGCCGCGGCGACGGCCACCACGCGAAGGTGGTCACCGGCGGCCTGGCGTCGAAGTTCGGCCTGCAGGTGGACCGTGTCGAAGCCTTCCTCGAAGCCGCGCGCGTGCTGGACGTGCGCGTGACCGGCCTGCACGCGCACCTGGGCAGCGGCGTCGATACCCCCGACCACTGGCGCGCGGTCTGCGACGAGCTCGGCGGGATCGCCGGTCGCATCGGCAGCATCGACACCATCGACATCGGCGGCGGCCTGCCGATTCCCTACCGCGAGGACGACGAACCCTTCGACCTCGACGGCTGGGCCGCGGGCCTGGCCGAGGTCAAGGCGGCCTATCCGGGCTACCGGCTGGCGATCGAGCCCGGCCGCTTCCTCGTGGCCGAATCCGGCGTGCTGCTGCTCACCGCGACCCAGGTGGTGGAGAAGGGCGGAATCCGCCGCGTCGGCGCCGACGCGGGCATGAACGCGCTGATGCGGCCGACGCTTTACGACGCCTGGCACGACATCCACAACCTGTCGCGCGGCGACGGCGGCGAGCCTGTGGCCTTCGACGTGGTGGGTCCGATCTGCGAATCCGGCGACGTGCTCGGCCAGCACCGGCCGCTGCCTTCCGACACCGCCCCCGGCGACGTGCTGCTGGTCGCCGACGCCGGCGCCTACGGCATGGCCATGGCGAACACCTACAACCTGCGCGCGCTGCCTGCAGAAAGCGTGCTCGTGGAGACCGAGCAATGAACAACGTGTTCGATCGCGAGGCGATCCGGACCTTCCGCTTCGTCGACTGCGGCTTCGATGCCGACACCGGCGTCGCGCGCCTGGCCTATGCCTTCGACGACGGCCCCGACCTGGTGGAAACCGTGACCCTGCCGGGCGCGCCGTTCGCGCTCGACGCCGCGCGCGCGCGCGCGGCGATGCAGGCGCTGCGCCTGCTGCACCTGGTCGCCGGCGTCAGCTACTACAAGGCGGCCGTGCCGCGCGACATCCGCATCGACGGCTATGGCATCGACGGGGCGACCGCGGCGCTGCTGGAGGACGTGTACCTGCAGGGGCTGGGCGAGTTCGCCTACCGCAACGGGCTGGAGCTGCACGGCCGGATCCGCTTCCCGCGCACGGACGCTGCGGACACCGCATCCGCTGCCGGGGCCAAGCCGCTCGGCCTGCGCCGGCACGCCCTGGTCGCCATCGGCGGCGGCAAGGACTCGCTGGTCTCGATCGAGGCGCTGCGCGCCGCCGGCATCGCGCAGACCGTGGCCTGGATTGGCGGCTCGCAGCTGATCGCCGCCTGCGCCGCGCGCACCGGGCTGCCTACGCTCAATATCCAGCGCCAGCTGGCGCCGGAGCTGTTCGAGTACAACCGCCAGGGCGCGTACAACGGCCATATCCCGGTGACCGCGATCAACTCGGCGATCCTCGCCTTCGCCGCCATCGTGCTCGACGCGGACCAGGTGGTGTTCTCCAACGAGCGCTCGGCCAGCTACGGCAGCCTGATCGAGGGCACCGGCGAGGTGAACCACCAGTGGTCGAAGGGCTGGGCGTTCGAACAGGCGCTGGCGGGCTACCTCCAGCGCGAGGTCGCCGCCGACCTGCGCTACTACTCGCTGCTGCGGCCGCTGTCGGAGCTGGCGGTGGCCCGCCAGTTCGCGAAGATCGACCGCTACGACGCCTGGTTCTCCAGCTGCAACCGCAACTTCCACCTGCTCGGCGAACGTCCGACCAGCCGCTGGTGCGGCGTCTGCCCGAAGTGCCACTTCGTCTTCCTGGCGCTGGCGCCGTTCATGCCCAAGCCCAGGCTGGTGGGCATCTTCGGGCGCAACCTGCTCGACGACGAGGCGCAGGTGCCGGGCTACGACGCGCTGATGGAGTACCGCGACCACAAGCCCTTCGAGTGCGTGGGCGAGGCGCGCGAATCTCGCGCGGCGATGGCCGCCCTGGCGGCGCGCCCGGAGTGGCGCGAGGACGCGGTGGTCGTGCGCTTCCGCGAGGTGATCCTGCCGCAGCTCGGCGGCGAGGACCTGGCGATCGCGCCGCTGCTGGTGCCCGATCCCGAGCACGGCATCCCCGAGGTCGTCTGGAGCCGCCTGCATGCGTATTTCGCAGCTTGAGGGCCGGCGGGTCGCGCTCTGGGGCTGGGGACGCGAGGGACGCGCCGCCTACCAGGCGCTGCGCGCGCGGCTGCCGGCGCAGCCGCTGACGCTGTTCTGCAGCGTCGAGGAGGCCGTGGCCGCGGACGCTCTGGGCGACGGCCTGCTGGCGGTCGAGACGGATGCCAGCGCCGGCGCCCTGTCGGGATTCGAGGTGGTGGTGAAGTCGCCGGGCATCAGCCCCTATCGGCCGGAGGCGCTGGTCGCGGCGCACGCCGGCACGGCCTTCATCGGCGGCACGGCGCTGTGGTTCGGCGAGCGCGTGGCCGACGGCGAGGTGGCCCGCGGCGTCGTGTGCGTGACCGGGACCAAGGGCAAGAGCACCACGACCGCGCTGCTCGCGCACCTGCTGCGCGCCGGCGGCGTGCGCACGGCGCTGGCGGGCAACATCGGCCTGCCGCTGCTCGAGGTGCTGGACGACCGGGCCGATGCCTGGGCGGTGGAGCTGTCGAGCTACCAGACCGGCGACGTCGCCGCGGGCGGCGTTCGCCCGGACGTGGCGGTGGTGACCAACATCTTCCCCGAGCACCTCGACTGGCATGGCAGCGAGGACCGTTACGTCGAGGACAAGCTGGCGCTGGTGACGCGGGCCAGGCCGCGCGTGGCGGTGCTGAACGCCACGGACCCCCGGCTGGCGCGACTCGCCGCCGGGCTGGATCCGGCGACCACGCTGCGCTGGTACGGCCGCGAGGACGGCTGGCACCTGCGCGGCGACGTGCTCCATCGCGGCGATACCGCCCTGTTCGATACCCGCGGCGTGCCGCTGCCCGGGCGCCACAACCGCGGCAACCTCTGCGCCGCGCTGGCGGCGATCGAGGCGCTGGGGCATGACGCGGCGGCGCTGGCGCCGGCGGCGCGCGGCTTCCGCCCGCTGCCACACCGCCTGCAGCCGCTCGGCGAGCGCGACGGCATCGCCTGGGTGAACGATTCGATCAGCACCACCCCGCACGCCACGCTCGCCGCGCTCGACGTGTATCGCGACCGCCGCGTCGCACTGCTGGTGGGCGGACACGATCGCGGGCTGGACTGGTCGGGCTTCGCCGCGGAAATGCGCCGCCAGGCGCCCTCGGTGATCGTGACCATGGGCCACAACGGGCCGCGCATCCATGCGTTGCTGGCGGAGATGGCGGAGGCCGGCGGCTTCGCGCTGCGCGCGGCCGGCGACCTGGCCAGCGCGGTGGAGGCGGCACGCCATGCGCTGGCGACCCGCGGCGGCGGCGGCGGTAGCGATGGCGGCGACGGCGACGCGGCCGCGGGCGAGGTCATGCTGCTCTCGCCGGGCGCGCCGAGCTTCGGCGCCTACCGCGACTACGTCGAGCGCGGCCGCGACTTCGCGCGCCTGGGCGGCTTCGATCCGGAGGCGATTGCCGCGATTCCGGGGCTCGGCATTTCTGCGTCGAATCCGGATTTACGATCACCCATCCTGTAGGAGCGGCCACAGCCGCGATCGCGGTACCGGCCAACTCCGATCACCCATTCCTGTGGGAGCGGCTACAGCCGCGACCGGCGCTGGCGAGGTCTGGTCGCGGCTGTAGCCGCTCCTACAGGTGTTCGAGCAGGCGTTCGAGGCGCCTCAGGCGCCGCGGTCGACGGCGTGCCGGACCAGGCCGCGCAGGGCGGCCACGGAGGGGCCGTCGTCCAGGCCGTCGAGCGCGGCCTCGGCCAGCGCGGCGTATTCGCGGGCGCGGGCGATGCTGTAGTCGAGGCCGCCGCTCGCGTGGATCGCGGCCACCGCCTCCTCCAGCGCGTCCACGTCCCCCGCTTCCACGATCGTGCGCAGGCGCGCCCGCAGGGCGTCGTCGGCGCGGGCCATGGCGTGGATCAGCGGCAGGGTCATCTTGCCTTCGGCCAGGTCGTCGCCCAGGTGCTTGCCGAGCGCGGCCTCGTCGGCGCTGTAGTCGAGCACGTCGTCGGCGATCTGGAAGGCGATGCCGAGGTTGAGCCCGTAATCGTGCAGGCGCTGCTGCACCTCGTCGCTTGCGCCGGACAGCAACGCGCCCAGGCGGGTGGCGGCGGCGAACAGGATCGCGGTCTTGCGCTCGATCACCCGCAGGTAGGCGGCCTCGTCCACGTCCGGATTGCGCACGTGCAGCAGCTGCAGCACCTCGCCCTCGGCGATGCGGTTGGTGGTGTCGGCCAGGATCTCCTGGATCGGCATCGAGCCCAGCTCGACCATGAGCTGGAAGCTGCGCGAGTACAGGAAGTCGCCGACCAGCACGCTGGCGGCATTGCCGAACACCGCATTGGCAGTGCTGCGGCCGCGGCGCAGGTCGGATTCGTCGACCACGTCGTCGTGCAGCAGGGTCGAGGTGTGGATGAACTCCACCACTGCGGCCAGCTGGTGGGCGTCGGGCCCCTGGTGGCCCAGGGCGCGCGCGGCCAGCAGCAGCAGCATCGGGCGCAGGCGCTTGCCGCCGCCGGCGACGATGTGCTCGGCCACCTGGTTGACCAGGACCACGTCGGACGCCAGGCGGCGGCGGATCAGGGCGTCGACCGCGGCCATGTCGGCGGCGACATGGGCCTGGACCTCGGACAGCGGCAGGGCGGGGCGGGGCGGAGCGGCCTGGGAGTCGGGGTCCATGCGCGGGCGTGGTTCGGGGGGCGCCCATTATAGGCGCCGGGTGGGCCTTCGGCCCCGGGCGGCGTTGTCCCACCCGCGCGCGCGGTCCCTCCGGATGGCCCGGGGGCGGCAGGTATACTCACTCTTTTACTCCGCCAATCCCGGCGGAGAGCGATCAGGAAGACAGGTCCATGGCCCGCGGAATCAACAAGGTCATCATCGTCGGCAACCTCGGCAACGACCCCGACGTGAAGTATTCGCAGGGCGGCAGCGCGATCACCACGATCAGCGTGGCCACCTCCGAGCAGTGGAAGGACAAGCAGACCGGCCAGCAGCAGGAGCGCACCGAGTGGCACCGGGTCAAGTTCTTCGGGCGCCTGGCGGAAATCGCCGGCGAGTACCTGAAGAAGGGCCGCCAGGTCTACATCGAAGGCTCGCTGCGCACCGACAAGTACACCGGCAAGGACGGCGTCGAGCGCTATACCACCGACATCATCGCCAACGAGATGCAGATGCTCGGCGGCGGTGGCGAGGGTGGCTCGCGCGGCGGCGGTGACGCCCAGGGCGCCGGCGGCGGCTACCAGCGTGGTGGCGGTGGCGGTGGCGGTGGCGGTGGCGGTGGCGGTGGCGGCGAGGCCCGCGGCGGCGGTGACTACCCGCGCGGCCCGCGTGAGTCCTCGGCTCCGGCGCGACAGGCGCCTCCGGCCGCGGGTGGTTCGCAGTTCGACGACGGCGGCTTCTCGGACGACGACATTCCGTTCTGAGCAGGCCACACGGCAACACTTTCAGGAGATCCACCCGCATGCCTACCTGGCTGGTCACCGGCGGAGCCGGTTTCATCGGCGGCAATTTCGTGCTCGAGGCCGTGGCCGCGGGCGTCCGCGTCGTCAATCTCGATGCGCTCACCTATGCCGGCAACCTCGACACGCTGGCCTCGCTCGAGGGCAACCCGGACCACGTCTTCGTGCACGGGGACATCGGTGACCGGCCGCTGGTCGAGCGCCTGCTGGCCGAGCACCGCCCCGACGCGGTGGTGAACTTCGCCGCCGAGAGCCACGTCGACCGCTCGATCGACGGCCCGGCCGCCTTCGTGCAGACCAACGTGGTCGGCACCCTGGCCCTGCTGGAGGCCGTGCGCGACTACTGGAAGGCGCTCGAGGGCGAGGCGAAGGCCGCGTTCCGTTTCCTGCACGTGTCGACCGACGAGGTCTACGGCACGCTGGGCGAGACCGGCCTCTTCACCGAGACCACGCCCTACGCGCCCAACTCGCCGTACTCGGCGTCGAAGGCCGCGTCCGACCACCTGGTGCGCGCCTTCCACCACACCTACGGGCTGCCGGTGGTGACCACCAACTGCTCGAACAACTACGGCCCGTACCACTTCCCGGAAAAGCTCATCCCGCTGGTGATCGCCAAGGCCCTGGCCGGCGAGCCATTGCCGGTCTACGGCGACGGCAAGCAGGTGCGCGACTGGCTGTTCGTGACCGACCACTGCGAGGCGATCCGCACCGTGCTGGCCAAGGGCCGGGTGGGCGAGACCTACAACGTCGGCGGCAATGCCGAGATGCAGAACATCCAGGTGGTGAAGACCATCTGCGCGCTGCTCGACCAGCGCCGTCCGCGCGAGGATGGCCAGCCGCGCGAATCGCAGATCGCCTACGTCGCCGACCGCCCGGGCCATGACCGCCGCTATGCGATCGACGCCTCGAAGCTGCGCGACGAACTGGGCTGGACACCTGCGTACACCTTCGAGCGCGGCATCGCCGAGACGGTCGACTGGTACCTGGACAACCAGCCCTGGGTGCAGCGCGTGCTCGACGGCAGCTATCGCCTGGAGCGGATCGGGGTGGAGGCATGACCTCGCGCCGCGGCATCATCCTCGCCGGCGGCTCCGGCACCCGGCTGTATCCGATCACCCAGGCGATCAGCAAGCAGCTGCTGCCGGTGTACGACAAGCCGATGATCTATTACCCGCTGAGCGCGCTGATGCTCGCGGGCATCCGCGAGGTGCTGATCATCAACACCCCGCACGAGCAGGCGCTGTTCCAGCAGCTGCTGGGCGACGGCTCGAAGTGGGGCATGGACATCCAGTACGCGGTGCAGCCGAGCCCGGACGGGCTGGCCCAGGCGTACCTGATCGGCCGCGACTTCGTCGACGGCAAGCCGAGCTGCCTGGTGCTGGGCGACAACATCTTCCACGGCCACGGCTTCACCGAGATCCTCAAGCGCGCCGATGCGCGCCAGGACGGCGCCACGGTGTTCGGCTACTGGGTCGGCGATCCGGAGCGCTACGGCGTGGCCGACTTCGACGCCGACGGCAAGGTCGTCGGGCTGGAAGAGAAGCCGGTGAACCCGCGTTCCAACTACGCCGTCACCGGCCTGTACTTCTACGACGGGCGCGCCAGCGACTTCGCCGCCTCGCTCAAGCCTTCGCCGCGCGGCGAGCTCGAGATCACCGACCTCAACCGCTGCTACCTCGACGAGGGCAGCCTGCACCTGGAGCAGCTGGGTCGCGGCTACGCCTGGCTCGACACCGGCACCCACCAGTCGCTGATCGAAGCCTCGAACTTCATCGAGACGGTCGAGGCGCGCCAGGGGCTGCGCGTGTGCTGTCCGGAGGAGATCGCCTGGTCGAACGGCTGGATCACCGACGCCGACCTCGAGCAGCTGGCCGCGCCGCTGGCCAAGAACGGCTACGGCCAGTACCTGCTGTCGCTGGCCAAGCGCGGAGTGGTGCGATGAAGGTGGTGGAAACCGGCCTGCCGGGCTGCCTGGTGTTCGAGCCGCAGGTGTTCGGCGACGACCGCGGCTTCTTCTTCGAATCCTTCAACGCCGACAAGCTGGCCGCGCATGGCCTGGCGCCGAGCTTCGTCCAGGGCAACGTGTCCGCGTCCTCGCGCGGGGTCATGCGCGGGCTGCACTACCAGTGGCCGAAGCCGCAGGGCAAGTATGTCTCCGTGGTCGAGGGCGAGGTCTGGGACGTCGCGGTGGACATCCGCCGCGGCTCGCCGACCTTCGGCAAGTGGACCGCGGTGGTGCTGAGCGCGGAGAACAAGCGCCATTTCTGGATCCCGGAAGGCTTTGCGCACGGCTTCGTGACCCTGAGCGAGCGCGCGGTGTTCACCTACCTGTGCACCGCCACCTACGACCGCGAGGCCGACGCCGGCATCCGCTGGAACGACGCCAGCCTGGCCGTCGACTGGCCGGTGGCCGATCCGTCGCTGTCGGACAAGGATGCACGCGCGCCCTTCCTGGCCGACATTCCCCAAGAGCGCCTGCCGGTCTACGTGCCGTGAGGCTGCTGCTGCTCGGCGCCAACGGACAGGTCGGCCACGCGCTGCGACCCGAACTGGCGGCCCTGGGCGAGGTCGTCTGCACCACGCGCAGCGGCTTGCTGCCCGACGGCGGCACCTGCGAAGTGGCCGACTTCGACCAGCCGGGCACGCTGGCCACCCTGGTCGATCGCATCGCGCCGGACGTGGTGGTCAATGCCGCGGCCTATACCGCCGTCGATCGCGCGGAGCAGGAGCGCGACGCGGCGTTCCGCGCGAATGCGGAGGCGCCCGGCGCGCTCGCCGACGCCTGCGCCCGCCGCGGCGCGCTGCTGGTGCACTACTCGACCGACTACGTCTTCGACGGCAACTCCAGCCGGCCCTGGCGCGAGGACGATGCCACCGCGCCGCTTGGCGTCTACGGCGCGAGCAAGCTGGCGGGCGAAGCCGCCGTCCGGTCGAGCGGCGCGCGCCACATGGTCTTCCGCACCGCCTGGGTCTACGGCGCGCACGGCCACAACTTCATGCGCACCATGCTGCGCCTGGCGGCCGAGCGCGACGAGTTGCGCGTGGTCGACGACCAGCACGGGACGCCGACCGCCGCGGCGCGCATCGCCTCGGTCACGGCCGAGGCGCTGGCCACGGCGGGATCCGCATCGGGACTGTGGCACCTCACCGCGTCGGGCGGGACCACCTGGCACGGGTTCGCCAGCGCGATCATCGACGGCGCGCATGCCCGCGGCCTGCTGCCACGACGCCCGCGCGTCCTGCCGGTGCCGGGCAGCGAGTACCCGACGCCCGCGCGACGCCCGGCCTACTCCAGGCTCGACACCTCGGCGCTGCGTGCACAGTGGCCGGTCGAACTCCCGGACTGGGCCAGCGACCTGGATCGCGTCCTCGACGGCCTCGCGCGCGCCTGACGCGCGCCGACGCGGCGCAGGGATGCCAAGCATCCCGTTCGCCGGTCATAATGGGCGCGCGCCAGCGAGGGGCTGGCTGGACTTTCGGGGATCAGGATGAAGCGGGGATATCAAGTCGCGCTGGCTGCGATGCTGGCGTTCGTGTGCGTTCCGGCCGTGGCGGCACCGGGCATCGATCTCGATGCCTTCGTCAAGAAGGACACCTTCGTCGACATCAAGCTCTCGCCCACCGGCGAGTACTACGCCGCGACCGTGCCCCTGGAGGACCAGATGGGCCTGGCCATCATCCGGGTGGCGGACGCCCAGATGTCGACCGCGCTGCGGCTGGGCAAGAACACGCACTTCGCCGACTTCGACTGGGTCAGCGACGAGCGGGTCGTGCTCAGCGTGGCCGAGAAGTTCGGGATGATGGACGCGCCCCAGCTCACCGGAGAGCTGTACGCGCTCGATGCCGATGGCAGCGACAAGCAGCTGCTGATCGGCCAGCGCGTCGCCGGTGCCGGAACGGGCACCCGCATCCAGACGCAGCGGGCCGACCGCGTCGCCGCCTTCCTGATCGATCCGCTGCTGGAGGACCCGCGCTACTCGCTGGTGTCCACCGAGCGCTTCGCGCTGGATCCGTTCACCCGCGCCGAGCGCCTGGACATCTATACCGGCCGGCGCGTGGTGGCCGCGATCGCTCCGATCCGCAACGCCCGCTTCACCACCGACAACACCGGCGTGGTGCGCTTCGCGCACGGCGCGGGCCACGACATCGTCAACAAGCTGTATTACCGCGCGGGCGATGGCGCCGAGTGGGTGCTGCTCAACGACGAGTCGGCCAGTGGCCACGCGGAATGGCCGGTGGGCTTCTCCGCCGACAACCGCACGGCGTACCTGACCGTCGAGCAGGCCAGCGGGCCCAGCCGGATCGTCGCGTATGACATCGCCAGCGGCGAACGCACCACCGTGCTCGCGGACGAGACCGGCGATCCGGCGGTGATCCTCCACGCCCCGGGCACCCAGGTGCCGGTCGGCGCGCTGTTCCTGGACGGCAAGCCGCGGACCGCCTTCTTCGATCCGCAGTCCTCGGATGCGCGCCTGTACCGCAGCCTCGAGGCCGCGTTCGATGGCCACGCGGTCTACATCACCTCGAGCACGTCCGACGGGCGCAAGGTGCTGCTGCAGACCTGGAGCGACCGCAACCCGGGCGACTTCTACATCTACGACACCGTCGACAAGAAGGCCGCCCACGTCGTCGCCCGGCGCCAGTGGTTCGACCCGGCGCAGATGGCCGAGCGGCGTCCGGTCAGCCTCCAGGCGCGCGACGGCCTGGAGCTGCAGGGCTTCGTCACCCTTCCCGCCGGCTCCAATGGGCGCAACCTGCCGATGGTGGTGCTGCCGCACGGCGGTCCCTTCGGCATCTTCGACACCTGGCAGTTCGATACCGAGTCGCAGATGCTGGCGTCCGCCGGCTATGCGGTGCTGCAGGTGAACTTCCGCGGCTCGGGCAGCCGCGGCCGCGCCTTCGAGCATGCCGGCGCGCGCGAGTGGGGCGGCCGGATGCAGGACGACGTCACCGACGCCACCCGCTGGGCGATCGCGCAGGGCATCGCCGATGCCGGCCGGATCTGCATCTACGGCAGCAGCTATGGCGGCTATGCCGCGCTGATGGGCGCGGCGCGCGAGCCTGCGCTGTACCGCTGCGCCGCCGGCAACGTGGGCGTCTACGACCTTCCGACCATGCACACGCACGGTGACATCCAGCAGCGCGGCTCGGGCACGACCTACCTGCGCGAGTGGATCGGCGAGCGCGACGCGCTCGGCGCGGTGTCGCCGACGCGCATGGCCGACCGGATCAGGATCCCGGTGTTCCTGGCCGCCGGCGGCAAGGACGAACGCGCGCCGATCGAGCACACCCGGATGATGGAGCGCGCGCTGGCGTCGGCTGGCGTACCGGTGGAAACCGCCTACTTCCCCACCGAAGGGCACGGCTACTACGACGATGCCAACCGCCGCGAGTACTACACGCGGCTGCTGGCCTTCCTGGGCCGGCACCTGGGCGGCAAGGCCACGGCCGCCAACTAGGCGGCGGCCACCCGCGTCGCGTCGCGCGACGCGGGATCTGGACGCGCAGCCCCCGGAGCGCTAGCGTTGCCGCTTCCTCCGGGGGTGCGATCCGATGACAGACCATGAGCGCGGTGCCGTTCCGCAGCTGACCCTCCGCGCGGTGCTGCTGGCGATCGTGCTGGCGGTGATCCTGTCCGCGGCCAACGCCTACCTCGGCCTGTTCGCGGGCCTGACCATCGCCACCGCGATCCCGGCCGCGGTGGTGTCGATGGGCGTGCTGCGCCTGCTTGGCGGCGGCACGATCCTCGAGAACAACATCGTGCAGACCGGCGCTTCGGCCGGTTCGTCGATCGCGGCGGGCGTCATCTTCACCATCCCCGCCCTGGTGATCCTCGGGTACTGGGACGACTTCCGCTATTCCTGGGTGCTGGCGATCGCCGGCCTGGGCGGCCTGCTCGGGGTGCTGTTCTCGGTGCCGCTGCGGCGCACGATGATCGTCGAGAACCCGCTTCCGTTCCCCGAGGGCAAGGCCGCGGCCGAAGTGCTCAAGGCCGGCGAGAACCCGGGGCCGGGCCTCAGGATCCTCGCGCTGGCGGCCACGGTTGGCGCCGTGGTCAAGGTCGCCGCCGAGAGCGGGATGCGGATGATCCCCGACAACGCGGTGGTGTCGGGCTTCGTCGGCCGCTACCTCGGCTACATGGGCACCAACCTGTCGCCGGCCCTGCTGGGCGTCGGTTACATCGTCGGGCTGAACATCGGCATCGTGGTGCTGTCGGGGGCGATCCTGTCCTGGAACATCGCCATCCCGCTGTACCACGCGCTCTTCCTGGACACCGATCCGGTGCTGGCGGCGCAGCTGGCGGGCGTGCCGGCCGCCGATGCCGCGGGGGCGATCTGGTCGGCGAAGATCCGTTACCTCGGCGTCGGCGCGATGCTGATCGGTGGCATCTGGACCCTGTTCTCGCTGCGCAAGTCACTGCTGTCGGGCGTGAGGAGCGGCATCGCCGCGGCGCGCAAGGGCGGCGACGAGGTCGTGGCCGAGACCGACCGCGACCTGCCGATGAAATGGATGCTGATCGCGCTGCTGCTGTTCGTGATTCCGCTGCTGGTGCTGTACCAGGCGATCGTCGGCAACTGGTTCGTCAGCGTGCCGATGACGATCATCATGATCGTCGCGGGCTTCCTGTTCGTCTCGGTCTCGGCCTACCTGGCAGGCCTGGTGGGCTCGTCGAACAACCCGGTGTCGGGCATCACCATCGCGACCATCCTGTTCGCGGCGGCGGTGCTGGTGCTGCTGCTGGGCCGCGATTCGCCGGTGGGCGCGGTGGCCGCGATCATGATCGGTGCGGTGGTGTGCTGCGCGGCGGCGGTGGGCGGCGACAACCTGCAGGACCTCAAGGCCGGCTACATCGTCGGCGCCACGCCGTGGAAGCAGCAGCTGATGCTGGCGATCGGTGCGTTCTCCTGCGCGCTGATCATGGCCCCGGTGCTCAACCTGCTGGCCCAGGCCTACGGCATCGGTGCGCCGACGCCCGAGCAGCCGCAGTCGCTGGCCGCGCCGCAGGCGACGCTCATGGCCTCGGTGGCGCAGGGCATGTTCGGCGGCAAGCTGCCCTGGGACATGATCGCGATCGGCGCCGGCGTCGGCGCGGCGATCATCGCGCTGGACGAATGGCTCAAGGCCCGCGCCTCCACCTTCCGCGTGCCGGTGCTGGCGGCGGCGATTGGCATCTACCTGCCGATCGAGCTGATGGTGCCGATCTTCCTCGGCGGCGTGCTCGCGTGGATGGTGGAGCGGCGGCACGGCGTCGACGGCCACGACGAGGCGGCCCGCGACCGCGTGCACCGTCCGGGCACGCTGTTCGCGGCTGGCCTGATCACCGGCGAGGCCCTGATGGGCATCGCGATCGCGGTGCCGATCGTCATCACCGAGCGCTCCGACGTGCTGGCCGTGGCCGAATCGCTGCACTTCAACCAGTGGGTCGGGCTGGCGGTGCTGGCCGTGGTGGCCTGGCTGCTCTACCGCAGCTCGGCCAGGCAGGAAGCGCCCGCGGCGCCGGTGGAGCCGGGTCCGCGCTGAGCCGTGGTGGTGGGACTTCCTGCCTTTGCGCAGGGCAGCCCCGCCGCCTACCATCGGGCCTTTCCGTCCGGGAGTCCCGATCCATGCCGCGCACCGCCCTGTTGACCCTGTGCCTGCTCGCCGCGCTGCCGGTGGCCGCCGATGCCCGAGGCCTCGAGGCCCGCGACCTGGTGGCGCTGGAGCGCGTGTCCTCGCCGACGCTGTCGCCTGACGGCCGGCACCTGGTCTTCGCCCAGCGCAGCATCGATTTCGACGCCAACTCCGGCACGTCCGCGCTCTACGTCCGCAACCTGGTGACGCGCGACCTCGCGCCGCCGAAGCGACTGACGCCCGATGGCTGGAACGTGAATTCGCCGGCGTTCTCGCCGGACGGCGGCACGGTGTACTTCCTCAGCGCGAAGAATGGCGCGCAGCAGCTCTACGCGATCCCGCTGGCCGGCGGCACGCCGCGGCAGCTGACCGGCTTCGCGACCGACGTGGGCACCTACCACGTCTCGCCCGACGGCAACCGCGTCGCGTTCAGCGCCAGCGTCTTCGGCGACTGCGGCGCCGACTTCGCCTGCACGAAGCAGCGCATGGATGCCCGCAAGGACTCCAAGGTCTCCGGCGTGGTCTACGACCAGCTGTTCGTGCGCCACTGGGACACCTGGGCCGACGGCACCCGCAACCGGCTGTTCGTGGCCGACCTGCCCGCGCAGGGTGCCAAGCCGGCCAGCTCGGCCACCGCGGTCAGCGCGGCGCTCGACGGCGACATTCCGGGCCGGCCGTTCGGCGGCGCCGAAGACTACACCTGGGCGCCCGACGGCCGCAGCCTCGTCGCCAGCGTGAAGGTCGCCGGCCGCGAAGAGCCGTGGTCGACCAATTTCGATCTCTACCGCCTCGACGCCGGCGGTGGCGCCGCACCAGTCAACCTCACCGCTGACAACGCCGCCTGGGACGCGGGCCCGGTGTTCAGCGCCGACGGCGGCACGCTGTTCTACCGTGCCATGAAGCGCCCGGGCTTCGAGGCCGACCGCTACGCGCTGATGGCGCTGGACCTGGCCAGCGGCGAGCGCCGCGAGATCGCGCCCGGGTGGGACCGCTCGCCCAGCAGCCTGCAGCCCTCGGCCGACGGCCGCGCCCTGTACGTGGCCGCGCAGGACACCGGGGAGTACCCGCTGTTCCGCGTCGATGTCGCGACCGGCGAGGTCACCCGGCTGGTCGGCGGCGGCAGCGTCTCGGCGTTCGAAGTCGCCGGCGAGACCCTGGTCTACAGCCGCAACGCGATCGACACCGGCGACGTCATCCACGTGGCCTCGCTGGACGGGCAGGGCGAGCGCGCCATCACGCCGACCGCCGCCGAGCGCCTGCCGGGCGTCGATTTCGGGGCGTTCGAGCAGTTCAGCTTCAAGGGCGCCAAGGGCGCGACCGTCCATGGCTACGTGGTCAAGCCGTCGAACTTCGAGGAGGGCCGCGAGTATCCGGTCGCCTTCCTGATCCACGGCGGTCCGCAGGGCAGCTTCGGCAACGGCTGGAGCTACCGCTGGAACCCGCAGACCTATGCCGGCCAGGGCTACGCGGTGGTGATGATCGACTTCCATGGCTCGACCGGCTACGGCCAGGCCTACACCGACGCGATCAGCGGCGACTGGGGCGGCGCGCCGCTCGAGGACCTGCAGAAGGGCTGGGCCGCCGCGCAGCAGAAGTACGCCTTCCTCGACGGCGACAACGCCTGCGCGCTCGGCGCCAGCTACGGCGGCTACATGGTCAACTGGATCGCGGGCAACTGGAACGGGCCGTGGAAGTGCCTGGTCAACCACAACGGCGTGTTCGACACCCGTTCGATGGGCCTGGTGACCGAAGAGCTGTGGTTCACCGAGTGGGAGAACGGCGGCACCGTGTTCGACAATCCCGAGGCCTACGAGCGCCACAACCCGGCGCGTCACATCGAGAAGTGGCGCGTGCCGATGCTGGTGGTCGCCGGCCAGAACGATTTCCGTGTTCCGATCGACCAGAGCCTGTCGACCTTCACCGCGCTGCAGCGCCAGGGCATCGACTCGAAGCTGCTGTACTTCCCCGACGAGAACCACTGGGTGCTCAAGCCGCAGAACAGCGTCCTCTGGCATGACACCGTCAATGCCTGGCTGAAGCAGCACATCGGTCCCTGACCGCCCCGCGTCGCGGCCGGCCCGGAATGGGTCGGCCGCGCGTTCCCGTACGCGTCTCCCCACCCAGCACAACAGGACACTGCCGATGGCACCCACTCCCGCCACGCCCCAAGCCGAAGCCGCCGCCATCGATGCCCTGGATCCCGTGGGTGCGGCGGCCGCGGTCGAGGCGTCGGCGCCGCTGCTCGGCAACGACATCGTGGTCTTCGGTCTGATCGCGGCCACGCTCGGCACGATCTTCTGGCTGGCGTCGGGTCCGACGCCGTTCTGGAAGAAGTTCTTCGCCTGGATCCCGGCGCTGCTGCTGTGCTACTTCGTGCCCGCGTTCTACAACACGGTCAACCTCATCGATGGCGAGGGCAGCGCGCTCTACCACCTGGCCAGCCGGGTCCTGCTGCCGGCCGCGCTGGTCCTGCTGACGCTGTCGATCGACCTCAAGGGCATCCTGAAGCTCGGGCCCAAGCTGCTGTTCGTGTTCTGCGCCGGCACCCTGGGCATCGTGCTGGGCGCGATCATCACCTTCCAGACGATGGAATGGTTCTGGCCGGCCGCGGTGGCGGGCGACACCTGGAAGGGCATGGCCGCGCTGTCGGGAAGCTGGATCGGCGGCGGCGCCAACATGGTTGCGATCCGCGAGATCTACGAGGTCGACGCCACCCTGTTCGGGCAGTTCGCCGTGGTCGACGTGGCGATCGCCAGCCTGCTGATGGCCACCCTGCTGTTCCTCGCCAATCGCGCCGGACCGATCGACCTGCGCAGCGGCGCCGACACCCGCGCGCTGGACGACATGAAGGAACGCATCGCCGCCTACGAGGCCGCGAACGCGCGCATCCCGTCGCTCGCCGACCTGATGATGATCGTCGGCTGGGCCTTCGGCATCGTCGGCCTTGCGCATGCGATCTCCGAGCCGGCCTCGGCGTGGTTCAAGGCCAATGCGCCCTGGTCGTCGCAGTTCAGCCTGGATGCGCCCTTCGTCTGGATCGTGGTGCTGTCGACGCTCGGCGGACTGGTGCTGAGCTTCACCCGCGTCCGCCGCCTGGAGGACGCGGGTGCGTCGCGCGTCGGCACCGTGTTTCTGTATTTCCTGATCGCCTGCATCGGCATGCAGATGGACTTCCTCAAGCTGGCCAACCGCCCGGAACTGGTGGTGATCGGCTTCATGTGGATGTCGATCCACGTGGCGGTGATCTGGTACGCGGCGCGCCTGGTGAAGGCGCCGCTGTTCTACTTCGGCGTCGGCTCGATGGGCAACGTGGGTGCGGCCGCCTCGGCGCCGGTCATCGCCGCCGCCTTCCATCCGACGCTGGCCCCGGTGGGCGTGCTGCTTGGAACGGTCGGCTATGCCAGCGGTACGGTGATCGCCTACGGACTGGGGCAGATCCTGCGGATGATGGCGGGGGCCTGACGCCGGCAACCCCGGCCCGGCGGCCCGTCCCAGGGCTGCCCGGCCCCGGTCGGGGCTCTCAGCAGCAGCGGAACCCGCCGCGCCCGCCGTAGCGGGCTTCCTGGCGCTCGCGGAAGAAGGTCGGGTAGTCCATGGGCTCCCGGTCCGGGTGCTTCTCCAGCACGTGGCGCACGTAGTTGTCGTAGTCGGGGATGCCGCAGCACAGCCGCGCGGTCTGCAGGACCCGACGCCACACGCGCTTGTGGGTGGCGAAATGGTCGAGCGGGACCAGCGCGCCGGCCATCAGAGCCAGACCTTCCGCTGCTCTTCGGTCAGCGCGACGTAGGCCGTCTCGCGGTCGCTGCGCGCCGGGTTCGCACGCGCCTTGCGCACCGCGCCGACCGAATACACCAGCACCGCCACGACCACGAACATGAAGAGCGCGGTGAGTCCGGCGTTGACGTAGTTGTTGATCATGATCTGCTGCATGCCGCCGAAGTCCTTCGAGGGCGCGATCAGTTCGCCGGCGTTGATCGCCGCGCGGTACTTGTTCGCCTGCGCCAGGAAACCCACGCCCGGGTTGGCATCGAAGATCTTGATCCAGCCGGCGCTGAGCGTGCAGGCCAGCAGCCACACGGCCGGCACGATCGGCACCCACGCGTAGCGGTCCTTCTTCATCTTGAACAGGACCACCGTGCACAGCATCAGCGCGATGCCGGCCAGCATCTGGTTGGCGATGCCGAACAGCGGCCACAGCATGTTGATGCCGCCCAGCGGATCGGTGACGCCCTGGTAGAGGAAGTAGCCCCACAGCGCGACGCAGCCGCCGGTGGCGATCAGGTTCGCGCCCCAGGACTCGGTCCGGCGCATCGCCGGGACGAAGTTGCCCAGCAGGTCCTGCAGCATGAAGCGCCCGGCGCGGGTGCCGGCATCGACCGCGGTCAGGATGAACAGCGCCTCGAAGAGGATCGCGAAGTGGTACCAGAAGGCCATCATCCCTTCGCCCGGGATCACCGCGTGGAAGATCTGCGCGATGCCCACCGCCAGCGTCGGCGCGCCGCCGGCGCGGGAGATGATCGAGGCTTCGCCGACATCCTCGGCGGTCTGGACCAGCACCTCGGGCGTGACCGTGAAGCCCCAGCTCGACACCACCTGCGCCACCGCGGCCGGGTCGGTGCCGATGATCGCGGCGGGGCTGTTCATGGCGAAGTACACGCCCGGATCGATGATCGAGGCGGCCACCATGGCCATGATCGCCACGAACGATTCCATCAGCATGCCGCCGTAGCCGAGGTAGGGTGCGTGGCGTTCGTTGGCCATGAGCTTGGGCGTGGTGCCCGAGGCGATCAGCGCGTGGAAGCCCGACACCGCGCCGCAGGCGATGGTGATGAACAGGAAGGGGAACATCGAGCCCTTCCACACCGGCCCGGTGCCGTCGGTGAACTGGGTCAGCGCGGGCATCTGCAGCATCGGCATCGTGATCAGGATGCCGATGGCCAGGCCGATGATCACGCCGATCTTGAGGAAGGTGGACAGGTAGTCGCGCGGCGCCAGCAGCAGCCAGACCGGCAGCACCGCGGCGACGAAGCCGTAGCCGATCAGCATCCAGGTGATCTGGGTGCCGGTGAAGGTGAACGCCGGGCCCCAGGTCGGGTGCGCGGCCACGCTGCCGCCGAACCAGATCGCGGCCATCAGCAGCACCAGCCCGATGACCGAGATCTCGCCGATCTTCCCGGGCCTGAGATAGCGCATGTAGATGCCCATGAAGATCGCGATCGGCATCGTCGCGATCACCGTGAACATGCCCCAGGGGCTTTCCGCCAGCGCCTTCACCACGATCATCGCCAGCACGGCGAGGATGATGATCATGATCAGGAAGGCGCCGAACAGGGCGATGGTGCCGGGGATCCGCCCCATCTCCTCGCGCACCAGGTCGCCGAGCGAGCGCGCGTCGCGGCGGCTCGAGACCACCAGCACCATGAAGTCCTGCACTGCGCCCGCCAGCACCACGCCCACGATCAGCCACAGGGTTCCGGGCAGGTAGCCCATCTGCGCCGCCAGCACCGGGCCGACCAGCGGCCCCGCGCCGGCGATCGCGGCGAAGTGGTGGCCGAACAGCACGTGCTTGTTGGTGGGCACGTAGTCCAGGCCATCGTTGTGGATCATCGCCGGCGTGGCGCGGGTGGCATCGAGGTTGAACACCCGGTCGGCGATGAAGCGCGCATAGAAGCGGTAGGCGACCAGGTAGATCGAGACCGCGGCGACCACGATCCACAGCGCATTGATCGATTCGCCGCGCCTGAGCGCGATTGTGCCAAGGCAGAACGCGCCCAGCACCGCGAGCGCCGCCCACGCGATCTTGCCGAGTCCACCCTTCATGGCACGCCCCGTTGGATTGTTGGGATCAGGGTCGCTTCTACTCCGATCGTGGTCAATCGCCAATGCTGCGCTGCGGCGGGAACTGGCCTACGACTTTGGTCGCAGGCCGCGCAGCGCTGTCAGAGCCAGCGCACCTTGCGCAGGTAGCGATAGAGCAGCCCCACCACCAGCACCACGACGCCGATCAGCACCGGGTAGCTCCAGCGTCCATGGAGCTCGGGCATGTGCACGAAGTTCATGCCGTACCAGCTGGCGATGAGGGTCGGCGCCGCCAGCAGGGCGGCCCAGCCGGCCAGGCGCTTGACCACTTCACCCTGCGCCAGCGTCACCAGCGCCTGGTTGACGCCCAGCGCCGTGCCGAGCATGTCGCGCAGCACGTCCACGGCGTCGTTGGCGCGGACCGAGTGGTCGAGCACGTCGCGCAGGTACAGCCGCACGTCCTCCGACACCAGCGGGCCGCCGGTGCGCACCAGCTGCGACAGCACGTCCTGCATCGAGGTCACCGCCACCCGCATGTAGGTCAGCTCGCGCTTGAGTTCGTAGAGGCGGCGGATGGTGCCGCGGCGGTAGGTCTCGCTGAAGACGTCCTGTTCCAGCGCTTCCAGCGTCGAGCGGAACTCGTCGACGATCGGCAGGTAGTTGTCGACGATGGTGTCGAGCACCGCGTACAGGGCGAAGGCCGGGCCCAGCGCCATCAGCTCCGGATCGCGTTCCAGCCGGCTGCGCGCCGGCGCATAGGTCAGCGAATGCCCGTGGCGCACGGTGACGAGGTAGCGGGCGCCGAGGAAGGCATGGGTCTCGCCGTAACGGATGATGCGTTCGTCGACCACCTGCGCGGTCTTCGCGACCAGGAACAGCGAGTCGCCATAGCCCTCGAGCTTGGGTCGCTGGTGCGCGTGGTGCGCGTCCTCGATCGCGAGGTCGTGGAGCCCGAACTCCTCCTGCAGCTTCTCGAGCACGCCTTCGCCGGGTTCGTACAGGCCGATCCACACGAAGCTGCCGTCGTCGACGGCGAGGACGTCGCTGATCGCGTCGAGGTCGATGTCGCGGCGATGCCCCGCGCGGTCATAGGCCGCGCAGTTGATGACGCTGGAGGGCATCCGCGCCGCGACGTCGTCGTTCATGCCCTCATCCTGCGGCCGGGCGTGCCCGCGGGTGAAGTGCCGCGGCCAGGGCCAGCTGCAGGGGCAGCAGGAGCGCCACCCAGTGCGCGTTGCGTTGCGACTGCAGCGGCATCCAGAGCAGGAACGGAGCCAGCACGGCCATGGCCGCCACGGCGACCAGCACCACGCCGAACACCCGTCCACCCGGACGGCCGCGGGCGATGCGCCATGCGCCCGGGAGGAGAAGCAGGCACAGCGGGTTGAGCAGCAGCAGGTTGTGGTTGGCCCAGCCGAAGCGGTGCGCGGTGGCGAGCCAGATGTAGAGCATCACCGCGCCGACCAGCGCGCACGCGAACCATGCCGGGACCGCCGCGGCGGCCACCATGCGGGGCCGCGCGCGCTGCGTCCAGGCGAGGGCCCCAAGGAGCAGGCCGGCGAGCAGCCACGGCCACCAGGCCACGCGCCGCGGCTCCGGTTCGGCGGCCAGGCGGTGCGGCAGCAGGACCTCCTCGGCGACCACCAGCGGCCGGCCATCGGCGAGCTGCATCTCGCGCAGCGACTGCGCCAGGCGCATCGGCACGAACGCGTCGTCCCAGAGCGCGTTCGGGCGGTCGGACGCCGGCCCCAGGCCGACGTCGAAGCCCAGCGCCATCAGCCGGTCGGGGCGTGCCAGGCGCACCGCCTCGCTGCGGAAGGTGTTGCCCTGCGAGCGGCCCTGCAGGCGGCGGGCGAGGGCGCCGTCCAGGGTGGCGTCGATGGCGTCGCGCACCCGGGTCGAGCAGTTGTCGGTGAAGTAATCGTAGGTGTAGGTGGCGTTTTCAGGCCGCGCGTTCCAGGCCAGCCGACCGGCGAGGGCGGTGGCGGCGGCGGCGTCCAGGTCGAGCCACTGGATCGAGACGCCGCGACCGACGCTGTCGTAGTACGCGAGGTCTTCCGCGAACGGCAGGACGGCCAGGCGATAGCGCATCTCGCCGCGCAGGAAGCGCAGGTGGAAGTCGGGCTCGGCGGGATCGAAGAAGCCGAAGTTGTACGACAGCGGCGGGCCGGCGGCGGGGTCGTCGACCACGATCGCGTTGTGGCCGAAACGCTCGAAGAAGATCTCGCCCGGCTGCATGGTGGCCACGCCGATGCGCGGAGCGGCAACGGCGGGCAGGCAGGCCACGACGAGGAGCAGCAGCACCAGGGCGGCGATCCGGCGGGCGATGCGTCTGCCAGGCGCGCGCACGCCGGTCACCGCGCGCGGCGCTCAGTCGCCATGGATCGACAGGTGCAGCGCGTGCAGGCGGCGCGCGTCGGCGCTGGCGACGCGGAAGCTGAAGCGACCCAGCGTCAGCTCCTCGCCGGCTTCGGGCAGGTGCCCGATCGCGGCCGTGATCAGTCCGCCGATGGTGTCGTACTCGTCGTCGTCGAAATCGGCGCCGAAGCGCTCGTTGAAGTCGTCGATCGGGGTCAGGGCGTCGACGACGTACTGGCCGTCCGCCTGCGCCGCGATCAGCGCTTCGGGGTTCAGCGCCTCGTCGTGCTCGTCGTCGATCTCGCCGACGATCTCCTCCAGCACGTCCTCGATCGTGATCACCCCGGCCACGCCGCCGTACTCGTCGATCACGATCGCCATGTGGTTGCGCGACTGCCGGAACTCGCGCAGCAGCACGTTGAGCTTCTTCGATTCCGGGATCAGCACCGCCGGGCGCAGCAGCTCGCGCACCGTGCCGGGGCCGTTGTCGGCCACCACGCCGCGCAGCAGGTCCTTGGCCAGCAGGATGCCGAGGATCTCGTCCTTGTCCTCGCCGTGCACCGGGAAGCGCGAGTGGCCGGACTCGACCACCTGCTTCATGAGGTCGATGAAGCGCGCCTCCACGGGCAGCGAGACCATCTGCGAGCGCGGCACCATGACATCGCCCACGGTCATGTCGGAGACCGCAATCGCGCCCTCCATCATCCGCAGGGTGTCGGCCCCGATCAGGTCGTCGGCCTGGGCGTCGCGCAGCAGCTCCACCAGGTCATCGCGGGTGCTGGGCTCGCCGGTGATCGCCGAGCTCAGGCGTTCGAGCCAGCTGCGCCGGCGTTCCGGAGCGTCCGGCGCGGCGCTGTGACTACTGTCGTCTTCGGGCATTGCGGTCTGGTCAGCGCCCCGCGTGGGGCGACCGGGGAAGTTTACCCCGCGGCCGGCTACCCCGCTGCGAAGGCGCGCCCGACGCGATCGCTGGGATTTCCCGACCCGCGGGCGGGTGTCCGCCCGTGGCCGAGGCGCGCCGCAGGCCGGTCGCGCGGTTCCCGGCGCGGCGGCAGGCTGGGAACCGGTCGCAGGACGCGGCTCCGCGGCATCCGCCGCGCACATCCAGGAGGAATCCCGATGCCCCGCAAGCCCCGCAATCACAACCCGTTCCCCACCCTGCTCCTGCCCGTGCTGCTGCTGGGCGCGGGGCTGGGGCCCGCCGGCGCCGAGGCCGCTCCGCGCCGGGCAACCTATGTCGACGCGTCCTCCTACCTGCAGGACGAGGTGGATTTCGAAGCCTGGTTCACCCTGCGCCGCCAGTTGCGGCTGAATTTCGACGCCATCTGCGGAGACACCTTCTGCGAGGGCGATTACACCAACATCCAGGCCCTGCGCTTCGTCTGCTCGGTGCAGCGCCTCACCGGCCGCGTCGGAGAGTGCGCCTGGAGCTTCGCAGCCAGCGAGGAGTCCGTGGATCCGGCGCGCGGACGCATCGGCCTGGATGCGCCGGCCTGGCTCTGCCGCTCGCCGCTGGCGCCCGGGACCACGATCGAAGCCCTGCTCGACGCGCTGCAGGGCGAGGAGCCGCTGTATGCCGCGCTCCCCGGGACGGCGCTGACGCTTTACGACGGCCTGGTCGACTGCCTCTGACCGGCACATGCCGGAGCGGGAAGCCTCAGCCTTCGCGGTAGGGATCGCCGATGCCGAGCCCGGCCAGGATCTCCCGCTCCAGCTGCTCCATGGCTTCGGCCTCGATGTCGTTGCCGTGGTCCCAACCGAGCAGGTGCAGGGTGCCGTGGACGGTGAGGTGGGCATAGTGGGCCGCGAGCGGCTTCGCCTGCTCCTGCGCCTCGCGGGCGACCACCGGCGCGCAGAGCACCAGGTCGCCCAGGAGCGGCAGGCGGACGCCCTCGGGCAGTCCTTCCGGCAGGTCGGCGGGAAAGCTCAGGACATTGGTGGCGTAGTCGCGGCCGCGGTAGTGCCGGTTGAGCGCGCGGCCTTCCTTTTCGTCGACCAGGCGGATCGCGAGGTCCGCCTCGCGGATCCGTCCGGACAGCGCCGCGGCCACCCATTTGCGGAAGCTGACCGCGGCCGGGATTCCGGCGCGCGGCAGCGCATAGCCGACGGAGACGTCGAGACGGACGGGACCCTGGGTCATGCCTCCCAGTCTACGCCGGACCTGTCGAAGCGTCCTCCGCGTCGCGGCGGTCGTAGGCGTTGACGATCCTGGCCACCAGCGGGTGGCGCACCACGTCGCGCGATTCGAAGAAGGTGAAGCTCACGCCGTCGACGTCGCGCAGCACCTCGAGCGCGTCGCGCAGGCCGGACTTCATCGACTTCGGCAGGTCGATCTGGGTGAGGTCGCCAGTGACGACCGCCGTGCTGCCGAAGCCCAGGCGGGTCAGAAACATCTTCATCTGTTCGATGGTGGTGTTCTGCGCCTCGTCGAGGATCACGTAGGCGTCGTTGAGCGTGCGTCCGCGCATGTAGGCCAGCGGCGCGATCTCGATGACGTTCTTCTCCAGCAGCTTCAGCACCTTCTCCACGCCGAGCATCTCGTACAGCGCGTCGTAGAGCGGACGCAGATAGGGATCGACCTTCTGCGACAGGTCGCCCGGCAGGAACCCGAGTTTCTCGCCGGCCTCGACCGCCGGGCGCACCAGCACCAGGCGCTGTACGCGCGACTCGTTCAGGGCCTCCACGGCGCTGGCCACCGCCAGGAAGGTCTTGCCGGTACCGGCCGGGCCGATGCCGAAGTTGATGTCGTGGGTCGCGATCGCGTGCAGGTACTTCTGCTGGTTCGGGCCGCGGCCGCGGATGGTGCCGCGCTTGACGCGGATCGCGACCGTCTGCGGCACGAAGTCGGCGTCGTCGCGGCCCGCGGCCGCTCCGTCGGCAGTGTCGGACTGCACGACCCGCGAAGCATTCACCCGCAGGTTGATCGCATGCGCGTCGAATGTTTCGCTGGCGGACTCCTCGTAGAGGTCGCGGAGCAGGCGCTCCGCTTCGTCGACGCGATCGCCGTCGTCGCCACTGACGCGGAAGATGTTGCCGCGGTTGGCGATCTCGACGCCGAGCGCCAGTTCGATCTGGCGCAGATGGGCGTCGAAGGGCCCGCCGAGGTTGGCGAGCCGCTCGGTGTCCGCGGGTTCGAGGGTGAAATCACGCTGGTGGGAATTGGGCATGCGGCAAGGGTAGCGCGCCCACGGCGATGCGCGTGCACGTGGCCTCGACGCCGGCCACGGCGTTCGTCAGTCCTGTCTGCGGTGGCCTGCGCGCAGCCCGCGCATCAGCAGCGCGAGCCCCGTGGCGCCAAGCAACAGCGCGCCCCCGAACCAGATCCAGCCAACGGCGCCTGCGCTGCCGGCGTCGCGCACCAGGTAGAGCCAGGCGCGGGCCAGGCCCAGGGCCGCGAGGCCACAGAGCCAGAGGCCGAGCGGGTCTAAGCGGCGCCTGGCGCGCATGGCGGAAGGGGGCGGGTCCTGGGCCATGCCGCCCGTACTCAGCCGGTGACGGGCGCGTCGGTCGTCGCCAGGCGTCCGCGCAGCGAGTTGCTGAGCGCGCCGGTGACCAGCACGTCCACGAACTGGCCGACCAGGCCTGGCGACCCGGCGAAATTCACCGACCGCATGTTCTCGGTCTTGCCCGTGAGTTCGGCGGGATCCCTGCGCGAGGGTCCGGTCACCAGCACCTTCTGCACGCTGCCGACCATCGCCTGCGAAATCCCCGCGGCGTGGGCGTTGATCTGCGCCTGCAGCCGCGCCAGCCGGGCATGCTTGGCCTCGCTGGACACGCTGTCCTCGAGGTCGGCGGCCGGGGTGCCCGGTCGGCGCGAGTAGATGAAGGAGAACGACTGGTCGAAGCCCACGTCCTCGATCAGCTTCATCGTCTTCTCGAAGTCGGCGTCGGTCTCGCCGGGGAAGCCGACGATGAAGTCCGAGGAGATCGAGATGTCGGGACGCACCGCGCGCAGCTTGCGGATCTTCTGCTTGAACTCCAGCGCCGTGTAGCCGCGCTTCATCGCCGACAGGATGCGGTCCGAGCCCGACTGCACCGGCAGGTGCAGGTAGTTGGCCAGCTGCGGCACGTCGCGGTAGGCCTCGACCAGCGAGTCCGAGAACTCCAGCGGATGCGAGGTGGTGAAGCGGATGCGGTCGATGCCGTCGATCTCGGCGATGGTGCGGATCAGCAGGCCGAGGTCGGCGAACGGCAGCCCGCCGTCCGTCGCTCCGTCGCCTTCCCGGCCGTCTTCGCCAGCCCCGGCAGCGGGCATCGGCCCGCGGTAGGCGTTGACGTTCTGCCCCAGCAGGTTCACCTCGCGCACGCCCTGGGCGGCGAGCTGCATCACCTCCACAAGGACGTCCTCGAACGGGCGGCTGACCTCCTCGCCGCGGGTGTAGGGCACCACGCAGAACGAGCAGTACTTGCTGCAGCCTTCCATGATCGAGACGAAGGCGCTCGGCCCTTCCGCGCGCGGCTCCGGAAGCCGGTCGAACTTCTCGATCTCGGGGAAGCTGATGTCGACCTGGGGCCGCCCGGTCTCGCGCCGGCCCCGCAGGAGCTCGGGCAGCCGGTGCAGGGTCTGCGGCCCGAAGACCAGGTCCACGTAGGGCGCGCGCTTCACGATCGCTTGGCCCTCCTGGCTGGCCACGCATCCGCCGACGCCGATCAGCACCGGGCGCCCGCCCTGCTTCAGGGCCTTCCAGCGACCGAGCTGGCTGAAGACCTTTTCCTGGGCTTTTTCGCGGATCGAGCAGGTATTGACCAGGATCACGTCGGCTTCTTCGACTTTCGTCGTCAGCTCCAGTCCATCCGACTCGGCCAGGACATCGGCCATCCGCGCCGAGTCGTACTCGTTCATCTGGCAGCCGTGGGTCTGGATGAACAGCTTGCCGCGGCGCGTCGGGGCGGCGGCGTCGGGCGCCGGGCGCGCGAGGATGGTGTCGTCGGTCATGGCGGTTCCGGGGCACGGCGGTGAGTCCGGGCCGGAGGGGTGGGGATGGCCGAGCAGTGTAAACCCGGGGCCCGGCGCTGGCCGCGGAGGGGACGGGCCGGCGTTTCCTTGGGCGTGGTCACGGTTCCGGGCCTTGGCAAGGCCGCCCCAAGATAGGAGACTGCGCGCGAATGGAGGGGCGGGGATGACACGCTACGGGATACTGGGTCTCGCCTGGACGGCGATGATCGGCCTGGCCTGCGCGGCTGCGGCCGGCCCCGCCGTGGCCGGCACCATCTACCGCTGCGAAACCGGCGACGGCGTGACCAGCTATGTCAGCCGGCGCATCAGCGGCGCGACCTGCGCGGTCGCCACCACCTACCGTCCCAGCCGACCCTCGCGCCCGAGCCAGCCCTCGACCACGCCGGGCGCGGTCGGCGGCGCGACGGCATCGACGGCCGTCGCCGGCTCGCCGGCTTCAATCAACACCAACGCGCCTGCCACCTTCATGGGCGCGGGCGGCGCGGCTCCGGCGGCGTCCACGGGCGGGGTCTCGACCACCCAGGTGCCGTCGGCCCCGTCGTCCAACGCCGGTTCGCGCCGGCTGGTCCAGGGGCAGGTGTACTCCTATGTCAAGGATGGCGTGCGCCACTACACCAGCCGCAAGCCGGCGGGCGGCGGCGGTGCCGGCGCGGTCCGCACCATCCGCTACAGCTTCTTCGAGACCTGCTATGCCTGCGGCTCGCCCGGCCTGAACTTCTCCAACGTCCGGCTCAACACCGCGGCCTACGACGCCGAGGTCAAGGCCGCGTCGCAGGAGTTCGGGGTCGAGGAAGCGATCATCCGCGCGATCATGCACGCCGAGTCCGCGTTCAACCCCAACGCCCTGTCCCGCGTCGGTGCCCAGGGCCTGATGCAGCTGATGCCGGCGACCGCCGACCGTTTCGGCGTGGTCAACGCCTTCGACCCGGCGCAGAACATCCGCGGCGGCGTCCGCTACCTGGCCTGGCTGCTCAAGCGCTTCAACGGCGACCTGACGCTGGCCGCGGCCGGCTACAACGCGGGCGAGGGTGCCGTGGACCGCCACAAGGGCGTGCCCCCGTACAACGAAACCCGGCGCTATGTCGAGCGCGTGGGCGTCCTGGCCGACCGTTATCGGGCCAATCTGGCGGCGAACTGAGCCTTCGCGGGGCAACCGACGTTGTCCCCTGAATCGGCGTTCCGCTACACTTCATTGTCTTTGCGACGCCCTCCGGCAACGGGGGCCGCGTGCGCGGCAGCCAGTACACACAAGCGACCGTAGGTTTTTTCGGAGTGGCGATGGGCAACGAAGGGGTTATGGATCCTGTCGAGGGGGGTACGGTCGACCACGGTCGCCGCCGCTTCCTGACAGCCACGACGGCGGTGGTCGGCGCAGCAGGCGTCGGCGTGGCCGCGGTTCCGTTCATCAAGAGCTGGTTCCCCAGCCAGCGCGCCCAGCTTGCCGGCGCGCCGGTGACCGCCGACATCAGCGCACTCGCCGAAGGCGAGCGCCTGATGCTCGAGTGGCGCGGCCAGCCGATCTGGATCGTGAAGCGCTCGCGGGCCATCCTGCAGGCGCTGCCGACGCTGGACGACCAGCTGCGCGACCCGAAGTCGGAGAATCCCGAGCAGCAGCCGGAGTACGTCCGCGAGGCCAACCCGGAGCTGCGCTCGCTGAAGCCCGAGATCTCGGTGCTGGTCGGCCTGTGCACCCATCTCGGCTGCTCGCCGGAAATGGTCGCCGAGATCCGCCCGGCCCCGTTCGACGCCAACTGGAAGGGCGGCTACTTCTGCCCCTGCCACAAGTCGAAGTTCGACATGGCCGGCCGCGTCTACCAGGGCGTCCCGGCGCCGACCAACCTCGTGGTGCCGCCGCACCATTTCGTCGACGACAACACCATCGTCATCGGCGTCGATCCGCAGGGGGCCGCGTAAGCCATGTCGAACGTGATCACGCGTACCGCCAACAACGTGATGGACTGGGTCAACGAGCGTGCGCCCGGCATGATGCCGATGTACCGCAAGCACATGACCGAGTACTACGCGCCGAAGAACTTCAACTTCTGGTACTACATGGGCTCGCTGGCCATGCTGGTGCTGGTCAACCAGATCGTCACCGGCATCTTCCTGACGATGCACTACAAGCCGAGCGCGGCCGAGGCCTTCTCCTCGGTCGAGTACATCATGCGCGACGTGGAGTGGGGCTGGCTGATCCGCTACATGCACTCCACCGGCGCCTCGCTGTTCTTCATCGTCGTCTACCTGCACATGTTCCGCGGGCTGATGTACGGCAGCTACCAGAAGCCGCGCGAGCTGGTGTGGATCCTGGGCATGCTGATCTACCTGGTGCTGATGGCCGAGGCCTTCCTGGGCTACGTGCTGCCCTGGGGCCAGATGTCGTTCTGGGGCGCCAAGGTGATCATCTCGCTGTTCGGCGCGATCCCGGTGATCGGCGGCGGCCTGGTCGAGTGGATCATGGGCGACTACCTGCCGTCCGACGCCACGCTCAACCGCTTCTTCGCCCTGCACGTGATCGCGCTGCCGCTGGTGCTGCTGCTGCTGGTCGTGCTGCACCTGGGCGCGCTGCACGAGGTCGGGTCGAACAACCCCGACGGCGTCGACATCAAGAAGGGTCCGAAGGGCAACCGCTGGGACGCGAACAAGCCGGCCGACGGCATTCCGTTCCATCCCTACTACACGGTCAAGGACCTGGTGGGCGTGGGCTTCTTCCTGATGATCGCGGCCTTCATCATCTTCTTCGCACCGGCTTTCGGTGGCTGGTTCCTGGAACATGACAACTTCACCGAGGCCAACCGCCTGGTGACGCCGGAGCACATCAAGCCGGTCTGGTACTACACGCCGTACTACGCGATGTTGCGCGTGGTGCCGGACAAGCTCGGCGGCGTGCTGGTGATGTTCGGCGCGATCGCGATCCTGTTCCTGGTGCCGTGGCTGGATCGCGCGAAGGTGCGCTCCTACCGCTACCGCGGCTGGATGTCGAAGCTGCTGCTGGGCCTGTTCGCGATCAGCTTCATCTGGCTCGGCAAGATCGGCGCCGGCCCGGGTACCGACCCGGTCGAGACCATCGTCGGCCGCGTCCTGACCTTCTTCTACTTCGCCTTCTTCATCACCATGCCGCTGTGGACCAAGATCGACTCCACCAAGCCGGTCCCGGAGCGGGTGACGACGCATGACTAAGCCCATGACCCTGATCACCCGCGCCACGGCCTTCGCGGCTGCCATGCTGCTCTCGTTCTCCGCACTGGCCGCCGCGGGCGGGCCGCTGCAGCACGCCGGCACCGACCTGGGCGACACCGCCTCGCTGCAGCGCGGTGCCCAGCTGTACATGAACTACTGCTCGTCCTGCCACTCGCTCAAGTACCTGCGCTACTCGCGCATGGCCGACGACCTGGGGCTGACCGAGCAGGAGGTGATGGACAACCTCAACTTCACCGGTGCCGCCTTCGGCGAGCAGATCCTCACCGCGATGCCCGCCGAGGGCGCCGCCCAGTGGTTCGGCACCGTGCCGCCCGACCTCAGCCTGACCTCGCGCGTGCGCGGGGGCGACTGGATCTACAGCTACCTGAAGTCGTTCTACATCGACGAAGAGCGGCCGCTGGGCTGGAACAACACCGTGTTCCCCAACGCCTCGATGCCGAACGTGCTGTGGGAAATGCAGGGCGTGCAGCGTCCCGTCTACGGTGCGATCGACCCGGCCACCACCGAGCCGAGCATCGACCGCCTCGAGATCGCGCACGCGGGCAGCATGGACGGCGCGCAGTTCGACCAGGCCGTGCGCGACATCACCGCCTTCCTGGAATACGCCGGCGAGCCGATCGCGACCAAGCGCGAGGCGCTGGGCGTGTGGGTGATGCTGTTCCTGGCGTTCTTCACCTTCCTCGCCTGGCTGCTGAAGAAGGAATACTGGAAGGACGTCCACTGACGGCGACGGCAGGGAACCGGGCAGCCGTCCGCGAGGGGCGGGCGGCGCCAATGCGGCTGGCGGATTCCGGCCGCGGGAGAGTTGTTCGATGATGGCAGCGAGTCCGCGCATGCGTAATGCACTCACGCTCTTTTCCTCGGCCGACGATGTCCTCTGCCACCGGGTGCGACTCGTGCTCGCGGCAAAGGGCGTCACCTACGACCTGATCACGGTCGACCCGAAGGACCCGCCCGAAGACCTGATCGACCTCAACCCGTACCACTCGGTCCCGACGCTGGTCGAGCGCGACCTGGTGCTGTACGCCGCGAGCGTCGTCACCGAGTACCTGGACGAGCGCTATCCGCACCCGCCGCTGATGCCGGTCGACCCGCTGTCGCGGGCCCGCCTGCGCCTGGCGATGCTGCGCCTGGAGCATGACTGGGTTCCCGAGGTCCGCACCATCCAGACCGGGACCAAGGCCACCGCCGACGCCGCGCGCAAGCGGTTGAAGGAGCTGGTGGCCACCTCGGTGCCGCTGTTCAAGGCCTACAAGTTCTTCCTCAACTCCGAGATGAGCCTGGCCGACTGCGCCATGGCGCCGATCATCTGGCGCCTCGAGGCGTTGGGCGTGCCGCTGCCCAAGGATGGCAAGGCGATCGAGGACTATGGCAACCGCATCTTCCGCAATCCGGGGTTCACGCGCAGCCTGACCGCGCAGGAACGCCACCTGCGCGAGCTGCCGGCCTGACGTCGTCGTCCCGCGCTAGAATCCGGGCATGAACGATGCTTCCCGGATGACCAGCCATCGCCCCTACCTGCTGCGGGCGCTGTACGAGTGGATCGTCGACAACGGAATGACGCCCCACCTCCTGGTGGACGCGACCCGTCCGGGCGTGCGCGTGCCCGCGCATACCGTCAAGGAGGGCCGCGTGGTGCTGAACGTCGCCGAGCGCGCGGTCACCCGCCTGTCCATGGACAACGAGGCGGTCGGTTTCACCGCGCGCTTCGGCGGCGTGAGCCATCCGGTGCTGGTCCCCATCGCCGCGGTGCTGGCGATCTATGCGCGGGAGACCGGGCAGGGCATGGCGCTGCCCGATGACCAGGGCATGCCGGCCGCGTCCGGGGACGCCGAAGACGCCGGGCTCGAGGGCGGAAACGAACCTGCGGCCGGCAGCGAGGTCGTGCTGGGCGTGGTGCCCGGTGGAATCGGCGACGACGACGCGCCCGTCGCGGACGACGACGGCGGGGACGACGATGGTGGCCCGGCGCCGAAGCGTGGCGCCCACCTGCGCGTGGTGAAATAGCCCGCGCGCTCAGTCCCCGCCGAGGAGGCTCGACGCCACCGCCGTCGCGGGACCCGTGAACGACACCAGGCGCGTGCCATGGAAGACCATGCGCCCGCGCTGCCGGTCCATGCCGTCGTGCGAATACTCGAAGCGGAAGCTGCGCTCCAGGCCCATCCGGCCGTCGTCCCGGCGGCGCAGGCGCAGGCCCACCGCGTGCACCGTCTGGTCGAGCAGCTGGACGCCGGCTGCGCGGCAGGCCGAGCGGCCGATCTCGATGGCGTGTTCGCTGGCGGCACGCGCGGCGTTCCACCACGCGTAGGCGAAGGCGCCGGCTATCATGAGCAGGATCAGACTGGGCATGGCTGGGCAATCTGGGGCCAACCCGCGGTTTGGGCAAGCCTTTGCGTGGGCTTCACGCAGGACGTCGCACTTTCTCCCCGCATGAACAGCCAACTCCGTGTCGACCCGGCCCCCAGTCCATCCGCCGTGCGTGAAGCGCGTGGCGTCGTTGCCTCCACCGTGGTCCGGCCCGCACTGCCGCGCTTCGTCCTGCGCGGCGTCAGCGGCGCCGGCTTCGGCCGCACGTTCCCGCTGGTCGGCCCCACGGTGCTGGGACGCGCGCCCGAGTGCGCCATCCACCTCGACCATCCGGGCATCTCGCGCGAGCACCTGCGGCTGACGCCGACGGCCGAGGGCCTGCTGGTCGAGGACCTCGGTTCGACCAATGGCTGGCTGCTCAACGAAGTGCCGCAGCAGCGTGGCTGGGCCCGCCATGGCGACGAGATCGGCATCGACGTGCTGCGCTTCCGCGTCGTCGCCCCCGGGCTTGCGCCGGTGCCGACCCCGCAGGCGGGCACGGCACCCGCGCGGACGGCCGGCGTGTCGAACCGGTGGTGGCTGGCCGCGCTCGCGGTGCTGGGCACCGTCGCGGTACTGCTGCTGCGCTAGGCGGGCGGCGGGCCGAGCTTCAGCGAGAGGTCGATCGCGCGGACGTGCTTGGTCAGGCCGCCGATGGAAATGCAGTCGACGCCGTCTTCGGCGATCGCGCGCAGCGATGGAAGATCGACGCCGCCCGAGACTTCGAGCGGGATCCGGCCGCCGGCGATGCGCACGGCCTCGCGGCGGTCGGCGGCATCGAAATCGTCGACCAGGATGCGGTCGCAGCCGGCCTCGAGCGCCGCGCGCAGTTCGGCCAGGGTCTCGACTTCCACGATCAACGGCAGGCCGGGCTGGCTGGCACGCGCGGCGGCGATGGCGGCGCCGATCGAGCCGGCCGCGCGCACGTGGTTCTCCTTCAGCATCACCGCGTCGTACAGACCGAGCCGATGGTTGTCGCCGCCGCCCACGCGCACGGCGTACTTCTGCGCGATGCGCAGGCCGGGCAGCGTCTTGCGCGTATCGAGGATGCGTGCGGGCGTGCCGCGCACGGCGTCGACGTGGGCCGCGGTCGCGGTCGCGGTGCCCGACAGGGTCTGCATGAAGTTCAGCGACGTGCGCTCGGCGCTGACCAGGGCGCGGGTGCGGCCTTGCAGGGTCGCCAGGACGGTGCCCGCCGGTACGCGCTCGCCCTCGGAGACGCGCCATTCGATCCGGACGTCCGGATCCAGCGCCCGGTGGCAGGCATCGAACCAGGGGCGGCCGCAGACAACGGCGCCCTCCTTGCACAGCAGGTAGGCGGATTCCGGTGCGTCGGGCAGCAGGGCGGCGGTGACGTCGCCGGCGCCGAGATCCTCGGCCAGGGCGCGTTCGACGTCCGTGGCCACGAGCTCCGCGGCCGGAGCGGCGATGATCGCGCCCGCGGCCGCGCTCATGCTGCGGGGAACCCCTCGACCTGGGAGGTGGCGAGCGCCTCTTCGGCCAGCAGGACCGGGATGCCGTCATCCACGCGGTACACCGTGCGCCGGTCACGGGTGACCAGGGCCTCGCGCAGCGGTTCGGCCTGGGTCGCGTCGTCGCCGCGCCTGACTCCGCCGGTGGCGATGGCCCGGTTCAGCGCCTCCAGCCCGGCAGGTTCCAGCAGGGCCAGGGACTGGCGGCTGGAGGGGCAGACGAGGATGTCGAGCAGCTTGCGGTCCATGGCGGGTACGGTCGGCGCGAGGGATCGCTAGAATACGTCTTTGCCACAGGGGACGGCCATGACCGCCACCACCAGCCCGCCGGTCGTCGGCATCGTGATGGGTTCGCGCTCCGACTGGGAGACGATGCAGCATGCGGTGCGCAAGCTCGAAGAACTCGGCGTCGCGCACGAGGTCCGCGTGGTGTCCGCGCACCGCACGCCCGACGTCCTGTTCGAGTACGCCGCCACCGCGCGCGACCGCGGCCTGAAGGCGATCATCGCCGGCGCCGGCGGTGCCGCCCACCTGCCTGGCATGCTGGCTTCGAAGACGCCGGTGCCGGTGCTGGGCGTTCCGGTGCAGTCGAAGGCACTCAACGGGATGGACTCGCTGCTGTCGATCGTGCAGATGCCGGCCGGCGTTCCGGTGGCGACGTTCGCGATCGGCAATGCGGGCGCGGCCAACGCGGCGCTGTTCGCGGCCGCGCAGCTCGCGGCGGCCGGCGACACCCGCGTGGCCGCCGCGCTCGACGCGTTCCGCAAGCGCCAGACCGAGGAGGTCGCCGGCAACGACGACCCGCGCCTGTGACCACCGTCGGCATCCTTGGCGGCGGCCAGCTGGCGCGCATGATGGCCCTGGCCGGCGCGCCGCTGGGCCTGCGCTTCTCGGTGATGGACACCAGTGCCGAGGCCTGCGCGGGTCAGTTCGCCCCGCTGGTGGTCGGCGACTACCGTGACGGGGCGGCGCTGGCCGAGTTCGCGTCCGGCATCGACATCGCCACCTTCGACTTCGAGAACGTGCCCGCGGCATCGGCGCAGTGGCTGAGCGAGCGCGTCCCGATGTTCCCGAACCCGCGCGCGCTCGGCACCAGCCAGGACCGCTTGGCCGAGAAGACGCTGTTCGGCGCGCTGGGCATCCCGGTTCCGGGCCATGTGCCGGTCGACACGCGCGACGAACTCGATGCCGCGATCGCGGAGCTCGGCGTGCCCTGCATCCTCAAGACGCGGCGGCTTGGCTACGACGGCAAGGGCCAGTTCCGCATCCGCGCCGCCGGCGACGCCGCTGCGGCGTGGGAAGCGCTGGGCGGGCAGGCCGCGAACGGCGGGCTGATCCTGGAAGCGTTCGTGGCGTTCGACCGCGAGCTGAGCGTGGTGGCCGTGCGCGGCCGCGACGGCGAGTTCCGCACCTGGCCGTTGACCGAGAACTGGCACGTCGACGGCGTGCTCTCCGCCAGCCTCGCGCCGGCGCGCGTGGACGTGGCACTGGAAGCGCGGGCGTTCGGATACGCACGCGCGCTGGCCGAAGCGCTGGACTATGTCGGGGTGTTCGCGCTCGAGCTGTTCTGCCGCGGCGGCGAGCTGCTGGCCAACGAGCTGGCGCCGCGCGTGCACAACTCCGGACACTGGACGATCGAAGGCGCCGAGACTTCGCAGTTCGCCAACCACCTGCGCGCGGTGCTGGGCCTGCCGCTGGGCGCGGTCCGTCCGCTGGGCCGCAGCTGCATGCTGAACTGGATCGGCGAGATGCCGGCGCACCCTCCCGTCCTCGCCGAGGCCGGCGGGCATTGGCACGACTATGGCAAGACGCCGCGCGAGGGCCGCAAGGTGGGCCATGCCACGCTGCGGGCCGACAGCGACGCGGCGCTGGCCGATGCGCTGGAGCGTGTGGGATCCGCGCTGGGCCGCGACGCCCAGACCGCGCCCGTCATCGCCCGCCTCCGCGAGCCGGACCGCGAGCCCCTCCTGTAGGAGCGGCTACAGCCGCGATCCCCCCGCCAGACCCGCGCATCTCCGCCCCGCACCTGCGGACGCGGCCGCGCAACAGCGACCCCGTGTCGCCGCAGTCCCGGCGTCAACGCATGTGCGAAGCCACCGCCGCCCAATCCACCACGTTCCAGACCGCCTCCACGTACCGGCCGCGCGCCTCGCGATAATCCAGCACGTAGGCGTGCTCCCACAGGTTCAGGCCGAACAGTGGCCGGTCGTCGCCGGTGATCGGCGACGCGGTATTGCAGGTGACGGCGACGCTGACCGTCCCGTCGGGGCGCTGCAGCAGCCATGCCCAGCCGGATCCCTGCAGGGCCAGGGCGACCGTCGCGAAACGCTGGCGAAACCGCGTGGCGTCCCCGAAGCGGCGCACGATGGCGTCCGCCAGCGCACCTTGCGGTTCACCACCGCCGCCCGCGGCTGCGGGCTTCAGGCAGCGCCACTGGAACGCCAGGTTCCAGGCCTGCGCCGCGTGGCCCTGGAGGGTGCCCTGCGCGGTGCGCACGAGATCCTCGAGGGCCGTCTCACCCAGGCCGGCTGCCGGCGCCAGCGCATTGACCGCGTCGAGGTGGGCGCGCTGGTGGCGGCCGTGCTGCAGGTCGAGCGTGTCGCCCGAAAGATGCGGTTCGAGGGCGGTGCGATCCCAGGGCAGGGCGGCGAGTTCGATGGGCATGGACGCTACAATAGCGCGATCACCATCACACGCCGCGCGCCCTGGTCGCGCGGCCCGCCACGCTGGAGCCAGCATGCCCATCATCGATCGCATCCAGGCCGAGATCTCCGGCCATCCCATCGTCCTCTTCATGAAGGGCACGCCCCAGTTCCCCATGTGCGGCTTTTCCAGCCGGACGGTCGGCGCACTGCGCGAGGCCGGCGCGGAGATGGCCACGCTGCACAGCGTCAACGTGCTCGAGGATCCCGAGGTCCGCGCCAACCTGCCGCGCGTGTCCAACTGGCCGACCTTCCCGCAGCTCTTCATCAACGGCGAGCTGATCGGCGGCTGCGACATCACCATGGAGCTGTTCGAATCCGGTGAGCTCGCGCGCATGATCGCGGAGACGCAGCAGGCGTGAGCGGGTCGGCGGCAGCTGCAGCGCCGGGGCATGCGCTGGACGGGCGCGTGGTCATGGTCACCGGTGCCCACGGCGGCCTTGGCGCGGCGGCCGCCCATGCCTGCGCAAGCGCAGGCGCGACGGTCGTGCTGCTCGGCCGCAAGATCCCCAAGCTCAACCGCGTCTACGACGCGATCGTGCGCGACCCGTCCGGGCTGCCGGAGCCGGTCAACTATCCGTTCGACCTGTCGGGCGCGGAATACGGCGATTACATGGAGCTGGCCGGACGCATCGGCGCACAGCTGGGCCGCCTGGACGGCATCCTGCACTGCGCGGCGGAGTTTCCCGGGCTGACTCCACTGGAGCACACCGACCCCGGCCACTTCGCGCGCGCGCTGCACGTCGACCTGACCGCCCGCTGGTGGTTGACCCAGGCCTGCCTGCCGCTGCTGCGCGGCTCGCCGGACGCGGCGGTGGTGTTCGTGCTCGACGACGACGTCCCGGCCGCGTACCGCGGGGCCTACGGGATCGCACAGCACGGCCAGCGCGCGCTGCTGGACACCCTGCATGCGGAACACGCATCGGGGACCGTGCGCTTCCAGGGCCTGCGCCCGGGGCCGATGCGCACGCCGCTGCGGGCGCGGGCGCACGTCTCCGACGACGACCGTCGCGCCCGCGACCCGGCCGTGGCCGCCGAGGCCTGCGTCGTGCTGCTCTCGTCGGCCGGTGCCGCGCACCGCGGCCTGGTCCTGGATCCCGCGCCGTGACCATCGCATCCGCGGCCCTGCTGCTGTTCCTGATCCTGGACCCGCTGGGGAACATCCCGGTGTTCCTCAGCATCCTCCGCCACCTGCCGCCGAAGCGGCAGCGGATCGTGCTGGCGCGCGAGCTGCTGATCGCACTCGGCGTGCTGATGCTGTTCCTGTGGGTGGGCAAGTACGCGCTCGAGGTCATGCACCTGCGCCAGGAGTCGGTGTCGATCGCCGGCGGCATCGTCCTGTTCCTGATCGGCATCCGGATGATCTTCCCGCCGCCGGAGGGGCTGATGGGCGAGCTGCCGGGCGGGGAACCCTTCATCGTGCCGCTGGCCGTGCCCCTGGTGGCCGGCCCCTCGGGCATGGCCGCGGTCATGCTGATGGGCACCCGCGAGCCGGACCGGCTCTGGGAATGGAGCCTTGCCCTCGGGGTCGCGTGGGGCGCGACGGCGGCCATCCTGTTCTGTGCGCCCTACCTCTATCGCCTCCTGGGCGCCCGCGCGCTGACCGCCGTCGAGCGCCTCATGGGCATGCTGCTGGTCGCCATCTCGGTCCAGATGCTGCTCGACGGCCTGGCCGGCTACCTGGGGTCCCTGCCCGCCGCGTGAAACCGTCATCCGGCTGTCATACGGGCCGGCTACCGTGTTAATCTGTTGTTAACCGCTGCCGCCAGGCGGTCGCGGCGTGAGTGGGAACCCAACCCGAAGATCTCGTCCCTCCGCGCCTGTCCGCGCGGCCCGTTTCCTTGCCAAGAGTCCAGCCATGACCCGTCGCAACGCCTTCCGTGTGTCGAAACTTTCGCTCGGCCTGATCGCCGCGCTTGCCGCCGCACCCGTCTTCGCCCAGAGCGCCACGTCCGCAGGCGTGGGCGGCGTCGTCATCGGAAACGACGGGCAGCCGGTGACCAATGCCGAAGTCACCATCGTCCACGTCGAGTCGGGCACCACCAGCCGCGTCACCACCGATGCCAGCGGCCGCTACAGCGCCCGCGGCCTGCGCGTGGGTGGCCCGTACGAGATCACCATCACCAAGGCCGGCGCCGGCACCAAGACCGAGGACAACGTGTTCCTCGGCCTCAACGCCGCCAATACCGTCAACGCCCAGCTCACCGGCGACGTGACGACCCTGGCCACCGTGACCGCGGTCGGCGTGGCCGGCGGCTCCGAGATCTTCAGCGCCACGAAGATGGGCACCGGCACCAGCCTCAACAACGATGCCATCGAGGCGCTGCCCTCCGCGTCGCGCAACATCCAGGACTATATCCGCCTCGACCCGCGCATCTCGCAGGTCAGCAAGGCCGATGGCTCGATCTCGGCCGGTGGCCAGAACTCGCGCTACAACGTGATCCGCATCGACGGCGTCAGCAACTCCGACCCGTTCGGCCTCGAAGCCAACAACATGCCGACCGAGCGCCAGCCGGTCTCCATGGACGCGATCGAGGAAATCCAGATCGACCTGGCCAACTACGACACCACCATCTCCGGTGGCACCGGCGCGGTGATCAACGCCGTGACCAAGTCGGGCACCAACGAGTTCCACGGCAGCGCCTACTACACCGTCCGCGACGGCGACTGGGTGCGTGACGAGCTGCGCGGCATCGACTTCAACGGCTTCGACAAGGAAGAGACCTACGGCTTCACCTTCGGTGGCCCGATCATCAAGGATCGCCTGTTCTTCTTCGCGAACTACGAGCAGTTCAAGCGCGAGCGCCCGGGCACCAGCCTCTCGGGCACCCCGTACGGCGACGGCGACATCACCGACGGCGACATCCAGCGCGTGATCGCCGCGTCGAACGCCTTCGGCTTCGACCCGGGCAGCTTCAACCCGCCGAGCATCTCCGAGACCGACATCGAGGAATACGCGGTCAAGCTCGACTGGAACATCAACGACAACCACCGTGCGGCCCTGCGCTACAGCAAGACCGAGGAAGTGGTGCCCAAGCTGGTCGGCTTCGGCGGCAGCAGCGTCTCGCTGTCGAGCTACTGGTATGACCAGAACAAGACCTTCGAGAGCACCGTCGCCGAGCTGTTCAGCGACTGGAGCGACAACTTCTCGACCGAGTTCAAGGTCTCGCAGCGCGACTACGCGTCGGTGGCTTCGACCTATGCCGACCTGCCGACCATCATCATCAACAACGTCGGCACCGGCCAGGACACCATCAACCTCGGCACCGAGCGCAACCGCCACGTCAACGTCGTCGACACCAAGCAGACCACGTTCTTCGGCGCCGGCACCTGGTACGTGGGCGACCACACGCTGAAGTTCGGCTTCGACTACGAAGACAACGACATCGTCAACTTCTACGGTCGCGACCTCAACGGCGTCTGGACCTTCAACAGCCTCGAGGACTACGAGGCGGGGCGCGTGCTGCGCTATGACCTGCGCGCGCCGCGTGCCGGCGGCAGCCGTTCGGACATCCCGGCGGCCTACACCTTCGAGAACCTCGGCCTGTTCGTGCAGGACACCTGGGCGGTCAACTACAACCTGAGCCTGATGTTCGGCGTGCGCGTCGACATCCCGGACTTCGGTGACTCGCCGATCTACAACCCGCGCATCGAGGAGATCTACGGCCTCGACAACACGGTCACCGTCGACAAGAAGCTGTGGCAGCCGCGCTTCGGCTTCAACTACACCTTCGACAGCGAGCGCCCGACCCAGCTGCGCGGCGGCGTCGGCCTGTTCCAGGGCGGCAACCCGAACGTGTGGCTGGCCGGTCCGTTCCAGAACACCGGCCTGAACTTCGACACCTACGCGCTGACCGGCGGCAACGTCCCGGCGTTCGACCCCAGCGTGCCGCCGGACGTGCCGACCGGTGGGGCGGCCACCGCGCCGCGCATCACCGCCGACATCATGGAGCCGGGCCTGGCTCTGCCGTCGATCTGGAAGGCCAACCTGGCGTTCGACCATGAGCTGCCGTGGTACGGCCTGGTCGCGTCGGCCGAGTTGCTGGTGACCAAGAACAAGAACGCGCTGTGGTTCGACCGCATCGACATCGGCAACCCGACCCGCTACGGCCAGGACGGCCGCGAGATGTTCTGGAACGCCGCCGGCTACAACCCGGCCAACCGCGACGGCAACGGCATCACCAACGGCCGCCGCGGCGCGTCCAACCGCGCCAACCGCAACCCGCAGGTCGACCAGGCCATCGTGATCCGCAACACCGACAAGGGTTCGGCCCGCCAGCTCACCCTGGCGCTGTCCAAGCCGATGGTCGACCAGTGGGCCTGGACCCTGGGCTACACCTACACCGACGCCACGGAGTTCAGCCCGGCGACGAGCTCGCAGAACTCGTCGAACTGGAACAACACGCTGGTGCTCAACGCCAACGATCCGGTCGGCTACAACTCGCGTTACGCCATCAAGGACCGCTTCACCGCGGCCCTGACCTGGCAGAAGGCGTTCTTCGGCGACAACATGACCACCGCTGGCCTGTTCTACGAAGGCCGCTCCGGCCGTCCGTTCAGCTACATCTACTACAACGACTTCAACGGCGACAGCGCCGGCACGAACGACCTGTTCTACGTGCCTGCCGGCCCCGGTGACGTCCAGTGGGTGGGTGGCGCCGCGATGGAGCAGGCGTTCTTCGACTGGATGGCCGCCGAAGCTCCCGAGCTGCAGGCCTACCGCGGCCAGGTGGCCCCGGCCAACGCCTTCCGCGCGGGCTGGACCAACAGCTTCGACGTCCGAGTGAGTCAGGAAATCCCGATGTTCTTCGAAGGTCACAAGGCGGAGATCGCCTTGGACATCATGAACGTCGGCAACCTGATCAATAAGGACTGGGGCCTGATCGACGACTACGGCTTCTTCGCAACCCGCCGCGTGGCCAACTACGCAGGTATCGATCCGGCGACCGGCAAGTACGTCTACAACTTCTCCGGTTCGACCGACAACTCGGGCATCCAGGAGACCAACGGCGACGGCATCAATACCGCCGTGTCGCGCTGGTCGGTCATGCTGAGCCTGAAGTACAAGTTCTGACCGGTAGCAGACAGGTGTGATCGGACGGCCGGGGCTTGCCCCGGCCGTTTCCGTTTCCGGGGCCCGTTGCGCTAGAGTCGCTGGCCGAAAACACGACATAGAACAAGAAGAAGAGAGCGCAGATGACCCTTTCCTCCCGGCCCGAGGCCACCCTTCCCACCGTCGACGCCCGCATCTACCCGCGCGGCGGCCTGGACATCCTCTCGCGAGACGAAGTGGCGCGCCTCAAGGACGCATCCTCCGGTGGCCTGCACGACCTGCTGCGCCGCTGCGCGCTCGCGGTGCTGACCAGCGGCAGCGCCAACGACGACCCACGCGCCGCCCAGGAGATGTACCCCGATTTCGACATCCAGGTCCTGCAGCAGGACCGCGGCCTGCGGATCGAGCTCAAGGCCGCCCCGGCGATGGCCTTCGTCGACGGCGAGATCATCCGCGGCGTCGCCGAACTGCTGTTCGCCACCGTGCGCGACCTGGCCTACATGGCGATCGAGCTCGGGCCCGAGCACGCGAGCGACCTGGAGTCGTCGGCCGGCATCACCAATGCCGTGTTCGGCCAGCTGCGCAACGCCCGCCTGCTGCAGCCGAGCGAACCGAACCTGGTCGTCTGCTGGGGCGGCCACTCCATCAGCCGCGTCGAGTACGAGTACACCAAGCTGGTCGGATACGAACTGGGCCTGCGCGGCCTGGACATCTGCACCGGCTGCGGCCCGGGCGCGATGAAGGGCCCGATGAAGGGCGCCAACATCGCCCATGCCAAGCAGCGCCAGCGCCGCCCGCGCTACATCGGCATCACCGAGCCGGGGATCATCGCGGCCGAGTCGCCGAACCCGATCGTCAACCAGCTGGTGATCATGCCGGACATCGAGAAGCGCCTCGAGGCCTTCGTCCGCGTGGGCCACGGCATCATCGTGTTCCCGGGCGGCGTCGGTACCGCGGAGGAGATCCTCTACCTGCTGGGCCTGCTGCTGCGCGAAGAAAACGCCGCGCTGCCGTTCCCGCTGATCCTGACCGGACCGGTGTCGTCCGCGCCGTACTTCGAACAGATCGACCGCTTCATCCGCCTGACCCTGGGCGACGCCGCCGCCGCGCGCTACCAGATCATCGTCGGCGACCCGCAGGCGGTCGCCCGCGCCATGGCCACGGGCGTCAAGCGCGTCCGCGAGGCACGGATCCACAACAAGGACTCGTTCTACTTCAACTGGGGCCTGGACATCCCGCTGCCGTTCCAGCAGCCGTTCGTGCCGACGCACGAGGCGATGGCCGGGCTGGACCTGCATCATGGAAGGAAGCCGCATGAACTGGCGGCGGACCTGCGCCGCGCGTTCTCGGGGATCGTGGCCGGCAACGTGAAGGAGGACGGGATGCGGAGGATCGAGGCATTCGGTCCGTTCCAGATCCATGGGGATCAGGACATGATGGAGTCGCTGGATGCGCTGTTGCGGGCGTTCGTGGAGCAGAGGCGAATGAAGATCTCGGGGGAGTATCGGCCTTGTTATGAGGTGGTGACCTGATCAAAGGGCACGTCGTAAGGCGGAAGCCCAGGGGATACGAATCGTGGCGACGTGTCGGCCGGCAGAGGTATGCGTGTCTACCCCGCCTTCGCCGCCCGTCATGTCGTCGATTCGCTGGCTGACGGACGCCAGTCCTACGCCGTGCCCCCTTCCGTCGTCCGGTGTCACCCCGGCTGGAAGATCGTTGCGCACCGATAGGATCAGGTGTTGTGCATCCGAAGTCACGAGGATGTCGATGCTGCCGCCACCTTCCCTGCGTTCTATGCCGTGTCGTACGGCGTTCTCAACCAGCGGCTGGAGTGATAACGAGGGGAGGCTCACGGCGGGCAGCGGAACCGGGAGTTCCCACCGGACGTCAAGCCGCTTTCCGAGGCGCAGGTGTTCGATCGACAAGTAGCGCTTGGTGAGGTCCACCTCTTGCTCGAGCGGTATATAGCTTGGACCCGTGAGTGCTGCCCGGAACAGGTCGCTGAGATCCAGCAGCAACGTTTCCGCGGCATCCGGGCGCGCGTGGACCAGCGCAGCAGCGGTGTTGAGTGTGTTGAAAAGGAAATGCGGATGAGTGCGCGCCTGCAGGGATTCGAGCTCTGCCTGCTTGGTCCGCAGCGCAAGTTGCCGCGAACTCCACGTGATCCGGAATGTCGCAAGCGCCATCAGGCCCAGGATCAGCGCGATTCCCGTCAACCGCACAAAGAAGCCCGCCCAGGTTTCCTCCATCGGCCATGCATCCCTGAGCGTCACCCAGGTGAGCGTGCCGACAAGCCATGCGTTTGCAACCAGAAGTCCCAGCGCGGTCCAGGCGAGGTAGACAGCGTGCAGCCGTCCCAGGGCGCTCCTCAGGGCGTACATCAGCGCCAGAGTCAGGAGGGCGACCCATTGGATCAGTAACGAGGCAAGTCCGAAGTAAAGCCACCGGTCCTCCCCGGCATTGGAGGCGAGGGCGAGAACCAACGCGAGGCCCTCGCCCGCAATGAGGGTGGCCACCACCGTCCGGGGCTGGGCCAGCGTCTCCAGTGGGGAATGGATTGCCAAGCGCATCAGCAGACGTCCGGCAGGAGGCGGGCCAATGCCGATTCTAAGCCGTTCAAGCTCCCCTTCGGTACGCCTGTCGGGGCTGGATGGCGCGCGACCACCTCCCTGTAATAGCCTTCCGTCGGGTTAGATGGGGACGTACCGATGGGGAAAGCTCTTACGGGGAGGCCGGTTTGCGCCGAGGGGGGCTTCACCCTGACCGAGGTCATGGTCACTGTGGCCGTCCTGGCCGTGATCATGGCCATCGCAATACCCAGCATGACGGTAGTGGTCAACAACAACAGGTTGACCGCACAGTCCAATGAACTCGTAGCCGCACTGCAGCATGCGCGGAGCGAAGCCGTGAAATTCAATGCGCCCGTGAGCGTCTGCAAGTCCACCGACGGTGCGACGTGCTCGACGGCTGCAGGAACGTGGGGGGGATGGATCACGGTCGTCGACGCGACTGGCGAGGTGCTGAGAAGCAGGGTGCTGGACGGGCCGGTGCAGATGACCTCCGATTTCGATGCGGTGACGTTTCGCGGCGATGGCCTGGCGCGCGCTGCCGCCGGCGGCCTTCTCACGGCCGATGCCGTCGCCTGCCTGCCCACGGAGAAGCCCGTTGACAACCAGCGTGTTGTCAGCATCCGCAGCGGCAGCCGCATTTCCACTGAAAGCCGCAGCGGAGCGGGGGCATGTCCATGATCCGGAACATCAGTCGGCATCGGCGGCGCACTGTCTCGACCGCGAGGGTTGAACGCGGGGCCAGCCTGATCGAAGTGCTCGTGGCAGTACTCATCATGGCCATAGGCCTCCTGGGCATCGCCGCCATGCAGACCGCGGCGCTTCGCAACAACCAGAGTGCCCTGGAACGCAGCCAGGCGGTCATCCAGACCTACGCCATCCTGGACGCAATGCGTGCCAACCGGGACCAGGCACTGGCAGGCGCGTACAACATGGGCGCCTTGACTTGCGCGGTTCCTGCCGCGGTCGGCACGTTGGCCCAGAACGACGTGAATGCGTGGATGCAGTCGATCCACGACACCCTCGGCACCGACGCCTGCGGACAGGTGACATGTCCCGCGAACAGCCCTTGCCAGGTCACGGTTCGCTGGAATGACATCCGCGCCACCGACGGCGGCATCACCGGACAGGCCGCGGGAAACCGCAGCATCACCACGATGGCATTGCTATGAATCCGAACACGCCTCTCCGCAGAATGCGTGGCTTCAGCCTGATCGAGCTGATGGTCTCCCTGCTCATTGGTCTGCTTGTGATGGGTGCCGCGATCGGAATCTTCCTTTCAAACCGGCAGGCCTTTCGAGCGACCGAGAACATCAGCCAAGTGCAAGAGAGCGCGCGTACCGCGTTCGAGCTGATGGCCAGGGACATCCGCGAAGCCGGTGGAAATCCCTGCGTGAACAACCTTCCGATTGCCAACGTCATCAACTCGCCGGCGGATCGCTGGTGGACCGACCTTCAGCAGTGGGGAACGGCCGTCCGGGGCTATGGGAACGCGGAGGCCTTTCCGGACGCTGGATTCGGGACTGCCACGGCGCAGCGCCTTGCCGGTACCGATGCCATCCAGCTGCTTTCGGGAGAAGACCAGGTGGTGACCATCAGCGCCCACAACCCCGGTGCCACCCAGTTCACCCTCAACACTGACGTGGGCAGCCTGGGCTTCAGCGCGGGCGACCTCATGCTTGCCTGCAATTCCCGACAGGCGTCGCTGTTCCAGGCCAGCAGCGCGGGCGGAACCCAGGTCATGCATGCGGCGGGAGGATCGCCTGGCAATTGCTCGGGCAACCTCGGTCTCGTCGCCGAAGGTGCCGCGTGCTCGGGCCGCCCGGTCTTCACGTATGCAGCTCCGAACTCCGTGCTGGTGCGCATGCATGCCACGAGGTGGTACATCGCCAATAACGCGCGCGGGAGACGATCGCTCTACCAGTCGAGAACGACGGGAGGCGCAATTGCCAACGAGGAAGTCGTCGAGGGCGTGGCCGACATGGAGATCACCTATCTGCTGCGTGGTGGCACCGTGTACGTGGACGCCGCCACCGTAGCCGGCGCCTGGGGCGACGTGATCGCGACCCGTGTGGAGTTGACGTTGGAAAGTCCCGAGAACGTGGGCGTGGATGGAGGTCGGCTTGACCGTCAACTGGTCCAGGTCACGACGCTCCGCAATCGGAACTCCTGAAATGTCCAAGAACCTTGCCTCCCCGTCCCGCTACAGCCGCGGCGCATCGTTGCTCGTGGTGCTGATCCTCCTCCTGGTCATGACCGTGCTGGGGCTGACCATCCTGCGCAGCACCATGCTCGAGGAGCGGATGAGCGCGAACATGTTCGACCGGAGCCTGGCCTTCCAGGCGGCCGAGACCGCCCTGCGCGAAGGCGAGGCGCTGGCCGCGCTGCCAGCGACCCGCGCGAACGTCCCCGATCCGGGCGAGCCCTGCGTAGGGGGGCTGTGTCCCACACCCGATGCCAGCCAGCCGGATCGCTGGCTGGACAGCGCATTTGCTGGCTGGGTCAGCGCGGGCACTGACGTGAGCGCCTTGGCCGCGACCCCGCAATTCTTCGTGGAGTACATGGGGGATGCGCCGACATGGCCCGGATGCGACCTTGTCGACGAAGCGAACATGTCACCGCTCTGCATGCGGCCGCGTTATCGCATCACGGCGCGCAGCCAGGCAGCGGACCGCGCCTCGGTCATCCTCCAGTCGAATTTCATTGCCCAGTAACTGCGTATAGCGGAGCAGCACCATGGATATTCGTTTTAACAGGAAGTCTGCAGACGCGCGCCAGTCACGTTCGCTGGCGATGGCCGTCGGTTTCCTCGCGACTATGCTTTCAGCCCCCGGAGCTGCAAGCATCTCCATGCCCAATGAGCCGTTGACGACGGGCGCGCGCGTCGCGCCCAATGTTCTTTTCATTCTCGACGATTCAGGGTCGATGTCGTTCACAGAAATGTACAACCCTGTCGTGAGTTCGGTGTCGTCTGTCTCCGGAATCCGAGCGCGCTCGTACGCGACCAACACCATTTATTACAACCCCGCTGTGACGTATCGGCCCTGGGTCACCGCCGGCGGTGCCCTCATGACCGGCGGCACTGGCTACGATGGGGTCTACGGGGACTTCAACAATGCCGGCGGAAATACGATCAATCTCTCCAGTTCTTCCAGCTGCCGGTCATTCAACCAGAACGACAACGCCACCTCCGGCGAGATGTCGGGCGGCACGCAGGTATGTGGTGGCACCCAGACCTACTACGTGCCTAAAAACCCGGCAATGACGTCACAAGCCTACCTGTCTGACGGGAGGAACTACTGGCGATACCAGATCCATACCGACGGGAGGGTCGTTCGCAGCGAGTATGGTCCACGAACAGGCAGCGCCCCCGACTTCAACAGGGGTCTCGACAATCGCGATTGCAGCAGTGGTAGTGGCACTGGCAATGCCTGGCGCAACTGTACTTTCGCGACCGCTGCTCCGGGGGTTACCGGTCGTAGCGAGGAGGCCGAGCGAAACAACTACGCGATCTGGTTTTCGTATCATCGCACCCGGATGAAAGCTGCAAAGGCGGGTGCGAGTGAAGCGTTCAGTGATCTCAGTGACGACGTCCGCGTCGGCTTTCGCACGATCTGGAGGCGCAACGGTAGCCAGACGAATGGCAACTGGCCTACGCAAAGCAACCCGATACCGGTGAATTACAACAATGGACTCTTTTCAGACGTGACCATTGGTGGTGTCCTGTACAACAACAGGTCGAGGTGGTACAGCAGGCTGCAGAGCTCGATCGGATACAACGGTACGCCGCTGCACGGGGCCCTCCAAGCAGCCGGCGACTATTTCAGCGGCGATAGCGCGAGCGGCGCGTACGGGCCCGAATCTACTGAGGAACAACTTTCCTGCCGACAGAATTTTGCGATTCTGACCACAGACGGCTACTGGAACGATTACAGCAATTACAGCAACGTCGGCAACGTCGACAACACCGCTGGTTCCCAGATCACGTCTCCATCCGGCCAGAGCTACCAGTATTCCCCGTCCGCGCCCTACAAGGATGGCCATGGCGGAGCTAGTGGAACCCTCGCGGACGTCGCGATGCGTTACTGGAACCGCGATCTGCGCTCGGATCTCCGGAACATCGTACCGACAACGGCTGCCAATCCCGCGTTCTGGCAACACATGGTTACCTTCGGCATCTCGATCGGCCTGCAGGGAAGCACTGGCATGCGAAGCGTAGGTGATGTTCCTAGCAACTATGCGTCGTGGCCTGATCCTACGGACGGCGAGGACGCCGACCGCATTGACGATCTTCTGCATGCTGCTGTCAATTCACGAGGTACGTTCCTGTCTGCTTCCAACCCGGAGGAGTTCCAGGAAGGTCTGAAGGGAGCGCTGGCCGCCATTGTGGAACGCACCGGCTCTTTCTCCAATGTCGCAGCGAACTCTTCCACGCTGAATGCCCAGACCCAGCTCTTCCAGGCCAACTATGTATCCGGCGTGTGGACGGGCGACATTCTGTCCTTCGCTCGCAACGCTGCAGGGACGGCATTTGAAACGACGCCCGAATGGAAGGCGTCCGAGCAGATTCCGACTGTAAATCGTCGCGTGTTCACGAAGGCGGGAGCGTTCCCGGCGAGCGCCACCGCAGGACAGTTGAGCGCATTGAGGAGGACCGCTGCAGGAGACTATCCTGTTACTGGAGAGAACAACGCGGCGTACCTGACTGGTGCGCGCGAACTCGAACTCCGCAACGGCGGTAATCTCAGGAACCGGAATCATCTTCTGGGTGACATTGTGAACTCGTCGCCGGCATATGTCGCGGATACCAAGACGCTGTATGTCGGCGCGAATGACGGCATGCTGCATGCCATAGATTCTGAAGACGGCAAGGAAGCGTTCGCGTTCATTCCTGATGGAATCCACTGGGGTAATTTCGGCAGCCTGAGCAGGCCGGATTACGGCCACCGTTACTTCGTCGATGGCCCAGTGGTGGTCTCAAGTCGCACACAGACTCCTGGCGAGAATATTCTCGTGGGTAGCCTTGGCAGGGGCGGAAAGGGGATATTCGCGCTCGACGTAACCACTCCGGCAAGTTTCAACGCGTCGAGCTTCAAGTGGGAAAAGTACGAGACACCAGGCAACAACATGGGTCTGGTGCTGGGGAAGCCGATCATCGGGCGGTTGAACAACGGCGAGACGGGCTTGATCGTGCCTAACGGCATCAACAGCACGACGGGACGCGCAGTTCTCCTTGTCTACAACCTGCGGACGGGGGTGTTGTTGCGCGAGATCGATACCCTGGTCGGCTCTCCCGCTGCGAACAATCCTGATTCGAACGGCCTCATGGCGCCGGTCGGTCTCGACCAAGACGCGAACGGGACGCTTGACGTGGTTTATGCCGGTGACATGTTGGGCAACGTATGGAAGTTCGATCTGTCGGCAAGCCTGCCCGCCGGGTGGGGCGTGGCATTCTCGGGCGACCCGCTGTTCACGGCGCGCGGCCCGAGCGGGGAGCGACAGCCGATCATGGGAGGTGTTGCGGTTGGCATCCATCCCACCAGTTATCGTCCATGGGTGTTTTTCGGCACTGGCCGATTCATGACAGTCAGCGATCCCTCCAACCAGGATGTGCAGGGGCTGTACGGAATTGCAGACTTTGGTACACCGATTACAAACAAGGCCAGCCAACTCACGCGTCGCCGTGTCATCGTGGCAACGACGGCGGATGGGAGGCGCATCCGCGGCTTCCAGGCCAATGACGCCCTCCCGCCCGGTTCACGGGGCTGGTACGTCGACTTGCTGGAACCCCCGGCACCCGGGACACCCATCGGGGAGCGGATCGTGACGGCACCCCAGATGAGCGGCAGTGCGCTGGTGGTCAGCAGCATCATTCCGCTATCCGACGCGTGCGAGTCGGACGGGCGCGGGTATATCAATGCCTTGGATGCGTTCACTGGGACAAGCACGAGTTCGCCATTTTTCGATACCGATGGCGACGGCGATTTCACCGACGAGATGGTGGAGGCGGTTGATGAGGACGGTAATACGATCCTGGTTCCCATTGGCTCCGTCGACCCCGGACTCGGCATGGTGACGCAGCCCACACTCTTTGGTGGTGGCGGTGGGGGCGGTGGAGGTGGAAATGGTGAGGCCTGCGCATCAGGTTCTACCGGCGAAGCTGGCTGCATCGACATCGACGACCTTCGGAATACGGGCCGCGTTTCCTGGCGCGAAGTCCTGGGGAGATAAGACATGGATCAGAGGTATTCCCGGTCGTCAGAGCTCGGCTTCACGCTGTTGGAGGTGATGATCACGGTCGCCATCGTTGCGATCCTCAGTTCGATTGCCTACGCCAGCTATGACTCCTTCATGGTCAACAGCAGGCGGGCCGCCGCCGCGACGTGCTTGCAGGAGCGCGCGCAGTTCATGGAGCGCTACTACTCGACCTATCTCACTTACAACCGGGTTGCGACCCCGCCTGTCATCGCCCAGTGTGGCGCCGAGATCACGCCGTTCTACCAGGTGGGCATGCGGGCCGGTTCGCTGGGGGCGAAGACCTACATCCTGCAGGCGGTGCCACAGGGTATCCAGGCCGCAAAGGACGTGGGCTGCCGGACACTGACCCTCAATGCGCAGGGTGTACGTGGAGTGACGGGAACCAAGCCAGTGGAGAGATGCTGGTAGTCCTCTAAAAGTCCCCATGGCCGCCCCGGGGTGTACGGGGCGGCCTGGTTCACGCCCTCGGACTCCTCTCCTCCCGCACCTTCGGCCGCCGATCACTGACCAGCACGCTCAGCACGATCCCGAACCCCAGCGCCGAAGCCAGCAGGAACATCACCATCGCGACCGCGGGATAGCCGAACAGCTTCGGCCCCGCGACATCGCCGCGCATCAGCATCGCGCTCGCCATGATCAGGGCGGCGACGATGACGCCGGCGGCGACCCGGTTGGCGATCTTCTGCAGGTTCTCGGTCAGCCGCGATTCCTGCAGGCCGCCGATGTTGACCCGCAGTTTGTTCTCCGACACCAGGGACAGGATCGTCGAGAGTCTGCGCGGCGCCTCCTGCAGCAGGGCCTGCAGCTCCATGGCGTCGCCGGCGAGGCGGCTTGGCGAGAACGCCTGGCGCATCCGCTGGCGCATCAGCGACTGCAGGTGGCCGTCGACCACGCGCTTGACGTCGAGCTCGGGCTCCAGCGCGCGACTGACGCCTTCGAGGTTCAGCAGGGTCTTGCCGAGCATCTGCATCTCGGGCGGGGAGCGCAGTCCGCAGGTCAGTCCGAGGCGGGCGAGTTCCAGCATCAGGCGGCCTTCGGACAGGGCCTGCGAGCCGCCATGCGCGGCATAGCGCGCCACGAGGTGGCTGACCTCGCGCACGTAGCGGACCTCGTCGAAATCCTCGAGCTGGATGGACATGGCGATGGTCTCGCCGGCCACCTCTTCGCCGCGCCCGTCGACGGAGGCGAGCAGGAGCTTGAGGAGGTGCTCGCGTTGGCGCGGCGGGACGTGCGCCACCATTCCCAGGTCGAAGATCGCCAGTCGCCCTTCTTCGGTCACCAGCATGTTGCCCGGGTGGGGATCGGCGTGGATCTCGCCGTGGACGAAGACCTGGTCGAGGTAGCCGCGCATCAGCGCCGATGCCAGCAGCTCGTAGTCGTTCTCGGTACGCCGCAGGCCGCCGAGCGAAGTGACCTTGGTCCCGCGCACGAGCTCCATGGTGAGCACGCGCCGGGTGCACAGGTCGCGCAGCGGCGCGGGGACCTGGAGTTCGGGGTAGTCCGCCAGGCGCTCGCCGAATCGTTCGAGGTTGTCGGCCTCCAGGCGATAGTCGAGTTCCGCCATCAGCGACTTCCGGAACTCCTGCACCCATTCCGAGAACCGCACGCGGCGCCCGATGCCGGTGGCGCTGTCCGCGCGGCGCGCCAGGCCGGCAAGGGTGTCGAGGTCGATCATCGCTTCGTTGTCGACGCCCGGACGCTGGACCTTGACCGCGACCTCGCGCCCGTCGTTCAGCACGGCGCGATGCACCTGGGCCAGGGAGGCCGAACCCAGCGGGACGTCTTCGAACTCCTTGAACAGCTTGCCGAGCCGCACGCCGAGTTCGGCTTCGACGATCTCGCGGATCTCGGCGGCGGGGACGGGCAGCACGTCGTCCTGCATCCGCTCGAGGGCTGCCAGATAGGCGGGGGGAACCATGTCGGTCCGCGTGGACAGTGACTGGCCGAGCTTGATGAAGGTAGGCCCCAGGGCCTCCAGGTCGCGGACGAACGCCACGGGTCCGAGATCGTCGGCCTCCTGTGGGGATTCCACGACCTCTGCGACCACGACGGTGTCGCTGCCGGGGTCGGCGAATACCCCTGATGCGCGGTGCTTGAGTACGAACCGCAGGATCTGGGCGCTGCGCGCCATGCTGCTGTTTCCGGCCATGGGCCCTCCTGTTCAGCGCAAGGTAGCCCTGCGGGTGTCAAGGCGGGCTGAGGGCCAGGAGTTCGAGTCCGTCACGTATCTCCCACCGGGTCGGCCTTAGGGTCGGACTTTCTCCGCACGGGACGACGGCCATGAAGCTCTCCATGACCCTGCTGGCGCTTGGCTGTGGCATCGCGACCATGCTGGCGGGCTGCGATCACAGCGACAGACGCACCGATGCCGGCGAGGCGCGCGACCAGGCCGAGGCGGGGCAGGTTGCTGCGCAGTCCCCGGGCGGAGCGGAACAGACAGGGACTTCGCGGCAGCCATCCGACCCGTCCGGCATGACGGTGGGTTCGCGCGTTGAGCCACGCGATGGCGGACAGACCACGCTCGCGATGTCGGGCACGCCGGCGTCCCACCTGGTGGATGGCGCAGGAAGCGCGGTGTACGTACTGGCGGGCAATGCCGACGGCAGCAAGTGCGACGCGGCCTGCCAGGAAGCCTGGCCGCCGGTGCTGGCCCATGAGGCCCAGGCCGGGGCGGGAACAGGCGTTGAAGCAAGCAGGATCGGCACGCTGGAACGCAACGGACGGACGCATGTCACCTACGGCGGCCAGCCGCTCTATCGGTATGCCGCGGATGCGGGCGCCGGGCGCACCGCTGGCGCCGGGGTACAGGACCAGTGGGGCAAGTGGTCCCTTGTCGGTCTCGACGGGCAGCCGCTCGCGGACCCGGCGGCGCCGGGCGACTAGCTTTCCCCCGTCGCAACTGCAGGCGAGAACAGAGGCTCGTGTGGGCTCGAGCGATATGCGGTCGCGACGCAAATTCAGCTACCACGATCCAGAACGAGTAGCCGTGACGATCGCCGTCGCGGCAGAGGTCTTGGGCCTCAACGGCACTGTGGGCGGGAGGAGTCGCTCAAAGCGATCCGGGTGCGGACGCTGTTCTTCAGCGCCCCGCATCCGACTGAGTCTGGTCGACCAGGCCCGCGATTCCGTGCCGCGTCGCAACCTTCTGCAGCAGCACGTCCACCCACTCGTGCTCGGTCGGCGCGAGGTCCTGGAAGCCCGCGCAGTGCTGCTCCCACACCTGCCGGAGCTCACCCACGTCGATCGCGCGACGCTGGCAGGACGCGAGTGCCGCGTCCAGCTCATGCAGGCGATTCATCAGCTCCCTGGTTTGCACGGACAGCGCTCCGGATGAGGAGTGCAAGCATGCGCGGAAGGGCCGCTTGAGGGCGTGAAGTGGGTGTCTGCTGCGGCAAGAAGGTGATCGCGGCTGTAGCCGCTCCTACAGGGGGAGATGGGCGAGCCCGGTGCCGCTAATCCGTTGCAGGTGGCCGGTTCCACTGCGTCCGTGACGACTCCCAACGGCGGCGGCCTCTGGCTTGGATGGCGGCCAGCATGAGCTCGGTGCTGCGCCGTGTGCCCTCAAGGCGAAGCGTCGCCCCCTTGGTCAGGATCGTCCTTCCAGCGATCGCTGCGCTCGTCACGGTCGGCATCGCGCCACCGGCTTCGCGCATCCAGCTCCCCGTCCTCGACGCGCCGCGGCTGCGTGCTCTCGCCGCGACCGCGCCCCGGGTAATCGCCACGACCCGGCCCGTTTTCCTCGTAACCGCTTTGTCCCGGCACGCCTGGCATGTCGTCGACGGGATCGCGTCTGCCGGCCGAAGGCTCGACATCGTCGTAGGGCTCCGGACCGTCCTGCCGACGCACGCCACCCGCGCGATCGGCCGCGCCCTTTGCGCCGGCAGCTGCATCGGACTCCAGGCGCTTCGCACCGTCGACCTTGTCGCGCTCCACGCCGCCTGCAGGGGCGTCGTCGCCGCTGTGCTTGTCGCCCTGGTTCATGTCGTTCTCCTGAGTCGAAGTGTCGAAGCGTGCTCAGGCCGAGGCCTGCCCACGGGTATCGGTTGCATCGTCCGCGATCGCCTCGGCCTCCTGCGCGGCGACGCGATCATCCAGCGCCTGCAGGAAGCTGGAGGTCCACCAGTGCACATCCTGCTCCTGCAGCGATCGCAGGGACTGTGAGTGGCGCTCCCGACGCTCGCCCGACTCCATCCGCATGGCCATGCCGATGGAGTCGGCCACGCCGCCGATGTCATAGGGGTTGACCAGCACCGCGCCGGACAGCTGTTCGGCGGCCCCGGCAAACCGCGACAGCAGCAGCACGCCCGGATCATCCGGGTCCTGCGCCGCGACGAATTCCTTCGCCACCAGGTTCATCCCGTCGCGCAGCGGGGTCACCAGGGCCATGCGGGCAGCCGCGTGGAAGCCGGCGAGGGTCTGCCGACCGAGATTCCGGTTCACATAGCGGATCGGCATCCATTGCGGGTCGGAGTACTGGCCATTGAGGTGGCCCGAGATGCGTTCAAGCTCGTGGCGCAGCTCGCGGTAGCTGCGCACGCCGCCACGGGAGACCGGCGCCACCTGCAGCAGGGTCAGCTGTCTCGCCTTGTCCGGGTGCCGGCGCAGGAATTCGCCGAAGGCGTTGAACTTTTCCACCAGTCCCTTGGAGTAGTCGAGCCGGTCGACGCCGATGGCCAAAGCACCCTGGCCCAGGCTTTCACGCAGCCCGCGCACCGTTGCGGAGTTTCGTGCCTTGCGCGCCGCGTCGGCGAACTCGCCGGCGTCGATGCTGATCGGGAAGGCCCGGGTCAGCGGCGGTGGGCGGTGGCCGCCCAGCGACAGTTCGCCCTTCTCGGACGCGTCGCGCAGGTAGGCGTCGAAATTCTCGCGGTCGCGATTGGTCTGGAAGCCGACCAGGTCGTAGGCCGACATCGCCCCGAACACGCTGGCGTGGTGGGGCAGGGCGCGCGCGAGGTCGGGCGGCGGGAAGGGCACGTGCAGGAACAGCGCCAGCGGATTGTCGACGCCGCGCGCGCGCAGCTCGCTGGCCAACGGCAGCAGGTGGTAGTCCTGGATCCAGACACGGTCGCCGGGCTTCAGCAGCGTGGCGAGTTGCTCGGCGAAGCGCGCGTTGACCTGGCGATAGGCGACGTGCGTCTCGCGGCTGTATTCGACCAGGTCCAGGCGGTAATGCAGTGCCGGCCAGAGCGTCCGGTTGGAGAAGCCGTCGTAATACCCGGCGATGTCGGCCTCGGTGAGGTCGCTCGTGACGTATTCGACGTCCCCGGCCTGGGTGCGATGCAGTTCGCGCGTGCCGTCGCGGGTCGCCTTGCCGCTCCATCCGAACCAGACGCCGCCGGGCTCCCGCAGCGCCGCGTCCAGGGCAACCACCAGGCCCCCCGAGCGCGCCTGCTGGGGGATGGCAACGCGGTTGGAAACGATGACCAGGCGCGACATCCGTGGGTCCCTGGAATGGTGGGACCATGGACGCTAGCGCCGCGCCGGTTAGGCCGCGTGATGGGCCCCGGCTGCCTGGCTGCTGCGCCGGGCGGCTGGGCGCGGGCGGATCCGGCCAAGAAAAAGGGCCTGCGGATCGCTCCGCAAGCCCTTGAATTCTTTGGCGCCCGAAGTTGGACTCGAACCAACGACCCCCTGATTAACAGTCAAGTGCTCTAACCGGCTGAGCTATTCGGGCGGGGACGCACATTCTAGTGCCTGCGCCGCTGGGGTCAAGACGGATGTGCGTCCCGGGCGTCAGGGGCAGGGCGTGCCGCGCCCGGGCCGTTCGGTGCGCACCCGCCCCAGGCGGTTCACCACCACCTTTCCGCGCAGCTGGTCGCCGATGCAGGCGTTCACCGTCAGGTTGCTGTGCGCCGCCAATCCGCTCGGCTGGTAGCGAAGCAGCGATCGGGTCCCGCTGAGACGGAGCGTCCCGCTGCCGGCAGCGGGCGCGTCGCTGGCGCGGAGCAGGTCGGCGGCGGCGTCCGGCTGGCGGTTGCCGTCGGCGTCGCTGAAAACCAGCCAGCCGCGGCTCCAGTCGCGGTCGCCGCTGCAGCCGGTGTCCGGCCGCCCCGGGCAGACCACGACGGCTTCGCGGCGCATGATCGCGCTGCTCCGGGCCATCGCCATGTCCGCCGAGACCAGGTGCAGGCTGGTGGCCAGGCGCTGGTGTTCGACCACCGCCGCCAGGGCGGGGACCCCGAGCCCCAGTCCGATGGCCATGACCGCCACGACGACCATGGCCTCGATCAGTGTGAAGCCGCGGTGCGGCGCGCGGGTAACGGCGGCTTCCATGCCAGCCTCTTTCGCGGGTTGCGGGGAGTCGATGGTGCGCAGGCGCTGCAGGCCACGCCATCGGCACAGTCGGCATGCGGCGGTGGGATTTCGACCCCGGCGCGCCACCGGGATGTCCGCGCGGGCCGGTCCGCATTCGCCGGACGTTGTCATCGGCCTGCCTACAATGCCCCGATGAACACTCCGGGCCACTCGCGCTTCCAGCTCGTCTCCCCCTACCAGCCCGCCGGCGACCAGCCGCAGGCCATCGCGCGCCTGGTCGATGGCTTCGAGGCCGGGCTGGCGCACCAGACCCTGCTCGGCGTCACCGGTTCGGGCAAGACCTACACCATCGCCAACGTGGTGCAGGCGGTGCAGAAGCCGACCATTGTCATGGCGCCGAACAAGACCCTCGCGGCGCAGCTGTACGGCGAGTTCAAGTCCTTCTTCCCGCACAACGCGGTCGAGTACTTCGTCAGCTACTACGACTACTACCAGCCCGAGGCCTACGTGCCCTCGTCGGACACCTTCATCGAGAAGGACAGTTCGATGAACGAGCACATCGAGCAGATGCGGCTGTCGGCGACCAAGGCGCTGCTGTCGCGGCCCGATGCGCTGATCGTGGCGACGGTGTCGGCGATCTACGGCCTGGGCGATCCCGAGGACTACCTCAAGCTGCGCCTGATCCTCGCCCGTGGCGAGCCGATCGAGCAGCGGCAGCTGATCCGCCACCTCACCGAGCTGCAGTACACGCGCAACGACACCGAGCTGCGCCGCGGCACCTACCGCGTGCGCGGCGAGGTCATCGACGTGCACCCGGCGGAGTCGGAGGCCGAGGCGCTGCGCATCGAGCTGTTCGACGGCGAGGTCGAGAATTTGGCGCTGTTCGACCCGCTGACCGGCGAGGTGCAGCGCAAGGTCCCGCGTTTCACCGTCTATCCCAAGACGCACTACGCCAGCACGCGGGAAAGCGTGCTCAACGCCATCGAGACCATCAAGGTCGAGCTGAAGGACCGGCTCGAGTTCCTCTACGCCAACAACAAGCTGGTGGAGGCGCAGCGGCTGCAGCAGCGCACCCAGTTCGACATCGAGATGATGGCCGAGGTCGGCTTCTGCAACGGCATCGAGAACTATTCCCGGCACATGACGCGCCGCCCCCCCGATGCGCCGCCGCCGACGCTGTTCGACTACCTGCCACCCGATGCGCTGCTGGTGGTGGACGAATCGCACGTGACCGTGCCGCAGATCGGCGGCATGTACCGCGGCGACCGCGCGCGCAAGGAGACGCTGGTCGAGTTCGGCTTCCGCCTGCCCTCGGCGCTCGACAACCGGCCGCTGCGCTTCGAGGAATGGGAGGAGCGCGCGCCGCGCAAGATCTTCGTCTCGGCCACGCCCAGCAAGTACGAGCTGGAGCATTCCGGCGACGAGGTGGTCGAACTGGTGGTGCGACCGACCGGCCTGATCGATCCGGAGGTGGAGATCCGTCCGGTGGCGACCCAGGTCGACGACGTGCTGGGCGAGATCAACCTGCGCGTCGCCATGGGCGACCGTGTGCTGATCACCACCCTCACCAAGCGCATGGCCGAGAACCTCACCGAATACCTCGGCGAGCACGACGTGCGCGTGCGCTACCTGCACTCCGACATCGACACCGTGGAGCGGGTGGAGATCATCCGCGACCTGCGCCTGGGCAAGTTCGACGTGCTGGTGGGCATCAACCTGCTGCGCGAGGGCCTGGACATGCCCGAGGTCTCGCTGGTCGCGATCCTCGACGCCGACAAGGAGGGCTTCCTGCGCTCGAGCGGCTCGCTGATCCAGACCATCGGCCGCGCCGCGCGCAACCTGCGTGGCAAGGCGATCCTCTACGCCGACCGCATGACCGATTCGATGAAGCGCGCCATCGAGGAGACCGACCGGCGCCGCGCCAAGCAGGTCGAGTACAACCTCGAGCACGGCATCACCCCGCGCTCGGTGGCGCGGCCGATCATGGACATCATGGAGGGCGCCCGCAGCGACGCCGCGGAAGCCAAGGCCGGCCGCGGGAAGGGCGCGCGGAAGGTGGCCGAGCGCGGCGAGGACTACGCGCGCATGGACCCCGCCCGGGCCGCGGCCACGCTCCGCGAGCTGGAGCAGCAGATGTACCAGCACGCCCGGGATCTCGAGTTCGAGGAGGCCGCGGCGGTGCGCGACCGCATCCAGACGCTGAAGGAGGCGATGCTGGCGGTCCGCTAGGCTTGCCGCCCGGCGAACCACCGGCTAGAATTCGCGTCCCTTCGGGGCGGTTAGCTCAGCGGTAGAGCACTACCTTGACATGGTAGGGGTCACAGGTTCGAACCCTGTACCGCCCACCACGCCAATTGGCGTGGACCCTGCGCCAGCACTGGCGCACCGAAGGTGACCGTGGAACCCCTGGCCCTGTCAGGGGTTTTCGTTTTCCGGACCGACCTCAGCCTGCACCCCGGCGCTGGCGCCTGCGCCGCACGACGGCGGCGATCGTGGTGACGCCCGCCAGGAGCATGAAAAGACCCACCTCGACGTCGCGCGGGTCCTTTGCATCGGAGGCGAGCGCGATCCATAGCGCGGCACCACCGAAGATCAGGGCCAGCACGCCTGCCACCATGATGCTTCCGGTTCGCGACGGCGGCGCGACGCCCTCGGCCACCCGTTGCGCCACCTGCATGCGCTTGCGCCGGCTGCGGCGGAGCAGCAGCACGAAGGTGATGGCACTCAGGCCGTACATCGCGGGTTGCGCCCACGCGCGGGCGGGCGGCCCACCCAACATTTCCACCGGGATCAGCAGGAGCCACGCGGCATTGACGCCAATGAAAAGCGCGGCGATCGCCAGGCCGATGGGCCGGAGGATCCTCATCGCCGATTCGGGGATCGGAGCGGTGGGGTCACCAAGATGCATTCATGACTCCTTCCGTGGGTGGCACCGGCAATGGCTGGCCTGCACCCTGGGGGGCAGGATATCGGCTGACCGGGGAAGGGCAACGCTGGCCGGCGTGGCGTCGTAGGCGAGCGCCGTGCCCTGATGTCCGCCAGCGCAGATTCGATTCAAGGGTCCCAGGCACGTCATGCTCTCCCCGACTTGCGTGGAGGCGGCACGCCGGCGCGGGTCCGCGACACGTGTCCGTGCCCCGGGACATGCCAGCGCCAAGGCAGTTCGATGGCATGGCGGATCCCCACGCGGGGCCCGACGGCGGGTTCCTCCGGAGGCGGGGTGCCGTCGGACCCGATCCAGATCCCGCGATCGGGCAGCACGAGATCCGCGCCGTCAAGGTCGCGGTCCAGTCCCATCGCCTGTCCGAGGCGGCCCGGCCCGGAGGCGAGGTCGCGGTCTTTCTTCGGCGGCATTCCTCGTGCCTCGCGCATGGCGTCCAGCCCATGTACCGGCTCCATCGCCCGCAGCAGCACGCCCCAGCCTTCCCCGGGCGAGCCGCACACGGCGTTGCCGCACCAGTGCATGCCATAGGTGAAGTAGACATATAGGTGCCCGCCGGGGCCAAACATGGTCGCGTTGCGCGCGGTGCGTCCGCGATAGGAGTGGGCCGCGGGATCGTCCCTGCCGGCGTAGGCCTCGACCTCGACGATGCGCCCGACCCGCCCGTCGGCGCGCACCAGCAGCTTGTTGAGCAGGTCCGGCGCCACGTCCACCGGGTGGCGCAGGTAGAACGCGCGTGGCAGCGGCGGCCACGCCCCGGTGGCGGATGCGCTCATGGCCTGCCACCGCGCTCGCCGATGTCGCGGTGCAGGATCCGCCGGATCTCGAGGATCGCGGCGGCGGTCTCCTGCACGCTGTGGCCGGACGTGATCACCTTCTCCGAGAGCGCACCTGGCAGGTGGGCGCTGCGATACGGCACCAGGCCGTCGTCGGACTGCTCCAGCGGCAGGTCGGGATCGGCGCGCGCGATGATGCTGTGGTAGCGCACGCGCGGCGACATCGGAAGGTCGGCCGCGGCGCGCACGAAGGGATCGTCCTGGCTCAGGTTGGCGATGCTGTTGGGGATCGCGAAGTCGCCGGGCACCGGTTCGTCCCCGCCGGTGACGAGCTCGGCGACCTCCTCCAGCACGGTCAGCGGCAGCCGCACCACCTTGCCGATGAGCCGCCCCAGGCGCGAGCCGGCCGCCGCCGTGCCGCGGTGCGGGGCGGCGATGAAGACCACCCGGTCGACGCCGGGCAGCGGCTCGAAGCGCAGCATGCGTTCCAGCCGCGGGCCGGCGCGCTCCAGGCGACCGTCATCGAGTCCGTAGTTCGCCTGCATCCAGTTCCAGAGCTGGTCGTCCGCCGATGACACCAGCAGCCGCGACAGCACGCCCCCCATGCTGTGCCCGATCAGCACCGCGTTGCGGGAGGCCTGAGCCGTTCCCTGCGGATCGAAGCGGTGCAGGGTCTCGGTGACGATGCGCCGGATCGCGGCCTGGTTCAGCACCAGCGGCATGTTGGTCGGGTAATAGACCTGCCAGATCTGGAACTCCCGGCGCAGGGTCTCGTCACCCATAACCTCGTTGGCGACGTTCACCCAGGCTTCCGGGCTGCTCGCCAGTCCATGGATCATCAGCAGGATCCGGCGATCCGGGTCGTAGGGCTGCATCATGTACAGGTGCGGCCGGGTGATGCCGTTCTCCCGCCCCAGCAGCGTCTGCAGGGACTGCCGCGCGAAGCCCGAGCGCGCCAGCCACAGGCCGTAGCCGGCGGTGTAGTTCGCCGCCAGGGGCACGCGCAGGCCGTGCAGCCCGATCGCGTCTTCGCGATAGGGATCGTGCGCGCTGATGGTCAGCTCCCGCGTGGCCAGGATGGTGGCGAGATCGTCGCCCGGAAAGCGGATCAGCAGGGTGAGCGCCGGGGAGGGCATCTCGCTGTAGGCGCGCGGACGTGGCGGTCGCGGCTGCGACGCAACGTCGGGGTCGCCGTCGGCCTGCCGTGCCGTACCGGCGGGGACGCCGGTCACCGGGTCGTCTCCCATCACCGCCACCACTTCGGCGCCGAAGCCGTCGCGCCGGTAGATGCTGCGCAGGCCGGCGAAGTTCAGCGCCGACGCGGGCACCAGCTCCTGCGGCAGGTCGACGCCCTCGGGCATGCGGATCCCGGACAGGTCGCTGTGGACGGTCCAGCCGGCGATCTGCAGGCTGGCGTCGTCCCCGCCGGTGACCCTGGCCGACGCGCCTCCGGTCATTCGCTGCGCGCGCTGCCAGCGTTCGAACATGCCGCTGGCGGCCCGCTGCACGGCGTAGTTGTAGTAATCGCGGACCTGGGTCTGGCGATCCTCGAATGCCCGTTCGCCGGGCGCGCGTTCGCTGAAGAACAGATAGGCGTAGGCGTGGCGCGCCGCTTCCAGCCAGGCGTCGATCTGGACATCTTCTGCCGGCGGGGAGTCGGCCGGTGTCAGGGCGATCGCCTGCTGGATCCAGAGTTCGGCCAGTGCCGCCAGGCGGCGCTCCTCGGCGATGCCCGCGACCGCCGCCAGCGCCTGCATGCATCCCGGTGCCGGCAGCGTGGCGCAGGCGTTCTCGTCGAGCCCGACCACGCGCAGGGTTTCCTGCGTGGCCGTGCCCAGCCGATCTGTCGTGAGGATGTCGCCGCGCTTCATGGCGATGTACTCGCCGGGACCCATCGGCTCGGCCTCCACCTGCGGGCCGAATTCACGGAGGATCGCGCATCCGTTGAGCACCAGCAGCCCAAGGCCGAGGAGCAGCAGGCGCAGCGGCGATGGGCGTCGGTTCAAGGCGCGGGTTCCGTTTGCAGGGGGCGGGGAAACGGGCGGACGTCGTGCGACGCGCGAGGCCCATGGACTCCCGCATTCACGAAAACCCCACCGCCGGCAGCATACCGTCGGCTGCATCGCATCCGTGGCAAGGAGTCAGGCAATGATCAAGTGGGCCATCATTTTCGCCGTCATCGGCCTCATCGCCGGGGCCCTGGGCTTCACCGGCGCCGCGGGTGCGGCGATGGGCATCGCAAAGTTCCTGTTCTTCGCCGCGATCATCATCGCGGTGGTGCTGTTCGTGCTTGGCGTGACGATCTACAAGAAGGTGACCTGAGCGCAGCCGGATCGGCAGCAGGCAGGACTGGCGCCGCGGCGGGCCGCGTGCTTGACTGCCGGCCCTTGTCGCAGGCCAGGCGCCCCATTCCATGAAGACCCCGAGCGGCCTCCAGCCGCTGATCGACGACGGCGTGATCGACGAAGTCATGCGCCCGCTCAAGAGCGGCAAGGAGGCCGCGGTCTACGTGGTCCGCGCCGGCGGCGCGATCCGCTGCGCCAAGGTCTACAAGGACATGGCGCAGCGCAGCTTCCAGCAGCGCGTGCAGTACCAGGAAGGCCGCAAGGTGCGGGGCAGCCGCGAGGCGCGCGCGATCGGCAAGGCCACGAAGTACGGCAGGAAGCAGCAGGAAGCCGAGTGGAAGAACACCGAGGTCGAGGCGCTGTACCAGCTGCGCGACGCGGGCGTGCGCGTGCCCGAGCCCCATGGCTACTTCCACGGCGTGCTGGTGATGGAGCTGGTGGTCGATGCCGATGGCCACTCGGCGCCGCGCCTGGCCGAGGTGGAACTGTCGCCCGAACAGGCACGCGGCTTCCACCGCGTGCTGGTGCGGCAGGTGGTGCGGATGCTCTGCGCCGGCCTGATCCACGGCGACCTTTCGGAGTACAACGTGCTGGTGGCGCCGGACGGCCCGGTGGTGATCGACTTCCCGCAGGTGGTCAGCGCATCGGGCAACAACGCCGCGCGCGCCATGCTGCTGCGCGACGTCAACAACCTCACCGCCAGCCTGGGCTTCTGGGCGCCCGACCTGCTCGAGACCTGGTACGGCGAGGAGATGTGGGCGCTGTTCGAGGCGGGCGAGCTGCGCCCGGACAGCGAGCTGAGCGGGCATTTCGTGCATGACGAGTCGATGCCCGACATCGACGGCGTGCGCGCCGCGATCAATGACGCGCGCGAAGAGGCCCTGATCCGCCAGCAGGGGCGCGAGGCGGCCGAAGAGCAGGACTGAGCGGCGCCGGGGCGTGGCAGGCGCTGCGCGGTGCCGTGGTTCTCAGCGGGCCGCCACGCGCGCATCCGGGGCGAGTTCGGACGCAGCCACCTCGCGGACGAAGCAGCGGCGGTAGGTTTCGATATCGCCCAGGCCGATGCCGTAGGGGTCTCCGGCGACATAGAGCGTGGCGTGCGGCACGCCGCAGTCGAGCGGCAGTCCGCTGGCCTGGGCCAGCGCGTGGCGGAAGCCCGCGAAGGCCGGTGCCTGCAGGTGCTCGATCAGTGACCAGGCCATCAGCGGGCCGTCCCACTGCGGCTTGGCCTTGTGCATCAGCGCGTAGCGCGCGGTCCCGCGGGGCTGCCAGTCGAAGGCGTCGAACAGGGCGCGGATGCGCGCATCGCCGATCCCGTCGCGCAGCGCCCGTCCGGCTTCGCGGCCGAGCAGGGTCATGTGCAGTTCGTGCTTGCGCTCGAGGACATGGCCGTCCAGCCGCAGCCGCATCGGCGCGCCCGGAGGCAGCAGCATCGCGGGATCGAGCGGCAGGATCAGCGCGCTGTCGTCGCGGAAACCAGGCCAGCGCATCGGCATGCCTCCTCCCCGGGGACTCGCGCCCGAGCTTACGCTAAGCTCCGCCAGGCCGGGCACCGGCACACCAGGGAAGGTGACATGGACAGGATCAGGATGACGCTGGCATTCGCGTGCCTGTGCGCGGCGTGCGTGGCGGGACTGTGGCTCTCGGGCGCGCTCACGCTGCGCCTGCTCGGGATCGCCGGGGCGGAAGCCGGCTGGACCACCTGGCTCGACTACCTGCGCGTGCTCGGGCATCCCGACGTGGCGCCACATGCCGGCCGCATCCGCCTGGCCGGCGCGATCGGCCTCGGACTTCCGCTGCTGGCAGCGGGCGTTCCGGCATTCCTCCTGCTGCGGCCGCGCCGGCGCTCGCTGCACGGCCGTGCCCGCTTCGCCAATGCCGTCGAACTCGCGCGCCGCGGGCTGTTCACCCGTTCCGGCCAGGCCATCGTGGTCGGGCGCTGGTTCGGGCGCCTGCTGCGCTTCGACGGCCAGCAGTCGGTGCTGCTCGCCGCGCCCACGCGATCGGGCAAGGGGGTGGGCGTGGTCGTGCCCAACCTGCTCGACTACCTCGGCTCGGTGGTGGTGCTCGACATCAAGCAGGAGAACTTCGCCCTGACCAGCGGCTGGCGCCGCGCGCAGGGCCAGGCGGTGCATCTGTTCAATCCCTTTGCGGAAGACCGGCGCACGCAGCGCTGGAATCCGCTGTCCTATGTCTCGACCGAGCCGCTGCAGCGCGTCTCCGACCTGCAGGGCATCGCCAACCTGCTGTATCCGGATGCAGGACCGGAGCAGAAGTTCTGGACCAGCCAGGCGCGCAACGCCTTCCTGGCCTTCGCGCTGTACCTGTACGACCACTACGAGGCCCAGTGCCGCGACGGCATGCCCGTGGAATTCCACCTGTTCCCGACCCTGGGTCGCGTCTTCCGGCTCTCGTCGGCCGAGGGCGCCACGGCGCGCCAGCACCTGCAGGACCTGGCGTCGCGGCCATTCCTTGGCGAACACGCGCGCCGCGCCTTCGGCAACCTGCTGTCACAGGCCGAGGAGACCTTCGCGTCCATCCTCGGCAGCTTCCGCGAGCCGCTGAACCCGTGGATCGACCCGCTGCTGGACGCGGCCACCAGCGGCAACGACTTCCTGCTCGACGACCTGCGGCGACGCCCGATGACGGTCTACGTGGGCGTACCGCCGCACCGCCTGGCGGAGGCACGACCGCTGCTCAACCTGTTCTTCAGCCAGCTCATCAACCTGAACACCCGCGTGCTGCCCGGTGACGATCCGGCGCTGCGCCACCCGTGCCTGCTGCTGATGGACGAGTTCACCGCGCTGGGACGGATCGACATCATCGCCACCGCGATGGCCTACATGGCCGGCTACAACCTGCGCCTGCTGCCGGTGATCCAGAGCATGGCCCAGCTCGACGCCGTCTATGGCAAGGACGTGGCGCGCGCGATCGCCACCAACCACGCCATGCAGGTGGTGTTCGCGCCGCGGGAGCAGCAGGACGCCAACGACTATTCCGAGATGCTGGGCTATACCTCGCTGCGCCGTCGCAACCTGACGCGCGGCCGCAGCCGGCGCGAGGTCAGCCGCAGCGAGAGCGAAGAGCGGCGCGCGCTGATGCTGCCGCAGGAGCTCAAGTCGATGGATCCGAAGCGCGAGATCGTGTTCTGCGAGGGGCTGGCGCACCCGGTGCGCTGCGCCAAGATCCGCTACTACGCCGACCGCCGCTATCGCTCCCGCCTGCTGCCGCCGGTCGCGATCCCGCCGCTGCCGACAACCTGAGGACGCGGTGAACGCAGGCGCGTCCCGCGCTGCGCGCCGGGACCACGCGGCGTATCGTGCGAGACTGCTCCGCACGTATCACGAGGTGACCCCCCATGAAGCCTGTCTTCATCGCTGCGGCCCTGGCCGCGCTGGCGTTCGCCGCGGCGCCCGTCGCCGCACACGCGCAGGACGAGCCCGAGGAAGCCGCGCGCAGCCGCGCCAAGGACGCGCGCAAGGCCGACGACCGCTTCTGCATCGAGCAGACCGGTTCGCGCATCACCGCGGCGCGCAACGCCCGTTCGCGCGGCGACCAGAAGGACTGCGTGGCGGCGGGCGGGCGTGTGTACACGCGCGAGGACATCGAGCGCAGCGGCTCGACCGACCTGCACGACGCCTTGCGCAAGCTCGATCCCTCGATCCGCTGAGTCCCGCGACAACCCACGGGCACCCGGTCACGCGGGGCGTCCACGCTTCGGTGGCCCAGCGTTGGCCCCACGACGCCCGGCCATGTGCCGGGTGTCTTCTTTTCGGCGATGCGATAATCCGGCGTCCACTCCGCCGCTGAACCGTCGCCCATGTCCAACCGCCACGACCCGTCCCGCAGCGTCCGCGCGCCCCGCGGCAGCACCCTGAGCTGCCGCTCCTGGCTGACCGAGGCGCCGTACCGGATGCTGCAGAACAACCTCGACCCCGAGGTCGCCGAGCGGCCCGAGGACCTCGTGGTCTACGGTGGCATCGGCCGCGCGGCGCGCGACTGGGCGAGCTATGACGCGATCCTCGAATCACTGCGCACGCTGGGCGACGACGAGACCCTGCTGGTGCAGTCGGGCAAGCCGGTCGGCATCTTCCCGACGCATGCCGACGCGCCGCGCGTGCTGATCGCGAACTCCAACCTGGTGCCGGCCTGGGCCAACTGGGAGCACTTCGACGAACTCGACCGCAAGGGCCTGATGATGTACGGGCAGATGACCGCGGGCTCGTGGATCTACATCGGCAGCCAGGGCATCGTCCAGGGCACCTACGAGACCTTCGTCGAGATGGGGCGCCAGCACTACGGCGGCAGCCTCCAGGGCCGCTGGATCCTGACCGCCGGTTTGGGTGGCATGGGCGGTGCGCAGCCACTGGCGGCATCGCTGGCCGGCGCGTCCTCGCTGACCATCGAATGCCGCCAGGCGAGCATCGACTTCCGCCTGCGCACGCGCTACGTCGACGAGCAGGCAACCGACCTCGACGACGCCCTGGCGCGGATCGCGAAATACGTCGCCGCGGGCGAGGCGAAGTCGATCGCGCTGCTGGGCAACGCCGCGGAAATCCTGCCCGAGCTGGTCAAGCGCGGCGTGCGCCCGGACTGCGTCACCGACCAGACCAGCGCGCACGACCCGGTGCACGGCTACCTGCCGATCGGCTGGACGGTCGAGCAGTGGCTGGACGCGCAGGCCTCGGAGCCCGCCAGGGTCCGCGACGCAGCCAAGCAGTCCATGCGCGTGCACGTCGAGGCCATGCTGGCCTTCCACGCCCGCGGCATCCCCACCGTCGACTACGGCAACAACATCCGGCAGATGGCAAAGGACGCCGGCTGCAGCAACGCCTTTGATTTCCCGGGGTTCGTGCCCGCGTACGTGCGGCCGCTGTTCTGCCGCGGCATCGGGCCGTTCCGCTGGGTGGCGCTGTCCGGCGATCCCGAGGACATCCATCGCACCGATGCCAAGGTCAAGGAGCTGATTCCCGACGACCCGCACCTGCACCGGTGGCTGGACATGGCGCGCGAGCGCATCAGCTTCCAGGGCCTGCCGGCGCGGATCTGCTGGGTCGGCCTGGGCCAGCGCCATCGCCTCGGGCTGGCGTTCAACGAGATGGTCCGCAACGGGGAGCTGAAGGCGCCGGTGGTGATCGGCCGCGACCATCTCGACAGCGGCTCGGTGGCCTCGCCCAATCGCGAGACCGAAGCGATGGCCGACGGCAGCGATGCAGTGAGCGACTGGCCGCTGCTCAATGCCATGCTCAACGTCGCCAGCGGCGCGACCTGGGTCAGCCTGCATCACGGGGGCGGCGTGGGGATGGGCTACAGCCAGCACAGCGGCGTGGTGATCGTCTGCGACGGCAGCGAGGATGCGGACCGGCGCCTCGCGCGCGTGCTCTGGAACGATCCCGGCACCGGTGTCATGCGCCATGCGGACGCCGGCTACGACATCGCCAGGCAGTGCGCGCGGGAGCAGGGTCTCAAGCTGCCGATGGCCTGAGCCGCGCGTGCAACCATGCGGCCGGCGGATTCACCGCGCGGCGCGCACCCGGCCGCCATAATCGGCGGCAGACACTTCCATGCAGGAATCTTCGATGGGCAACGGACAGGGCACCACCGGCAACGTGATTGCCGCGATCTGCAGTCTCTTCATTCCCGGCCTCGGCCAGCTGGTGCAGGGGCGGGTGGTCTCGGCGATCCTCTGGTTCACGGCGGGCTGCATCGCCGGCGCGGTGACCTGGCTGCTGACCCTGACCCTGCTGCCGTTCGGCTGGTTCGTGGTGAGCCTGTTCTCCTGCATCAGCGCGGCCATGTACCGCGCACCGGTGACGCGCTGACCGCGATGAGCGCCGGCCGCCGGTCGCGTGCCCGGCGGAAGACCGCTCACGCCCGGATTCAGCGCACCGCCGCGGCCGCCGGGTCGTCGAACAGCCGACCGTAGTCCGCCAGCGCACCGCGCATGCCGGCGACCGGCGCCGGATCCGCCGGCGCAGCCCGAAGCGCCTGCGAGCCCGCCATCAGCCGCGCGAGGATCCCGTGCAGCGCGACGTCGGGTTCCGGGTCGAGCTCGCAGTTGCCGAACATGTACTCGATCGCGGCATCGACATCGCCCGCCACTGTCAGCACGTTGCCTTCGCCGAGGTGGCCCATCTCGAGGTGGGCGAGTGTCGCCACCGCCTTGCGGACCTGGCCCATGCCTTCGACCAGAGGGGCGTCCGGCGTCCATCGCACGTGACCGGCCGGAATGGCCGCGGCCGGCGTGTCCGCGGCATGGTGTGCATGCGCCGCGGGAGTCGTCCCGGCCTGTCGGGCATGCGCGGCGTGCGCGCCATGGTCGTGCTGGGCGTGGGCCAGGCCCGGGACGATCGCCAGTGACAGGGCCAGCAGGATGGGAAGGGGCTGCATGGAGGACTCCTGGTTGCTTTGCGTGTCGCTCCATCTTCGGCCATCGCCTCGGGGCGGGCCATGACAAGGGTCAAGCAGGGGGGCACGCGTGTCCTGGCCGCTTGGGAGGCCGACGACGCGGCCTATTCATAAATGTCCAGGCGTGCTATAATTGCTCCGTAAGTTGCTGTAATCATTAGATTTATGGAGGATCAAAATTACCAGTCACCTGAAAAACACCATCCTGTCGCTGTTCCCCGCCCAGACCTCGCGCGTCACCGCGCCGCGCCGCCGGACCGCTCCGGCCACGAGCATCACCCGCATCCAGGCCGGCTTTCCGCATGCCGCCCTGGTGGTCGCCAACGCTGCCCATGCCGGCGGTCAGCGCCGCAGCGTCCGCCAGTTCCCGACCTACACGCGCGGCAGCTACCTCTCCCATACGCGCCACGACGTGCGCCGGCGCCAGCCAATCTTCCGCATCGGCTAGCGGCCGTGGCGCATGGCCTGCGCGGCGCGATGTAAAAACCCTTTGACATCGCGTCCGGGCCGGATGTACGTTTTGTTTTACATCCACTGCCTGGAGCCCCCGATGATCGCCCGTCGTTTCGCATTGCCGATGCTGCTCGCCGCGGCGGGCCTGGGTCTCTGGCTGCTGCTCGCAGGCGTGGAATCGCTGTTCGGACTCGATACCGGCGCCGTCGGCTTCGCCGTGCTGGTGCTGGCGGCGTGGAGCGCGCTCTACGGTGTCTGGCAGCTGTCACTCACCGAAAGCGAGCTGCAGGTGTCACCCGCCGAATGGAAGGCCTGGATCGGAACGGCGTTCATGGCGGTGGCGGTGCTGTACTTCGTCGCCCGCATGCACGTGTTCCAGACCCCGAGCCTCGCCGACAGCCCGGAAGCCCGGCAGGTGGGCCGCAACCTCGTGCTGCTGCTCGTGGCATGGACGGTGCTGTCGTCCACCATCGGCAGGCGCTGGAAGGACCGCGTGCAGGAGGACGAGCGCGACCGCGAGATCGAACGCGAAGCCGCGGGCTGGGCGCGCAGCGCGGTCAGCGCGATGATCGTGTTCCTCGCAATCCTGCTGGGCCTGTCGCCGGCGGACCGCCTGCAGTGGGCCACCCTCCCGATGATCGCCAACCTGCTGGTGCTGGTGCTCATGCTCGGCTGCCTCGTCGACAACGGCGCCAGCGCGGTGCGCCACTGGCTGGACCGGCGCTGAGCCGCGTGGCGCGCACCGCGGTCACCAACCACATCCGCCGCCTGCGCCAGGAGCGCACCGGCATGACCCAGGAGGCACTCGCGCAGGCCTGCAGGGTCACCCGGCAGACCATCATCGCGCTCGAGGCCGGCCGCTATGCCCCCTCGCTGGAACTGGCCTTCCGCATCGCGCATGCGCTGGGCACGCCGCTGGACGAGGTATTCGAGTGGGACGCCACGCCACCGGGATGAGCCGGGGCCAGGACCTTTCGGCATTGTCGCGGCTCCGGAGGCCGGCGTAGTCTGGCCTGATCGTTCCGCGATCGGCCCGCCCGCGCGCGGGATCCCCCCGCACCGCGAGCCACGCCACCGATGAACCCGTCGCACACCGCATCAAGCCGCCCGTCGCGCAGCCTGTTCCGCACCAAGTCCATCGAGCAGACCATCGCCGACGCCGCCGAACCGGGGCGCCAGCTCAAGCGCACGCTCAGCGCCTGGGACCTGATGATCCTCGGCGTGGCGGTGGCGGTCGGGGCCGGCATCTTCTCGGTGGGCGCGCGTGCGGCGGGCAGCTTCGCCGGTCCTGCCGTCACCATGTCCTTCCTGCTCGCCGCGCTGGCCTGCGCGCTCGCGATCATGTGCTACGCCGAGTTCGCCTCCAGCATCCCGGTCGCCGGCAGCGCCTATACCTATACCTACGCCACGCTGGGCGAGTTCATCGCCTGGATCATCGGCTGGGACCTGATCCTCGAGCTGCTCACCGCGGGTGCGGTGATCGCGAAGTACTGGGGCATCTACCTCGCGATGGTGTTCGAGCTGTTCGACGTGCACATCCCGACGACGATCGCGGTGCTCGGCATCAGCGTCGACTGGGGGCCGATCCTGATCGTCGGCGTGTTCACCTGCCTGCTGATCCTGGGCACCAAAATGTCGGCGCGGGTCAACAACGTGTTCACCCTGATCAAGGTGGGCATCGTGGTGTTCGTGATCGTGGTCGGGCTGACCTATTTCGATGCCGCCAACCTCACGCCGTTCGTACCACCGCCGGAGCCCGCCGTCGGCGGCGACGCCGAGGCCTGGTCGCAGTCGCTGCTGTCCTGGATGACAGGCGCCGAGCCGGCGCGCTACGGCGTGGCCGGGGTGCTGTCGGGCGCGGCGCTGGTCTTCTTCGCCTTCATCGGCTTCGACGTGGTCGCGACCTCGGCCGAAGAGGTCAAGGATCCCCAGCGCACGCTGCCGCTGGGCATCTTCGGCGGCCTGGCGCTGGTGACCCTGCTGTATCTCGGCGTGGCGGTGGCACTGACCGGCATGGTGCCGTACACGGTGCTGGCGGCGGCGGACAACCCGTCGCTGGCCACGGCCTTCGTCGCGGTTGGCGCGGACTGGGCCGCCCAGGTGATCTCGGTGGGGATCCTCGCCGGTCTGACCACGGTGATCATGGTGCTGCTGATGGGCCTGTCGCGGGTACTGCTGGCGATCAGCCGCGATGGGCTGCTGCCGCGCTGGCTCAGCGTCACGTCGGAGACCCGCAAGACCCCCGTGCGCCTGCAGCTGGTCAGCGGCGCCGCGGTGGCGCTCCTGGCCGGCTTCACCCAGGTCGAAATCCTGGAGGAGATGATCAACATCGGCACGCTGTCGGCCTTCGTGCTGGTGAGCCTCGCGGTGGTGGTGCTGCGGCGCACGCGGCCGGACCTGCCGCGGGCGTTCCGGGTGCCGTGGTCGCCGCTGCTGCCGATCGTCTCGGCGGTGCTGTGCTTCTACCTGATGCTCAACCTGACCACGCTCACCTGGGTGCGTTTCGCGGTCTGGCTGGCCATCGGCGCGGCGATCTATTTCGCCTACGGCCGGCGTCACGCGCGCGTCGGGCTGGCCACGGGCGAACGGACATGAGCGCGGTCGCGATCCTCACGCCGGACCCGGCCACGGGCGATCACGCCGAGGTCTGGCCGCCGGTGCTCGCGCGCCTGCAGTCGGCGCTGGCGGCGCAGGGCATCCGCGCCGTCCCGACGCCATGGAGCGCGCACGTCGACGACGCCTCCGCGCTGCAGGGCTACGCGCAGGTGCTGCCACTCCTGGTCTGGAACTACCACGTCGACCACGCACGCTGGCTGCGCGCCTGCCGCACCTGGGCGCAGGCGGGCCTGCCGATGGCGAACCCGCCGTCGGTGCTGGCCTGGAACTCGGACAAGCGCTATCTGGACCGGCTGGCCGCGGCCGGTGTCGCGATCCCGCACACGGCGTGGACCCGCCGCTTGACACGGACCTTGCTGGAACAGGTGTTCGATGCGACCGGCGCGGACGAACTCATCGCCAAGCCCGCTGTTTCAGGAGGTGCCTGGAAGACCTGGCGCGTCGGTCGCGACGGCATCGACGCGGTGCTGGCACAGGCGGGAAGCGACGCGGATGACGATGCCGGTCGTGCCGGGGTTGCGGAAATCCTGCTGCAGCCGTTCCTGCCGACGATCCTGCAGCAGGGCGAGACCTCGCTGCTGTATTTCGGTGGCCGGCTGTCGCACGCGGTGAACAAGCGCCCGACGCCCGGCGATTTCCGCGTGCAGGAGACCTTCGGTGGCCACTACACCGCACTCGCGCAGCCGCCAGCCGGCGCGCTCGCGCTGGCGGAGCAGGTCCTGGCCGCGATCGACGAGCCGCTGCTGTACGCGCGCATCGACATGGTTCCGGATGCGGACGGGCGCTGGCTGCTGATGGAGGCGGAGCTGATCGAGCCTGATTTCTATCTCGGCGTCGATCCGGGGCGTGGCGCGCTGTTCGCGCAGGCGCTGCGCGACAGGCTGGAGGCCTTGCCGGCGCCGCGCGCCGCAGCGGGCGCCGTGGGAGCCTTGGGAGCGGCCTCCGCGCCCTAGAGCGCAGCCACGCGGAAGCGGCGGCCCTTGATCCTGCCCTCGCGCAGGCGGGTGAGCGCCTGCGGCGCCTGGGCGCGGGCGATGGCGACGTAGGACCGCGTGGCCTGCACGTCGATCTTGCCGATGGCCTTGGCCGACAGGCCCGCGTCGCCGGTCAGCGCGCCGAGGATGTCGCCGGGCCGCAGCTTGTCGCCCTTGCCGGCGTCGATGCGCAGCGTCGCCATCGCCGCCTTCGGCACGCCCTTGGGCCGTCCGTCCACCGGCTGCCCGCGTTCCCGCGGCAGGGTGCGGAACTGGTGGTCCTCGATCGCTTCCATGCGGCGCAGTTCGTCCGGCGTGCACAGGGTCAGCGCGAGGCCGCTCTTGCCGGCGCGCCCGGTGCGGCCGATGCGGTGCATGTAGGTGTCGGGATCCGAGGGCACGTCGTAGTTCACCACCGCGGCCAGGTCGTCGATGTCCAGGCCGCGCGCCGCGACGTCGCTGGCGACCAGCACGTTGCAGCTGCGGTTGGCGAAGCGCAGCAGGGTCTCGGCCCGGTCGCGTTGCTCCATATCGCCATGCAGCGCCAGCGCGTCGAACCCGTAGTGCGCCAGCGAGCCGGCCACCTCGTCGACGTCCCGGCGCATGTTGCAGAACACCACGCAGGATTCCGGGCGGTGCTCGAGCAGCAGCGCCGCCAGGAGCGGTGCCTTGCGCGCGGGATCGGCGTCGATGATGCGCTGCTCGATCGCGGGCGCGTGGACGGCACCCTGGACGCTCACTTCGGCCGGATCGCGCAGCATCGCCTTGCCGAGGGCGCGGATCGCGTCGGGGAAGGTCGCCGAGAACAGCAGGCGCTGGCAGTCGCGCGGCACATGGCGCGCGATGTCGCGGATCTGGTCCTCGAAGCCCATGTCGAGCATGCGGTCGGCCTCGTCGAGCACGAAGCCGCGTACGCCCCGCAGGTCGAGCGCGCCCTGCGCGAGCAGTTCGAGGATGCGCCCGGGCGTGCCCACGACCATGTGCGGCGCGTGGGCCAGCGATGCCAGCTGCGGGGCCAGCGGGATGCCGCCGCAGAGCACGCTCAGCTTCACGTTGGGCACGCCCGTCGCCAGCCTGCGCAGTTGTCCGCCGACCTGGTCGGCGAGTTCGCGCGTGGGACACAGCACCAGGGCCTGGGTCTGCACGGCTGACGCATCCAGCCGGTGCAGCAGGCCGAGGCCGAAGGCGGCGGTCTTCCCACTGCCGGTGGGCGCCTGGGCGATCAGGTCGCGGCCCTCGAGGATCGGCGGCAGGGCCTGGGCCTGCACCGGCGTCATCGCGGTATAACCGAGCGCGTCGACGCCCTTGAGCAGGGCGTCGGTGAGCGGGAGGGTGGTGAAGGCGGGCGGCGTCATGGGATCCATGCCGCACATGATCGCAGCTACGCGCCGGCGGCGTATGGATCGTCCTTGATCGCCGGCGGAAAGCGACCGCGGTCAGCGGCGCTCGCGCGCCTCGTCGTCGCTGATCGTGTCGCTGCGCACGTCGTCGGCGAAGGAGCGGCCGTCCTGGTCGACGTCGCCGGGCTGGTCGTCGAGCGCGATGTCCAACAGGTCGGCGCCGTTGTCCACGCCGATGTTGTCCATCGCCGACGTGGCGCGGGGGTCCTTGAGCGCGGGGCCGCGGGTCTCCGGCAGGTCGGTGCCGTCATCCAGGCTGGACTCGTCGCTGGGTGCGGCAGGTCGGGTGGAATTGGACTTGGCCATCGGGATGCTCCGTCACGGGGGTGCCCACTCTGTGCCCGCGGGCGTCAACAGGACGGCAAGGGAGATGGCGGGCCGCTGCGCCGTCGGGACGGCGACGGGGTCCGCAAGCGTATCGGTGCCGGATGCGGCCCGGGTCGCACTCAGTGAGACGCCGCTGGCCGAGCATCGCCCTCCGCCCAGCCGGAGCCCGCCTTGAACGCCAGTCCCAGTCCCGCCAGCGCCCTCGTCCTTCCCGGGCGCACCGCCGCCGCCAATGATCCGCAGGGCGGCAGCACGCTGGCCGCGAAGCTGGAGGCCAAGTATCCCGGACGCGTGACCGGCAGCCTCGTGGTGCCCGGGCAGGGCGGCGAGTACGCCCCGTTCCCGGACGACCTGCCCGAAGCGCTCGCGGCGGCCCTGCGCGCGCGCGGGATCGACCGCCTGTACAGCCACCAGGCCCGGGCCTGGGAGGCCACGCGGGCCGGGCGCCACCTGGTCGTCGCCACGCCGACCGCATCGGGCAAGTCGCTGTGCTACACGCTGCCGGTGGTCGCCAGCGCGCTGCGCGAACGCGGCAAGGCCCTGTACCTGTTCCCGACCAAGGCCCTGGCCCAGGACCAGGTGAGCGAGCTGCTCGAGCTCAACGCCGCCGGCGGGCTCGGCCTGCGCGCGGCGACCTTCGACGGCGACACCCCCGGCGATGCGCGGCGCGCGATCCGGGTCAGCGCGGACATCGTGGTCAGCAATCCGGACATGCTCCACCAGGGGATCCTGCCCCACCACACCAAGTGGGCGCAGTTCTTCGAGAACCTGCGCTACGTGGTGATCGACGAGGTGCACACCTACCGCGGGGTGTTCGGCAGCCACGTCGCCAACGTCATCCGCCGCCTGAAGCGGGTATGCGCGTTCTATGGCGCGTCGCCGACCTTCATCCTGTGCTCGGCGACCATCGGCAACGCCGGCGAACACGGGCGCGCCCTGATCGAGGCCGCGCAAGGCGAGGTCGACGTGATCGACCACAGCGGCGCGCCGCGCGGCGACCGCCACGTGCTGCTGTGGAATCCGCCGGTGGTGAACCCCGACCTGGGCATCCGCGCATCGGCCCGCTCGCAGTCCAACCGCATCGCCCGGCTGGCGATCCGCGCCGGGCTGAAGACGCTGGTGTTCTGCCAGTCGCGTTCAATGGTGGAAGTGCTGACGAAGTACCTGAAGGAGGTCTTCGACCACGACCCGCGCAAGCCGCGCCGCATCCGCGCCTACCGGGGCGGCTACCTGCCCACCGAGCGCCGCGCGGTGGAGCAGGACATGCGCGCCGGACGCATCGACGGCATCGTCAGCACTTCAGCGCTGGAGCTTGGCGTCGACATCGGCAGCCTCGACGTGGTGGTGCTCAACGGTTATCCGGGCAGCATCTCCGCCACCTGGCAGCGCTTCGGCCGCGCCGGACGGCGGCAGCAGCCCTCTCTGGGCGTGCTGGTGGCGAGTTCCGAGGCGCTGGACCAGTACGTCGTGCGGCATCCGGAGTTCTTTGCCGCGGCCAGCCCGGAGCACGCGCGCATCGAGCCCGACCAGCCGCTGATCCTCCTCGACCACATCCGCTGCGCGGCGTTCGAACTGCCGTTCCGCGATGGCGACGGCTTCGGCCCGGTCGAACCCGGTCCGTGGCTGGAGGTGCTGGCCGAAAGCGGCGTGCTGCACCACGAAGGCGAGCGCTGGGAATGGATCGCCGACAGCTACCCCGCGCAGGCGGTGAACCTGCGCTCGGTGGCCGACGGCAATTTCGTGGTCGTCGACCGCACCGACGGTCGCCAGCAGATCATCGCCGAGGTCGACTATTCGGCCGCCGCGCTCACGCTGTACGAGGGCGCGATCCACATGGTCCAGTCCGAGCCGTTCCAGGTCGAGCGTCTCGACTGGGAAGGCCGCAAGGCCTATGTGCGCCGCACCCGGGTCGACTACTACACCGACGCCATCGACTACACGAAGCTCAAGGTGCTCGATGACGCCGAGCAGGCGCCGGCGGGGCAGGGGGAGGCGCACATGGGCGAAGTGCACGTGGTGCGGCGTGTCTCCGGCTACAAGAAGATCCGTTTCCACACGCACGAGAACATCGGCTACGGTCCGGTGACCCTGCCCGACCAGGAGATGCATACCAGCGCGGTGTGGTGGCAACTGCCGCAGTGCGTGCTCGAGGATGCGTTCGAACGGCGACACGAGGCGCTGGACGGCTTCCTGGGCGCGGCGCATGCGCTGCACCTGGTGGCGCAGGTGGCGGTGATGGCCGAGTCGCGCGACCTGCTGAAGGCGGTCGGCAGCGGCGACGGCGCCTGGTTCGCGGGCCGTGACGCGCGCGGTCGCGGCCAGCTCCGCGGCCCTGGCGAAGCGGCCTTCGCCCACGACGATGCCCATGCAGGGGAGGGCGGAACGCCGGTGCCCGGGGACGCGAACGCGATGCTGCTGGCGGGCCCCGGACGCTTCACGCCCACGCTCTACCTCTATGACAACTACCCGGGCGGCGTGGGCCTGTCGTCGCCGCTGTACGAGCGGCGCGCGGAACTGGTCGCGAGCGCGCGGGCGGTGGTGGCGGGCTGCGACTGCCGCGGTGGCTGCCCGGCCTGCGTGGGGCCGATCCTCGAGGCGGATGAACGCGCGTCGGCCACGCCACGCGCGCTGGCCCTGCGGGTGCTCGACCTGCTGGACGCGGCATGACTGCGCTGGCCAGCAAGCTGGCGGGGCTGCGACGGCAGGCCGGTGCGGTGGGCGAAGCAGCGGCGCAGCCGCGCGTGGAGGCGCCGAGGGCCGTCGTGGGTCCGCGGGCGGTTGGACCCGCTGTGCCCGCGGGGATGTCGCGGGAGGCGACCATCGCGCAGCTGCGCACGCTGCTGAAGATCCGCGCGCCGTCCATTCCGGCCGCGCCGCGCAGCATCGATCGTGCGCTGCCGGGCGACGAGATCGCGCACGGCCTGCGCTATCACGAGCAATGGGTGCCCTGGGCCGCCGCGGGCGACACGCTGCCCCTGGACGGCATCGGCCAGGCGCAGGTGGCGCGCGAGCATGTCCTGGCCTTCGACACCGAGACGACCGGCCTTGCCGGCGGCACCGGCACGCGCGCGTTCATGATCGGCGCCGCCGACTGGCGCGGCGGCGGCCTGCGGATCCGCCAGCTGTGCATCACCCGGCTCGCCGCCGAGGAAGCCATGCTGGACGCCTTCGCCGGCTGGCTTCAGCCGGACACGGTCCTGCTCAGCTACAACGGCAAGAGCTACGACCGTCCGCTGCTGTCGACGCGTTACCGGCTCGCGCGCATGGCCGATCCGCTCCCGGCGCTGCGCCACGTGGATCTGCTGCACCCGATGCGCCGCCGCTACCGCAGCGTGTGGCCCAACTGCCGCCTCGCTACCGCCGAGCGTGAATTGCTCGGCGTGCTGCGCGAGGACGACCTGCCGGGGGCGGAGGCACCAGGGGCCTGGCTGGCCTATCTGCGTGGCGGCAGCGCATCGAAGCTGCGCCGCGTCGGGCTGCACAACGCGCAGGACCTGCGCAGCCTGTGCGGCCTGCTCGAAGCCCTGCAGGACAAGGCGGTTGAAGGCCTCCAGCTGTACGGAAGCCATCGATCAGAAATCGCGTCAACGGAAGGTGTTGACGTACGCGGATCCGACGCTAATATGTGCGGCTCCCCGGCGGACACGGCCAACACGGCGCGGCGGCAGGGGAGGCGGAAGTTTCCACCCACAGGGTGTTGACGGACGCGAAAGTCGCGCTACAATGTGCGGCTCACCCCGGCGGAAACGGCGGGGTTGAAGGAAGGAGGCGCTGAGGCCACTTCCGAAGATCTTTGACAGTGTGCGCAGGTGACTTGTGCGGGCGTCTGGCCGGTGGATGGTTGTCCATCTTGCAGACGTTCGTACCAAGAGCAACAACGATTCAAATGCATGCAAATGCAAGCGGGTAATTGGAGCTCGGGACGACGACTGCACTCAAGAGTTTGGACTTCGGTCCATGCAATTTTAAGTGAAGAGTTTGATCCTGGCTCAGAGTGAACGCTGGCGGCAGGCCTAACACATGCAAGTCGAACGGCAGCACAGGAGAGCTTGCTCTCTGGGTGGCGAGTGGCGGACGGGTGGAACACATCGGAATCTGCCTATTTGTGGGGGATAACCTCGGGAAACCGGGACTAATACCGCATACGACCTACGGGTGAAAGCCGGGGACCTTCGGGCCTGGCGCAGATAGATGAGCCGATGTCGGATTAGCTAGTTGGCGGGGTAAAGGCCCACCAAGGCGACGATCCGTAGCTGGTCTGAGAGGATGATCAGCCACACTGGAACTGAGACACGGTCCAGACTCCTACGGGAGGCAGCAGTGGGGAATATTGGACAATGGGCGAAAGCCTGATCCAGCCATGCCGCGTGAGTGAAGAAGGCCTTCGGGTTGTAAAGCTCTTTTGTTGGGAAAGAAAAGCAGCTGGTTAATACCCGGTTGTTCTGACGGTACCCAAAGAATAAGCACCGGCTAACTTCGTGCCAGCAGCCGCGGTAATACGAAGGGTGCAAGCGTTACTCGGAATTACTGGGCGTAAAGCGTGCGTAGGTGGTTTGTTAAGTCTGATGTGAAAGCCCTGGGCTCAACCTGGGAATTGCACTGGATACTGGCGAGCTAGAGTGCGGGAGAGGATGGCGGAATTCCTGGTGTAGCAGTGAAATGCGTAGATATCAGGAGGAACATCCGTGGCGAAGGCGGCCATCTGGACCAGCACTGACACTGAGGCACGAAAGCGTGGGGAGCAAACAGGATTAGATACCCTGGTAGTCCACGCCCTAAACGATGCGAACTGGATGTTGGGGACAATTGAGTCTTCAGTATCGAAGCTAACGCGTTAAGTTCGCCGCCTGGGGAGTACGGTCGCAAGACTGAAACTCAAAGGAATTGACGGGGGCCCGCACAAGCGGTGGAGTATGTGGTTTAATTCGATGCAACGCGAAGAACCTTACCTGGCCTTGACATGTCGCGAACTTTCCAGAGATGGATTGGTGCCTTCGGGAACGCGAACACAGGTGCTGCATGGCTGTCGTCAGCTCGTGTCGTGAGATGTTGGGTTAAGTCCCGCAACGAGCGCAACCCTTGTCCTTAGTTGCCAGCACGTAATGGTGGGAACTCTAAGGAGACCGCCGGTGACAAACCGGAGGAAGGTGGGGATGACGTCAAGTCATCATGGCCCTTACGGCCAGGGCTACACACGTACTACAATGGGAAGGACAGAGGGCTGCGAACCCGCGAGGGCAAGCCAATCCCAGAAACCTTCTCTCAGTCCGGATCGGAGTCTGCAACTCGACTCCGTGAAGTCGGAATCGCTAGTAATCGCAGATCAGCATTGCTGCGGTGAATACGTTCCCGGGCCTTGTACACACCGCCCGTCACACCATGGGAGTCTGTTGCACCAGAAGCAGGTAGCTTAACCTTCGGGAGGGCGCTTGCCACGGTGTGGCCGATGACTGGGGTGAAGTCGTAACAAGGTAGCCGTATCGGAAGGTGCGGCTGGATCACCTCCTTTAGAGACTAAAGACAGCTAATTGCCTGTCAGGCGTCCGCACAAGTGACCTGCATCCAGGAGTTCCACGGCGCAAGCCGGGGGACCGACCCCGTTTTTGGGGCCTTAGCTCAGCTGGGAGAGCACCTGCTTTGCAAGCAGGGGGTCGTCGGTTCGATCCCGACAGGCTCCACCACGCTGGGGAAGACATTGGGTCTGTAGCTCAGGTGGTTAGAGCGCACCCCTGATAAGGGTGAGGCCGGTGGTTCGAGTCCTCCCAGACCCACCATTCCTGGATGATCTGCGCACACACATCAAGATTTGAAGCGGGGCGGCATTGTGGCCGGCCCGTGTTCTTTGAAAACCAGGGACGTAGCGAGCGTTTGAGACGAATATCCAGACGTGTCGTAGAGGCTAAGGCGGGGCCCTTGAGGCCCTAGAGATTGAGTGTATGTTTCGCGCTGCCGGGATTTGTACCCCTGGTGGCACGTCATATGGCTCCGAGGCGACTTGGGGTTATATGGTCAAGCGAATAAGCGCACACGGTGGATGCCTTGGCGGTCAGAGGCGATGAAGGACGTGGCAGCCTGCGAAAAGTGTCGGGGAGCTGGCAACAAGCTTTGATCCGGCAATGTCCGAATGGGGAAACCCACTCCGCAAGGAGTATTGCATGGTGAATACATAGCCATGCAAGGCGAACCCGGGGAACTGAAATATCTAAGTACCCGGAGGAAAAGAAATCAACCGAGATTCCCCCAGTAGCGACGAGCGAACGGGGAGCAGCCCAAAAGTTGTTCCGGTTCTAGCAAAACAGTCTGGAAAGACTGGCCATAGAAGGTGACAGCCCTGTATGCGAAAGGGCCGGAATGATGAAAAGTGAGTAGGGCGGGGCACGAGAAACCCTGTCTGAACATGGGGGGACCATCCTCCAAGGCTAAATACTCCTGACCGACCGATAGTGAACCAGTACCGTGAGGGAAAGGCGAAAAGAACCCCGGTGAGGGGAGTGAAATAGACCCTGAAACCGTGTGCGTACAAGCAGTAGGAGCCCTTCGGGGTGACTGCGTACCTTTTGTATAATGGGTCAGCGACTTACTGTTCGTGGCGAGCTTAACCGTATAGGGGAGGCGAAGGGAAACCGAGTCTGATAAGGGCGCATAGTCGCGGGCAGTAGACCCGAAACCGGGTGATCTAGTCATGCCCAGGGTGAAGGTACCGTAACAGGTACTGGAGGCCCGAACCCACTCCCGTTGCAAAGGTAGGGGATGAGGTGTGATTAGGAGTGAAAAGCTAATCGAACCCGGAGATAGCTGGTTCTCCTCGAAAGCTATTTAGGTAGCGCCTCGCACGAATCTTCTTGGGGGTAGAGCACTGTTATGGCTAGGGGGTCATTGCGACTTACCAAACCATTGCAAACTCCGAATACCAAGACAGACTATGCGGGAACACACGGCGGGTGCTAACGTTCGTCGTGAAAAGGGAAACAACCCAGACCCACAGCTAAGGTCCCAAATTCCATGCTGAGTGGAAAACCATGTGGAAAGGCACAGACAGCCAGGAGGTTGGCTTAGAAGCAGCCATCCTTTAAAGAAAGCGTAATAGCTCACTGGTCGAGTCGGTCTGCGGGGAAGATTTAACGGGGCTAAGCATGGAACCGAAGCTTGGGGTGCATCACTTCGTGATGCGCGGTAGAGGAGCGTTCCGTAAGCCGGTGAAGGTGGATTGAGAAGTCTGCTGGAGGTATCGGAAGTGCGAATGCTGACATGAGTAACGATAATGGGGGTGAAAAGCCCCCACGCCGAAAGCCCAAGGTTTCCTTGCGCAACGTTAATCGACGCAGGGTGAGTCGGCCCCTAAGGCGAGGCAGAAATGCGTAGTCGATGGGAAGCTGGTTAATATTCCAGCACCTCGCACAAGTGCGATGGAGGGACGGAGAAGGTTAGGTCTACCAGGCGTTGGTTGTCCTGGGGAAAGGCGGTAGGTTTGGGTCTTTGGCAAATCCGGGACCCTTCAAGACCGAGCACCGAGACGAGCTCATTAGAGCGAAGTGACTGATACCACGCTTCCAGGAAAAGCTCCTAAGCTTCAGCTTGTGCAGACCGTACCGTAAACCGACACAGGTGGGTAGGATGAGAATTCTCAGGCGCTTGAGAGAACTCGGGTGAAGGAACTAGGCAAAATGGTACCGTAACTTCGGGAGAAGGTACGCCCTTGTTCGTGGCTGCATGCGCAGCTGAGCGAGCGAGGGCCGCAGATACCAGGCCGCTGCGACTGTTTATCAAAAACACAGGACTCTGCAAACACGAAAGTGGACGTATAGGGTCTGACGCCTGCCCGGTGCCGGAAGGTTAATTGATGGGGTCAGCCGCAAGGCGAAGCTCTTGATCGAAGCCCCGGTAAACGGCGGCCGTAACTATAACGGTCCTAAGGTAGCGAAATTCCTTGTCGGGTAAGTTCCGACCTGCACGAATGGCGTAACGATGGCGGCACTGTCTCCACCCGAGACTCAGTGAAATTGAAATCGCTGTGAAGATGCAGCGTTCCGTGGCAAGACGGAAAGACCCCGTGAACCTTTACTATAGCTTTACACTGAACGTTGAGTTCGTCTGTGTAGGATAGGTGGGAGGCTGTGAAACCCTGGCGCTAGCTGGGGTGGAGCCAACCTTGAAATACCACCCTGTCGTGCTTGACGTTCTAACCTAGGTCCGTGATCCGGATCGGGGACCGTGTATGGTGGGTAGTTTGACTGGGGCGGTCTCCTCCCAAAGAGTAACGGAGGAGCTCGAAGGTACGCTCAGCGCGGTCGGACATCGCGCACTGTGTGCAAAGGCATAAGCGTGCTTGACTGCAAGATCGACGGATCAAGCAGGTAGGAAACTAGGACTTAGTGATCCGGTGGTTCTGTATGGAAGGGCCATCGCTCAACGGATAAAAGGTACTCCGGGGATAACAGGCTGATACCGCCCAAGAGTTCATATCGACGGCGGTGTTTGGCACCTCGATGTCGGCTCATCACATCCTGGGGCTGTAGTCGGTCCCAAGGGTATGGCTGTTCGCCATTTAAAGTGGTACGCGAGCTGGGTTCAGAACGTCGTGAGACAGTTCGGTCCCTATCTGCCATGGGCGTTGGAGATTTGAGAGGGGCTGCTCCTAGTACGAGAGGACCGGAGTGGACGAACCGCTGGTGTTCCAGTTGTCTCGCCAGAGGCATTGCTGGGTAGCTACGTTCGGAAGCGATAACCGCTGAAAGCATCTAAGCGGGAAGCGCGCCTCAAGATGAGATCTCCCGGGACACAAGTCCCCTGAAGGAACCATCAAGACCAGGTGGTTGATAGGCTGGGTGTGTAAGTACAGCAATGTATTGAGCTAACCAGTACTAATGATCCGTGAGGCTTGACCATATAACCTCAAGTGGCCTTGGACTCGACGACGCGTCGATGTTCGACCCAAAAGTTCGCTACGTCCCTACCTTATTCGCCAACGGCGGAGCTGTTTCCAGGCTCCGTTCCGAGGCAACCCGACGAGAGCGTGTGCGCGTCAAGCCAGCACCACCGGCCCGCGACCCTCCACCCTCTCCCTGGTGACAATAGCTTCATGGAACCACCCGATCCCATTCCGAACTCGGAAGTGAAACGTGAACGCGCCGATGGTAGTGTGCATTCAGCATGCGAGAGTAGGTCATCGCCAGGGTTTTTACCCCAAAACCCCGCAGCCTCGGCTGCGGGGTTTTTCTTTTGGGCGCCGCGGCGCTTCGACGCATGGCCTGCTGCCGCTCATGTCCCCCGATGCCGGCCTCTGGGCCGGCATCTCCTCCTTGACTTCCCGTCAGCAGGCCACGCGCCAAAGCGATGCGGGGCTGCGGGCGATCTGCGGAAGACCCAAGGCGATGCAGGGTCGGCGGTACGCCGCACAAGGGCCAAAGCCGGGTCCCGCGCCGATCATCTGCGCGGCGTCTCGCGTCTCGCGCCCTGCGGTCAGAGGTCAGAGGTCAGAGGTTCAGCGGTCAGCGGTCAGCGGCCGATTCCATTCGGACTGCGGTGCGATGCCTGCTGACGGGAAGTCAAGGAGGAGGCGCCGGCCGGAGGCCGGCGCCGGGGGACATGAGCGGCAGCAGGCATCGCATCGCAGCAGCGCCAAGCGTCCCGCCAGACGACGCCCCGGGTTTCGCTAGAGAGACTACTTCGGCTTCTTCCAGGACTTCGGAGAAGAACTTTCCTTGCGGTGGAAATGCGCATGTCGTCATCCGTCCGGGCTGTCCTGCCCCCGGCGGATAAGCAGTCCGATCTGGCCGATCACCGCGGTGAGCAGGATCAGCGAATTGGTGACGATGAAGACCCAGTTGTCGAGCATCCAGCTGTAGATGATGAAGCCGACCGAGGCCGCCATCTGGCCGAGGAACAGCCAGCGCGAAACGCCCTTCGCATCCTTGTCCTTCCACTGCGTGATGATCTGGCGGCCCAGCGTGGCCAGCAGGATGGCCGAGGCCGCCCAGCCGATGAGATCGGGGTTCATCCTGCGAGGTCCTTCGGTGGGTGGTGGGCGCGATGTTGCGGCAGCGGAGGTCCGCGCCAGGTGAACCGTGACGCCAACGTGGCTGTCACCGCGGGGGTGATTTCATCCCGGGGACTACCACGTGCAGGAGCACTGAGATGACAGATTCCCGTGAGCTGGAAGAGAAGTTCTGGAAGGCGCTGGAAAGCGATCGCACCGTGATGCTCGGGCTGGATGGCCAGGAAGACGGCCACGCCCGCCCGATGACGGGGCTGGCCGAAGAACGTCGCTCGCCGATCTGGTTCTTCACCTCGTCCGAGAACATGCTGGTGAAGCAGTTGGGCAGCGGCAGTGCGCGCGCCTCGGCGGGCTTCGCTTCAAAGGGACACGACCTGTTTGCCAGCATCCGCGGCAACCTGCGCGTCGACACCGACCGCGCCGTGGTCGAGCGGCTGTGGAATCCCTTCGTCGGCGCGTGGTACGAGGGCAAGGATGATCCCAAGCTGCGCCTCCTGCGCCTGGACGCGGAGGATGCCGAGGTCTGGATGGACGCCAACAGCATGGTCGCGGGCGTCAAGATGCTGCTCGGCATCGACCCGAAGAAGGATTACAAGGACAAGGTCGGCGAAGTCGACCTGCGCTGACGGCACGGCATGGGGCAACGCGACCTGGTGGTGGCCACGCCGGAGGGGCTGTATTGCCCCGCCGGCGATTTCCATATCGATCCCTGGCGACCGGTGCCGCGCGCGGTGATCACGCACGGGCATGGCGACCACGCGCGCGTGGGAATGGGCAGCTACCACGTGGTTGCCGAGGGTTTGCCGATCCTGCGCTGGCGGCTGGGCGAGCAGGACTACCAGGTGCACGACGCCGGTAACCGCTTCCGCCTCGGCGGTGCGACCTTGTCCTTCCATCCGGCCGGCCACGTGCTGGGCTCCAGCCAGGTCCGCATCGAGGCCGGCGGCGAAGTCTGGGTGGCCTCCGGCGACTACAAGCGCGACCACGACCCGACGTGTGCGCCCTTCGAGGTCGTGCCCTGCGACGTCTTCATCACCGAGTCGACGTTCGGCCTTCCGATCTACCGATGGCCGCCGACATCGGCCGTGGCGCGCGAGATCGTGGACTGGCGCGACGAGTGCGCGACAAACGGGGAGGTCGCGATCCTGTACTGCTATGCGCTGGGCAAGGCCCAGCGGGTGCTGGCCGAGCTTGCCGCACACACCGACAGGCCGGCCTATGTGCACGGGGCAATCGACGCCGGCGTGCAGGTGTATCGGGAGCTTGGGATTCCGATGCTCGAGACCCGCCGCGTGGCCGACGAAGCGCGCGGTGCCGACTTCGCCGGCGAGCTGGTGCTCGCACCCCCATCCGCGGCGGGCAGCCCGTGGATCCGCCGCTTCCGCCGCGCCCAGCAGGGTTTCGCCTCGGGCTGGATGCGCATCCGCGGCAACCGGCGCCGGCGCAACTACGACCGCGGCTTCGTGGTGTCCGACCACGCCGACTGGCCGGCGCTGTTGCGCACCGCACACGAGACCGGTGCCCGTCGGGTGATCGCCACACACGGCGACACCGATGCGCTGGTCCGCGTGCTCAACGCGCAGGGCATCGAGACCGGCGTATTCGCGACCGGCTACGGCGAGGACGACTGATGCACCGCGTCTTCGCGCACAGCCGCGTCGGGGCCGCCTGATGCGCCGCTTCGCCGCGCTGTACGAGCGGCTCGACCGCAGCACGGGGACCGCGGACAAGCGCCGCGCCCTGGTCGAGTATTTCCGCGATGCGCCGCCGCGCGATGCCGCGTGGGCACTGTGGCTGCTGTCGGGCGGCAAGATCGGCGGCGCGCGCGCGAAGATCGCGGCCACCGGCGAGCTGCGCACCTGGATCGGCGAGGAAACCGGCACTCCCGACTGGCTGGTGGAAGCCTGCCATCACCAGGTGGGCGACCTTGCCGAAACGCTGGCGCTGCTGCTCGACGACCCGCCGGTCGATGACTCGCTGCCCACCCACGCACGTGACGAACCCAGCCTCGCCGACTGGATCGAGCACCGCCTGGCGCCGGTCGCGAATGCCGAGCCCGAGCTGCGGCGCGCGGTCATCGTGGATGCCTGGCACCAGCTCGTGTTCCGCGAGCGGCTGGTCTTCAACAAGCTGCTGACCGGCGCGCTGCGCGTCGGCGTTTCGCAGGGGCTGGTGCAGCAGGCACTGGCGGAACTGTCGGGCGTGGACATCGCGATGATCGCGCAGCGCATGCTCGGTCGCTGGACACCGGGCGCGGGATTTCTCGAAACGCTGCTGTCGCCGGAGCCACAGCCCGGTGACGCGGCGCTGCCGTACCCGTTCTTCCTCGCTTCGCCACTGGAGGTCGACGCCGCGACCCTCGGGCCGCTCGAGGAGTGGCTGCTGGAATGGAAGTGGGATGGCATCCGGCTGCAGCTGATCCGGCGCCCCGGTGAAATCGCGCTGTGGTCGCGCGGCGAGGAGCGCATGGACGGGCGCTTTCCGGAAATCGAAGCGGCCGCCGCCCGGCTGACGCGGGACTGCGTGATCGATGGCGAACTGCTGGCATGGGAGCCGGGCGCCGACGGGCCGATGCCGTTCAGCGCGCTGCAGACGCGCATCCAGCGCCTCAAGCCGGGACCCCGGGCGCTGGCCGCCGCGCCCGCGCGCGTGATCGCCTACGACCTGCTCGAGCTTGACGGGGTGGACCTGCGCGCCCGGTCGCTCGACGACCGACGTGCGCTGCTCATGGACCTGCTGGCCCCGGACTCCGGAACGGACGCGGCGAGGATCGCGCCGTCGCCCGCCGTCGAGGCCAGCGACTGGACGCACGCCGCCACGATCCGCGAGCAGTCGCGCGAGCTCGGCGTCGAGGGCCTGATGCTCAAGCGCCGCGACTCGCCCTATCGCCACGGCCGCAAGCGCGGCGACTGGTGGAAGTGGAAGGTCGATCCGCTGAGCATCGATGCGGTGCTGATCTACGCACAGTCGGGCAGCGGCAGGCGCAGCACGCTGTTCACCGATTACACCTTCGGCCTCTGGGACGGCGAGGCGCTGGTCCCGGTCGCCAAGGCCTATTCGGGCCTGGATGACGCCGAGATGCTGCGCCTGGACCGCTGGATCCGGGGGCACACCCTGGAGCGCTTCGGACCGGTGCGCTCGGTCGAGGCGGTGCACGTGTTCGAACTCGGCTTCGAAGGCGTCAACCGGTCGACCCGGCACAAGTCCGGCATCGCCGTGCGCTTCCCGCGCATCCTGCGCTGGCGCGAGGACAAGCCCGCGCGCGAGGCCGACCGGCTCGACGCGCTGCGGGCGCTGGCGCGGTGACGGTGCGACCGGCCGCATCGGACGCGCCTGACGTCCCGCCACCTCCGGCCGTGCGCAGCCGTCGCCGCATCGACGCACCGCTGAGCGCATGGTTCAGCGCCCAGGGCTGGCGTCCCGCACCGTTCCAGCGCGAGGCCTGGCGCCACTACCTTGCCGGCGGCTCCGGCCTGCTGGTCACGCCCACCGGCAGCGGCAAGACGCTCGCGGCGCTTGGTGGTCCGCTGCTCGAAGCGCTGCGCCTGGGCGACGCGCCTCCCGCGAAGCGTCGCGGTGCCGCGGCCGCGCCGCGCCTGCGGCTGCTCTGGATCACGCCGCTGCGCGCGCTCGCCGTCGACACCGTGCGCGCGATCCGCGAACCGATCGCCGCGCTCGACGTGCCGTGGACGGTCGCGATGCGCACCGGCGACGCCAGCGCGCGCGACCGGCGCCTGGCGCGGCAGGGCCAGGCCGACGTGCTGGTCACCACGCCGGAATCGTTCGCGCTGGCGCTGTCCTATCCCGATGCGGACGCGCTGTTCGCCGGCGTGCGCGCGGTGGTCGTCGACGAGTGGCACGAACTCCTGGGCAACAAGCGCGGCGTGCTGCTGCAGCTGTGCCTGGCGCGACTGCGCGCCGTCGCGCCGGCCGCGCGGACCTGGGGGCTCTCGGCCACGCTGGGCAACCTCGCCGAGGCCCGCGACGTGCTGCTGCCGCAGCAGCCGGACGCACCCATCCTGGCTGCACCCAGGCCGCGGCGGCTGACGCTGGAAACCCTCATCCCCGAGGAGGGCGAGCGCTTTCCCTGGGCAGGCCACCTCGGCCTGTCGCAGCTCGAACGCGTGGCCACGGTCCTGCAGCGCGCACGCAGCAGCCTGCTGTTCACCAACACGCGTTCGCAGGCCGAGCTGTGGCATCGGGCGCTGCAGTCGGTCTGGCTGGATGATCCGTCGACCCTCGCGCTGCACCATGGCTCGCTCGACGCCGCGCTGCGCGCCGAGGCCGAAGCCGGACTGCGCGACGGCAGCGTGCGCTGCGTGGTCGCAACCTCCAGCCTCGACCTGGGCGTCGATTTTCCCGCGGTCGACCAGGTGCTGCAGGTCGGCAGCCCGAAGGGCATGGCGCGGCTGGTGCAGCGCGGCGGTCGCGCGCGGCATCGTCCCGGCGAGGCCGGCCACGTCGTCTGCGTGCCCACGCATGCGCTGGAGCTGGCCGAGTACGCGGCCGCGCGGATCGCGATCGACGCCGGGCGCATCGAGGCGCGGCCGCCGCCGCGCCTGTCGCTCGACGTGCTGGCGCAGCATTGCGTCACCCTCGCGCTGGGCGGCGGCTTCGACGCCGACCTGCTGCTCGCGGAGGTGCGCGGAACCCATGCCTTCGCGCATCTGTCCGACGGGGCCTGGCAGGCCGTGCTCGACTTCATCGTCCGCGGCGGCAGCGCGCTCGAGCACTACCCCGACTACCGCCGCGTGGTGCGCGACGAGGACGGCCGATGGCGCGTCCTCGATCGCAAGGTCGCGTTCCGCCACCGCCTGTCGATCGGCACCATCACCAGCGACGGCAGCGTGCAGGTGCGTTTCGCCAAGGGCGCGCGGCTGGGAGCGGTGGAGGAAGCCTTCGTCTCGCGCCTGCGGCCGCGCGACCGGTTCCAGTTCGCCGGGCGCACGCTCGAGCTGGTGCAGCTGCGCGACATGACCGCCTTCGTGCGCCTGGCGAAGAAGAACGATGGCAGCGTGCCGCGCTGGCAGGGCGGGCGCATGCCGCTGTCGAGCGAGCTGGCGGCCGAAGTCGAGGCGGTGCTGGCGCAGCCGCCGCGCAGCCCGGAGATGCGCGCACTGGCGCCGCTGCTGGCGCTGCAGGCGAGACTCTCGAGCCTGCCCACGCCCGACAGCCTGCTGGCCGAAGCGGTCAAGACCCGCGAAGGCTGGCACCTGTTCCTGTTTCCCTTCGCCGGGCGTGCCGTGCACGAAGGCCTGGCGCCGCTGCTGGCGCTGCGCTGGGCGCGCGACGTGCCCAACACCTTTACCTGGTCGGTCAACGACTACGGCCTGGTGCTGAGCGCGCAGGCCGAAGCCTGGCCGGACGAAGCGCTGCTGGGCCGCATGCTTGGCGTCCACGGCGTGGTCGACGACCTGCGGGCGAGCCTCAACCTGGCCGAGCTCGCGCGCCGCCAGTTCCGCGAGATCGCGCGCGTGGCCGGCCTGCTGCCGCCCTCGCTCCCGGGCCGGGCGATCCGCTCTCTGCGCCAGCTGCAGGCCTCGAGCAGCCTGCTGTTCGACGTGCTCAGCCGGCACGACCCCGGCCACGTGCTGCTGGCGCAGGCCGAACGCGAAGTGTTGGAGGAACAGCTCGAAGTCGCGCGCCTGCGCGCCGCGCTGGAACGCTGCAGCGCCCGCAGCCTGGTGCTGCGCAGGCCACGCGGCCTGACGCCGCTGGCCTTCCCGCTGTGGGCGGAGTCTATGCGCGGCCAGCTCAGCACCGAGGACTGGCGCACCCGGGTGAAGCGGGCCGCCGCACAGCTGGAGGGACGCCATGTCGCACGCGGCTGAGCTGCGGCTGGCCGGCGAGCCGATGCGCCTGCTCGCCGACCGCGCCCTGTACTGGCCCGCGCGCGAGCGGCTGCTTATCGCCGACCTGCACCTGGGCAAGGGCGACATCATGCGCGCGGCGGGAATCGCGGTGCCCAGCGGCGGGACCCGGCACGACCTCGACCGTCTGCACGCGCTGCTCGTGCAGACCGGTGCGCGCCAACTGTGGGTGCTGGGCGACTTCCTGCACGGCCGCCGCCACCCGCGCGTCGAGGCCGAATGGCGCGCGCTGCTGGCCGCACATCCCGGCTGCGTAGCCAGCGTCGTGGCCGGGAACCACGACCGCGCCCTGGTGGCCGACGCGGCCGGCATCGTCCATCTTCCCGACGACGTGCGCGACGGCCCGTTCCGCTTCCGCCACCTCCCGCTGGAGACCGCGGACGGTATCGGCGGCCATGTCGTATGCGGGCACCTGCACCCGGTCGCGCGGCTGCCCGGCCTGCCGGGGCGCCACCCCGCGCTGGTGCTCGAACCCGGGCAGACGATCCTGCCGGCATTTTCCGCGTTCACCGGCGGGTACCTGCTGCGGCACACGCAGGCCTGGATTGCCTGTGCCCACGGCGAGCTGGCCGGCAACGCAGACGCGCCCTGGCGGCGCGACGCGCCTTGACCGGGGCACCACACGCTGCTGGCGTGTCCACAGACAGATCCGAGGAGTGCCGCATGACCCGACGTCCAGCCCGCCCAGGCCCCGCGCGCCCCGCCCACCGCAGCGGACACGCCTCACGGCGCGGCACCGGCGTGCGTATCGACAGCTGGAACCTGCCGCTGCGCCATCCCGAAGGTGGCTTCCTCGGCGACCGCGCCAGCCAGACCGCCTTCCGCGAACTCCTCGACCAGGCGCGCCGCGCGCACAGCACCTGCGCGCGCGATCCCTTCGGACGCACGCCGACCAGCGAGCTCGGCAAGGACGCGATCGACATGGTGCTGGTCGGGGGCGATCCCGATGCCGCCCATGTCGTGCACCTGGCGGTGGAGGAGTACGCGCGCGCGCTGGTCGCGGTGGTGCGCAGCTTCATCGCCCAGCCCGAATGGGCAGGCGTGCGCGACATCGTGCTGGGCGGTGGATTCCCGGACCATGCCACCGGGCAGCTGGCCATCCGCCGTGCCGCGCGCCTGTTGAAGCTCGCGCGCAGCGGCGTGCGCCTGCGCGTGCTCGCCCAGGACAGCGACGAGGGCGGCCTGCTGGGATGGGTGCAGCTGGCGCCCGCCGCCGCGCTGCGTCGCGAGGCCTTCCTCGCGGTGGACATCGGCGGAACCAACATCCGCTGCGGCATCGTGGAGCCGCGCCTGGGCGAGGACCGGACGGGTGGCAAGGCGCGGGTGCTCGAACACACGCAGTGGCGCCACGCCGACGACGCGCCGACGCGCGACGGGGCGATGCGCCGCCTCGGCGCCATGCTCAACGGCCTGGCAACGCAGGCGCGCACCCGCGGCATCGATCTCGCGCCCTTCGTCGGCATCGCCTGTCCGGGCGAAGTGGATGCGCGCGGCCACCTGCTGCATGGCGTGCAGAACCTGCCCGGTGACTGGGCCGCCGAGGACTTCTTCCTGGCCGAAGCGCTGGGCGACTGGCTGCAGCCGGTCCGCGGGCGGGCGCCGCGCGTACTGCTGCACAACGACGCCGTGGTGCAGGGGCTGAGCGAGCGTCCGCGCATGCGCCACGCGCGGCGCTGGGGCGTGCTCACCATCGGCACCGGGCTGGGCAACGCGTCGTACTCGAACATCGGCTGAGGCCACGTCGGCGGGCGCGTCGCCTGACCATCGGCAGGTGGCCGGGCGCGCATGGTTCGGCGAAGATCGGATGGCCACGAACACGCCATGACGCCGGCGCTGGATACCGCGCCGCGAACGAACCTGCCAGGAGCCCCTGAAGATGCCGACCGCCTGCCTTTCCCCACGCCGATTGGCGCTGCTGCCGGGCCTGTTGTTGGCATGTGTCCTGTGCAGCCCGGCTCTCGCCACCCAGGCCGTGGTCGATGGCAGGGTCGTGGATCCGGCCGCGTCCCCGGCAGCGAACGCAGCGGATGCCGATGCCGGGGACGCCGCAAGGCTGCATGCGCTGTTCGAAGAGGACACCGCCTGGCGCCAGCGCATGTCCGGCCACGAGCGGGTCGACGGTCGCTGGCGTCCCTCGGCACGCCTGCCCTCGGTGACGCCCGCCGCGTGGGACCAGCGGATCGCGCACTGGACGCGGATCCTGCAGGCCGTCGATGCGATCGATGCGTCGACGCTGTCGCGCGAGGACCAGGTCAACCTGGCGGTCTTCCGCGCCACCCGCGCGGCGGAGCTCGACAACGCCCGACGCCGCACCTGGGAGGCGCCCTTCAACAGCGACACCTTCTTCTGGGCCGGCTTCGCCCCGCGCCAGCCATGGCAGGACGAGGCGGACTGGCGGCGCTTCATCTCCCGCCTGGGCGACGTGCCGCGCTACTTCGACGAGCAGATCGCGAACATGGAACGCGGTCTGGCGCGTGGCTGGAGCGTGCCGCGGTCATCGCTCGAAGGTCGCGACCGCACCATCGAGGCCTACGTGGGCGAAGGGCCCGGCAATCCGCTGCTCGACGCCTTCGACGCGATTCCGCACGGCATCCCGGAGCCCGTGCGCACCCAGCTGCGCGACGAGGGGCGCCGCGTGGTGCTGGGACAGGTCGTGCCGGCCTACCGCGGCCTGCTGGCGTACATGCGCGAGGACTACCTGCCGCGCACGCGCACCACCATCGCCGCCACCGCGCTGCCGGACGGCGAGGCCTTCTACCGCGCGCAGATCCGCGAGTACGTCACCCGCGACATGGATCCGCGCGAGATCCACGCGCTCGGCCTGGCCGAGGTGGCGCGCATCAGCGCGGAGATGCACGCGGTCATGGCGCGCGCCGGGTTCGAGGGCAGCTTCGAGGCGTTCCTCGCCTACCTGCGCACCGACCCGAAGTTCTATGCACGCACGCCGCGCGAGCTGCTGGCCCATGCCGCGTACGTCGCGAAGAAGGTCGACGGCCAGCTCAAGCACGTGCTCGGCACGCTGCCGCGCTACCGCTTCACCATCCTGCCGGTGGCCGACGACATCGCGCCCAACTACACCGCAGGGCGCGGCGGACTCGATGCCTGCTGGTTCAACACCTGGGACCTGGCGTCGCGGCCGCTGTACAACCTGCCGGCGCTGACCCTGCACGAATGCTCGCCCGGGCACAGCCTGCAGGCCGCGCTCGCGCTGGAGGCGCCGGAACGGCCGGACTTCCGCCAGAACAGCTACTTCTCCGGCTATGGCGAAGGCTGGGCGCTGTACACCGAGTGGCTGGGCACGCGCATGGGCATCTACGAGACGCCCTACGAGGACTTCGGCCGCCTGAGCTTCGAGATGTGGCGCGCGGCGCGGCTGGTGATCGACACCGGCCTGCACGCCGATGGCTGGAGCCGCGAGCAGGGCATCGAGTACCTCGCCAGCCATGCCGCGCTGTCACGCGCGGACATCGAGAACGAGGTCGACCGCTACATCTCCTGGCCGGGCCAGGCACTGTCCTACTACATCGGCTACCGCACCATCCGCGACCTGCGGGCCGAGGCCGAGCGCGAACTGGGCGCGCGCTTCGACCAGCGGCCGTTCCACGACGCCATCCTGGCGCTGGGTCCGGTGCCGCTGCCGGTGCTGGAAGAGGAGATGCGGGCCTTCATCGCGCGCGAGAAGGCCCGGGACACGGCGCAGGAGGGCTGAAGCCGCGCCCTGCACCATGCGGGAACCGCGGCGTCAGGCCAGCGGATCCATGCCCGGCACGTCATTGCTCGTGCCGGCGGTCTGCGAGACGCCCACGCGCAGCATGTTGTCCACGTCGCGCACGCCCGGGCAGCCTTCCGCCACGTCCTCCGCCAGGCGCTTCATCATCCGGTGCGGCACGGAGCCGGACAGCTTCACCACGCCGTCCTGCACGGTGACGCTGACGCCGCTGGCGTCCAGCGCGTCGTTCTCGGTCAGCGCGTCGCACACGTCCTCGTGGATGCGCGCGTCGTCGCGGCGGTAGCCGCGCGGGCCGATGCCGCGATAGCCATGCACGGACACGCCGGACGGACCGCCGTCGCGCGTGCTGCCTGCCGCGCCTGCCGCGCGGCCGGAATCGAATTCGCTGCGCTTCGCGCCCAGCCAGTCGCGGGCGGCACCGACGCAGCGGCCACCGAGCTTCAGCGCGTCACGCGCGACGTCGCGAAGCTCGTCGGTCGCCTGGCTGGAAGTGGATCGGGTCATGGCATTGCCTCCTGTACGGGTCACGGGCGCGGCGCGCCCGAGGCGACCCAGTCTCCAGAGGTCGATGTTCAAGCCGCGTCACGCCGGGACTGCCGCCCAGGCGCGGCAGGTATCCGTGCCGCGCCGCTCAGTCCATCGGGTAGACGGCGCGGATCGGGCAGCCCGACCGGGCGCCGAGCACCTGCAGGCGGTCCGAACCGGTCATGACGAAGTCCGCCGGGCGACCCGTGGAGGTGACGCGGATATCGTCGCCGGGATTGCCGCAGATCACGCCGATGCCCGGTCCCGAACGGAACGCCACCTCGACCGGGCCGGCGAGATGCGGGCAGGAGCGCACCAGCTCCACGCGGTAGTAGCGGTTCCCGCCCGAGCGGTTGGGATTGACCTCGACCACCAGGCCGCGCGGATCCTCCGACCAGCCGCGCACGTGGCGCGGGCTGAAACAGTAGCTGTGCGAAGCGGCGAAGCCGCGCCGCTCTTCGCCCTTCACCACCACCGTGGCCAGGGTGGTGCTGCCGTCCGCGCCGGTCTGGCTGCCACGGGCATGTCCTGCATATTCGGCCGCGGTGATGGGCGCGACGGCGGCCACCGGGCACAGCGTCTGGTCCACCGCCACGTACTCGTTGCCGGCGCCGCACATCCAGCCGTCCGCGGCCAGCATGCGGGTGCGCGTGTCGCCGTCGATGTCGGGGCAGGGGCCGGCCAGGTCGACGCGGAAGCGGCGGCCGTCGGACTGCAGCAGCGCCAGCGTGCCGGCGTCGGACTGGAACACCTCGCGCACTTCGCGCGCGTCCAGGCAGTGTGGCGCCGGTGGCGTGCGGGCGATCGCCGGCGTCGTGGCGGTGGCGGAGAGGGCGGCCGCGAGGAGCGCGGCAAGGCGTACTGCAGGCATGTGGGTCCGTCCGGCGGGCTTGCCCGTGAAAGTGTACGGGACCAAGATGACGGCGAGAGCCGACAGGAGTGTCCAATGAGCGCACACGCCGTGCAGACCATTTCCGTGCCCGTGGCCGTCGGCGAACTGGCCGACAAGCTGTCGATCCTGCACATCAAGCACGAACGCATCGCCGATCCCGACAAGCGCATGCACGTCGTCATCGAGATGGACGGCCTGCGTCCGATCTGGGAGCGCCTGGTCGCCGCCAACCCGGTCCTCGCCGAGCACTACGACCGCCTGAAGGCCGTCAACGAGCAGATGTGGGACGTGCAGGACGGGCTGCGCGCGCGCGAGGCGTCGAAGACCTTCGACGACGCGTTCATCGCGCTGGCGCGCGCGGTCGCGGTCCGCAATGGCGAGCGGGTGGCAATCAAGAACGGGATCAACCGCCTCGCGGGCTCCGAGTTCATCGAAGAAAAGCAATACCAGGCCGGCTGATGGACGCGCGCATGCCCGCCATCGCGATCCGCGGCGGCGCCGGTTCCGCGGAGGCGCTGCACCTGGAACAGGTCGCGCGGCCGGTGCCGGGCGAGGGCGAGATCCTGCTGCGGGTGCACGCGGCCGGCGTGAACCGCCCCGACATCCTCCAGCGCGAGGGCCGTTATCCCGCGCCGCCCCGCGCACCGGATCGGCTGGGGCTGGAAGTGGCCGGCGAGGTCGTCGTCGGCGCCGGGCGCTGGTCGCCGGGCGATCGCGCCTGCGCGCTGCTGGGCGGTGGCGGATACGCCGGCCATGCGGTGGTCGACGCGCGCCACGCGCTGCCGCTGCCCGCGGGGTTGGACTTCGTGCAGGCCGCGGCGCTGCCGGAAACCGTGTTCACGGTGTATGCCAACGTCTTCCTGCACGGCCGGCTGCAGGCCGGCGAGACCCTGCTGGTGCACGGCGCGACGTCGGGCATCGGCGTGGCGGCGATCCAGATGGCCAAGGCCGCCGGTGCGCGGGTGATCGCGACCAGCCGCGGCGCGGACAAGGCCGCGGCGGCACGCAGGCTCGGCGCCGACATCGCCATCGACAGCAGCGCCGAGGATTTCGGCACCGCCGCGATGGCCGCGGGCGGGATCGACGTGGCGCTCGACATGGTCGGCGCGCCCTACCTCGCGGCGACCCTCGACGCGCTCAACCCGGACGGCCGCATCGTCTACATCGCCGCCCAGGGCGGCGGCCAGCTGCAGTTGCCGCTGGCCACCCTGATGCGCAAGCGCGCGGTCGTCACCGGCTCGCTGCTGCGCCCGCGCAGCGCCGACGAGAAGGCGGCGCTGGCGGCGGAGATCGAGCGCGTGGTCTGGCCCTGGATCGCGTCCGGCCGGGTGCGCGCCATCGTCGACCGCACCTTTCCGCTGGCCGATGCCGCCCAGGCCCACGCCTGGCTGGAAAGCGGTCGCCACGAGGGCAAGGTGGTGCTGCTGCCCTGAGCGGCCGCCCCCATTCAGTCGCCTGTCTCAGATCCCGAGACGGGCGCCTGCCAGCATCGCGCGATGGAGCTCACCGAAAAACTCGCGGTCCTGGCCGATGCCGCCAAGTACGATGCCTCCTGTTCGTCGAGCGGCGGCGCGAAGCGTGACTCCCGCGGCACCGGCGGCATCGGCTCCAACGAGGGCAGCGGCATCTGCCACGCGTACGCGCCGGACGGGCGCTGCATTTCGCTGCTGAAGATCCTGCTGACCAACTTCTGCATCTACGACTGCGCCTACTGCATCAACCGGCGCAGCTCGAACGTGCGCCGCGCGCGCTTCAGCGTCGACGAAGTGGTGCGGCTGACGATGGACTTCTACCGGCGCAACTACATCGAAGGCCTGTTCCTGTCGTCCGGCATCATCCGCTCCAGCGACTACACCATGGAGATGCTGGTCGAGGTCGCGCGCCGGCTGCGGGTGGAGGAGCGCTTCCGCGGCTACATCCACCTGAAGACGATTCCCGACGCGTCGCCAGAGCTGCTTTCGGCCGCCGGGCGCTGGGCCGATCGCCTCAGCATCAACGTCGAGCTGCCCACCGAGGGCGGGCTGAAAGCGCTCGCACCGGAGAAGGACGCGCAGGACATCCGCCGTTCGATGGGCCGGCTGCGCCTGGGTATCGACGAGGCCAAGGCCGAGAAGAAGGCGCCGCGCTTCGCGCCCGCGGGGCAGAGCACGCAGATGATCGTCGGCGCCGATCCCGCCAGCGACCGCGACGTGCTGGAAACCAGCAGCACGCTGTACGCGAGCTATGGGCTCAAGCGCGTGTACTTTTCCGCCTTCAGCCCGATCCCCGACGCCTCGCGCGCGCTGCCGCTGCGGCCGCCGCCGCTGATGCGCGAACACCGGCTCTACCAGGCCGACTGGCTGATGCGCTTCTATGGCTTCGACGTGGGCGAGATCGCGCCGGCCGGCAACGACGGCATGCTCGACCTCGACATCGACCCGAAGCTGGCCTGGGCGCTGCGCCACCGCGAGCAGTTCCCGGTCGACCTGGACAGTGCGCCGCGCGAGATGCTGCTGCGCGTGCCCGGGCTCGGGGTGAAGACCGTGCGCCGTCTGCTGGCGATGCGCCGCCATCGCCACCTGCGCTATGCCGACCTGGTGAAGCTGGGAGTGTCGGTGTCGAAGGTCGCGCCCTTCGTGGCGACGCTCGACCATCGCCCGCGATCCGACGTCGACGGCGCGGTGCTGCGCGCGGCCGTCGCGCCGCCGCCGAAGCAGCCGGACCTGTTCGGACACTGATGCGCCGGGTGGAGCTGTCCGACGGCGCCGACCTCGCGCAGTGGCGCGAGGCGGCACGCGCGCTGCTGGCCGATGGCGTGCCGCCCGACCAGGTGCTGTGGCCGGGTGGCGCGCAGGACGACCTGCTCGGCGCGGGCGCGGACATGTTCGAGCGAAGCGTTCCCGCACAGCCCGGCGTCGCTGTCGCGCGTCGCCGCGTGGCTTCGGAGCCGCGGGTGCCGCGCGAATTCCTCGAGCTTGCCGGCCTCGTCCTCGCCCACGCCGACCCGCGCCGCCACGCGCTGCTCTATCGGCTGCTGTGGCGCATCGCCCACGGCGAGCGCGCGCTGCTGGCGATGGTCACCGACGACGACGTGGCCTGGGCACGGCACGCGGCCAAGGCGGTCAGCCGCGAGAAGCACAAGATGAAGGCCTTCGTGCGCTTCCGCGAAGTGGCGGACGGGCAGGGCGCCGTGTACGTGGCCTGGTTCGAGCCGGAGCACGACGTGCTGCCGCAGGTCGCGCCGTTCTTCGTGCGCCGCTTCGCCGGCATGCGCTGGTCGATCCTGACGCCGGCGCGCAGCGCGCACTGGGACGGGGCGACCCTGCACCTGGGCGACGGCGCGCGCCGCGGCGACGCGCCCGCGGGCGATGGGCTGGAAGACCTCTGGCGGGTGTACTACGCGAACATCTTCAACCCGGCGCGCCTGAAGGTGGGTGCGATGGTCAAGGAGATGCCGGTGCGCTACTGGAAGAACATGCCGGAGGCCGCGCTGATCCCGGCCCTGGTGCGTGATGCCGGCACGCGCATGCAGGCGATGGTGGACGCGGCGCCCACGGTGCCGCAGAAGATCTTTCCCGCGCCGCTGGAGACGCCGGGCACCCGCCGCGCGGACGCGGCCCGCCTGCGGGAACGCGGCGTGCCCGCCATGCCGGGCACGCCGCGCGAGCCAGGCGGGAGCCGTCCCGCCGACGTCGCGCCCGCACTGCCGGCGCTGCAGGCCGCCGTCTCCGCCTGCCGCGCGTGCCCGCTGTGGCAGCCCGCCACCCAGGCCGTGCCCGGCGAGGGTCCTGCCGACGCCCGGATCATGGTCGTCGGCGAGCAGCCAGGCGACCGCGAGGATCTTGTGGGCCGCCCCTTCGTCGGACCGGCCGGCCAACTGCTCGACCGCGCGCTGGCCGAGGCCGGCATCGCGCGCGACGCGCTGTACCTCACCAACGCGGTGAAGCACTTCAAGTTCCGGCCGACCGGAAAGCGCCGGCTGCATGTCCGCGCGGACGCCGCGGAGCAGACCGCCTGCCGTCCCTGGCTCGAGGCCGAGCTGGCCGCCGTGCGTCCGCGGATGGTGCTCTGCCTCGGTGCGACGGCCGCTCAGGCGATGCTGGGGCGCGGCTTCGCGCTGCTGTCGGGGCGCGGGCGCTGGTACCGGCTGGAGGATGGCCTGCAGGTGCTGCCGACCGTGCACCCCTCGTGGCTGCTGCGCCTGTCCGATGCGGAGCGCGCCGCCGCCTGGCCCGGCTTCATCGCCGACGTTCGCCTGCTCCAGACCGCGGCCACGCTAGCCTGAGCCACTGGTTCGGACAAGGAGACTTCCATGGGTCTGCTGGTCGATGGCACCTGGCGCGACACCTGGTACGACACCTCCGGCGACGGCGAATTCAAGCGCGAGGAGGCGACGTTCCGCGACTGGCTGAGCGCCGACGGCCGCGCCGGACCCGATGGCCAGCGCTGCCATCGCGCCGAAGCCGGCCGCTACCGGCTCTACGTCAGCTACGCCTGCCCCTGGGCGCACCGCACCCTGGTCGTGCGCGTGCTGAAGGGGCTCGAGGACCTGGTGCCGGTCTCGGTGGTGCACTGGAGGATGCTCGAGCACGGCTGGACCTTCGAGGACGGCCCGGGGGTGACCGGCGATCCGGTGATGGCCGCGCAGTACCTGCACCAGCTGTACACCCGCGCGCGCCCGGGCATGTCGGGTCGCGTGACCGTTCCGCTGCTGTGGGACCAGGCCACGGACACGATCGTCAGCAACGAGTCCTCGGACATCATCCGCATGTTCAACACCGCCTACGACGCGCTGGGCGCGAAACCGGGCGACTACTGCCCGGAGGCGCTGCGCGCGGACATCGATGCGGTCAATGCCCGCGTCTATCGCGACGTCAACAACGGCGTGTACCGCGCCGGCTTCGCGACCACGCAGGCCGCCTATGAAGATGCGGTGCGGCCGCTGTTCGAGACCCTGGAGTGGCTCGAGCAGCGCCTGTCCGGGCGCGAGTGGCTGGTGGGCGACCGCCTCACCGAGGCCGACATCCGCCTCTTCACCACCCTGGTGCGTTTCGACGCGGTGTACCACGGCCACTTCAAGTGCAACCTGACGCGCGTCGCCGACCATCCCGCGCTCGCGGCCTTCACCGCCAGGATGATGGCGCTGCCCGGCGTGGCCACAACCGTGCACTTCGACCACATCAAGCGTCATTACTACGAGAGCCACCGCACCATCAATCCGACCGGCATCGTGCCGCTGGGGCCGCTGCAGCCGTTCTGAGCGGTGCGTTGAACGGACTTTTAACGGCGACGGGGGCCAGCATGGCGGGACCGCCCACAAGGAGAGGCCCATGGCTGCCCGCGACGACACGCGATCCACCGGTTCCACGATGAGCACCGGTGCGCCCGCGCCCAGCGACCGCAACTCGCTCACCATCGGCGCCGATGGCCCGATCGTCCTGCACGACGTGCACTTCCTCGAGCAGATGGCGCACTTCAACCGCGAGAAGGTGCCCGAGCGCCAGCCGCATGCGAAGGGGGCCGGTGCCTTCGGTGTGTTCGAGACCAGCGAGGACGTGTCGAAGTACACGAAGGCGGCACTGTTCCAGCCGGGTGCGAAGACCGACCTGCTGCTGCGCTTCTCCACGGTCGCCGGCGAGATGGGCAGCCCCGACACCTGGCGCGACGTGCGTGGCTTTTCGCTGAAGTTCTATACCAGCGAAGGCAACTACGACCTGGTGGGCAACAACACCCCGGTGTTCTTCGTGCGCGACCCGATGAAGTTCCCGCACTTCATCCGCAGCCAGAAGCGCCTGCCCGACTCGGGGCTGCGCGACAACCACATGCAGTGGGACTTCTGGTCGAGCAACCCGGAGAGCGCCCACCAGGTGACCTATCTGATGGGCCCGCGCGGCCTGCCGCGGACCTGGCGCAACATGAACGGCTACGGCTCGCACACCTACATGTGGATCAACGCTGCCGGCGAGCGCTTCTTCGTGAAGTACCACTTCCATACGCGGCAGGGCATGGAATTCTTCAGCAACGCCGAGGCCATGGAGATGGCCGGGCGCGATGCCGACTTCCACCGCCGCGACCTGTTCGACGCCATCGCGCGCGGCGAGCACCCGGAGTGGGTGCTGTCGGTGCAGGTCATGCCCTACGAGGAGGCCAAGGGCTATCGCTTCAATCCGTTCGACCTGACCAAGGTCTGGCCGCATGGCGACTATCCGCTGATCCGGGTCGGCACGCTGCGGCTGGACCGCAACCCGGAGAACTTCTTCGCCCAGATCGAACAGGCGGCGTTCTCGCCGGGCAACACCGTGCCGGGCATCGGCCTGTCGCCGGACAAGATGCTGCTGGGCCGCGCGTTCGCCTACAACGACGCCCAGCGCAACCGCATCGGCACCAACTTCCACCAGCTGCCGGTCAACCAGCCGAAGGTGCCCGTCAACACCTACCAGTTCGATGGCCAGATGGCCTACCACCACAGCGGCGCCGCGCCGGTGCACGCGCCCAACAGCGGCGGTCGTCCCTGGGCGGATGCGACGGGCAGGATGGAGGACGGCTGGGAAGCGGACGGGCAGATGGTGCGCAGCGCCTACACGCTGCGCGCCGACGACGACGATTTCAGCCAGCCCGGCACCCTGGTACGCGAAGTGTTCAACGAGGCCGAACGCAGCGCGCTGGTCGAAACCGTGTCCGGCTCGTTGCTGGGCGGCGTGCGCAGCCCGGTGCTGGAGCGCGCGCTGGACTACTGGAACTCGATCGATCCCGACGTCGGCCAGCGCATCGCCGAGAAGGTGCGCAGCGGCGGCGCCGCCGAACCCGCGGCGGGGATGAGCGAAGCCTGAGGCACGCAAGGCACCGCCGGGCCGCGGCCTCCGCACCGCGGATACGACGACGCCCCCGTCTCCGGGGGCGTCGCCTCGTTTCGTGCCCGGCAGCAATTCATGCCGGGCGGCAGTGTCGAGCGCTTAGCGCTGGTCGCGACGCTGGCCGTCCTGGCCCTGCTGCTGGCCTTGGGTGCCCTGCTGGTTCTGGCTGCGCTGTCCCTGCTCCTGCTGGTTCTGCTGCTGCCCCTGGGTGCGCTGTCCCTGCTGACCCTGTTCTCCTTGCTGGCCCTGACCCTGCTGGCCCTGACCCTGCTGGCCCTGGCCCTGCTGGCGCTGCTGTTGGCCCTGCTGGCCCTGGCCCTGCTGGTTCTGCTGGTTGCGTTCGTTTTCGTTCTGCTGGTTGGCCATGATCGTCTGCTCCGCTGGGGGAATGTCGCCGGATCCGCGACAGGCCCAGATAGCGCCACGCGCCATGAGGTGAGCGTGACCCGCGCACGCGGGTGCCTGAAAAACTTTCAGGACGGGTCAGGCCCGACCCGTTCACGCTGCGCCGCCCGGGCGCGAGACACGGGCTTAACCGCACGCTGGCTATCTTCCGGTGCAGGTGCCGTGTCAACCGCGTGGAGCCCCTGATCAATGCAGCCAACGGTCTTCATCCTCGACGACGATCCTGCATTCACCCGTGCCCTCTCGCAGCTTGCCTGCACCGAGGGCTACCAGGTTCAGGTCGCGCACACGCTGGGCGAGGCCCACGAGCTGCTCGGTCGGCATCGCGCCGACCTGCTGATCCTCGATCTCGATCTCCCCGATGGCAGCGGGCTCGGCCTGCTCGAGGAGCTCGACATGTCGCAGCATGGCCAGGTCGCCATCGTGACCGGCAATCCGACACTGGACACTGCACGTCGTGCAGTGGGCTCGCCGGTGGTCGAGTACCTGCTCAAGCCGGTCCGCGTCGAGCAGCTCGAGTCGCTGCTGCGGCGGACGATGCTGCGCCACTGGCCCGAACCGCCGGCCGAGGCCAGATCGATCCTGGATCGCCTGGTCGGCAAGTCGCCGGCGATGCGCGAGGTCATGGACACCGTTTTCCGGATCGCCTCGAGCGATGCCCCGGTCCTGTTGATCGGCGAGAGCGGAACCGGCAAGGAGCGCGTCGCGCGAGCGGTGCATGAGGTGAGCGGACGCCAGGGCCGGTTCGTCGCGCTGGGATGCGACAGCCTTCCCGATGAAGGCCTGGGCCACGAGCTCTTCGGCAGCGTGTCCGATCCGGACGCGCGCCGGGACAACCACGCCGGGATCTTCGAACAGGCCGCGGGCGGCACGGTGTTCCTCGATCGCGTGACCGAGCTTCCGTCGTACCTGCAGGCGCAGCTGCTGCGTTTCATCGACAGTGGCGAAGTGAAGCGCATCGGCGCCGACGATGGCGTACCCGCGGACGTGCGGCTCGTCTTCTCGACGACCATCGATCCCGCGGAGCGTATCGCCGAGGGCGGTTTCCGCGAGGACCTGTACTACGCCATCAGCGACTTCCGCCTCTGCCTGCCGCCGCTGCGCGAGCGCGGCGACGACGTCGTCCTGTTGGCCGGAGTGTTCATCCGTCGCCTCAACGAGCACTACGGGCAGGCCAAGCGCCTCGCCCCGGGCGCCGAGCGCGAGCTGCTCGAGCACGACTGGCCGGGCAATATCCGCGAGCTCCGCGGCGCCGTGCAGCGCGCCTACCTGCTGCAGCGTGGTGACCAGCTGCGCGTGCAGCCGCAGCCCCTGGTGCGCTGCGTGCCGCGTGTTTCCGGCGGCGCGTCCCTGTCGTTCGCCGTGGGCGACACGCTTGCCGAGCTCGAGCGGCGCGCCGTCCTCGCCACGCTTGAACACTTCGACAACGACAAGACCGCGGCCGCCAAGGCCCTCGGTGTCAGCGTCCGCACGATCTACAACCACTTGGCGCGCATCTCGGGCAAGGATCCGGTCGACCCGGATCCGCGCAAGGCGGCCTGAACCCACGTGGCAGCGGTGGCTGCGCCCGGACGGCTCACTCGTCCTTCGTCGTGGGCTGCGGTCCGGACAGCAACTCGACTCCACGCTCGCAGGCTGCCTGGGTATCCACGAGCAGGGCCTCCGCGCGCTCCACGTCGCCTTGCGCGAGCAGCCGCCGGGCCACGACCACCGAGAGCAGCGCGCTATTGACCGCGTTGCGGAGGTCGTGTTCCCACGTCCCGGATCGCACACCTGCTGGGTCCCGGTCATCCACGCCCGCATCATGCCCCCGCGTCAACGTGGGCCATGCACAAGGACTTCACGCGCGCGTCCCGAAGGTGAGCGCCGACTTTGGCCAGCCCTGTCCCGGAGGACAGTCCATGAGTGGATCTCCCCTGGCGCAGCGCCGCATCCTGGTGGTGGAGGACGAGGCCCTGCTGGCCGAGCTGCTGTGCGAAGAGTTGGCGGCCGTGGGCGCGTTGGTCGTTGGCCCGGCAGGAACGGTGCAGCACGCGCTGGAGATGATCGCGGCCGAAGCCCGGCTGGACGCCGCGATCCTCGACGTCAATCTCGCCGGCGACTCGTCGGAGCCCGTCGCGGTCCAGCTTGCGGCGCTGGACGTCCCGGTGCTGCTCACCACCGGCTACGACGCGGCGGCCTTGCCGCCCGCCCTGGTGCATCTGCCCCGATGGCGGAAGCCATCGACGTTCGAAGCACTGGTTGAAAAGCTCGCCCGGTTGCTTGGATCGGCGTGAAGCCTTCTTCACCTCCCGGTGTTAGGGTCTCCGGCTTCCGAGCGGGGGGGCACGGATGAACCGGCCACACGAATCACTGGACAACGACGCCGCGGGCATGGCGCTGCTGCTGCGCAGCTTGGTCGATTACGCGATCTACATGCTCGATGCGGATGGCTATGTCCGCAGCTGGAACACCGGTGGCGAACAGATCAAGGGTTACAGCGCCAGCGAGATCGTCGGCCAGCACTTCTCGCGCTTCTATACGCCCGAGGACGTGGCGCTCGGGCTGCCGGAAGAAGGCCTGGCGGCGGCGCGCGACGCCGGCCGCTTCGAGGCCGAGGGCTGGCGCGTGCGCAAGGATGGCAGCCGCTTCCGCGCCAGCGTGGTGATCGATCCGGTGTACGAATCCGGCCGCCTGGTCGGATTCGCCAAGGTGACCCGCGACATCACCGAGCGCTACCACGCCGAACAGGCGCTGGAGCAGGCGCGCGAAGCCCTGCTCGAATCGCGGAAGATGGAGTCGGTCGGCAAGCTCACCCTCGGGCTGGCGCACGACTTCAACAACCTCATCACGATCATCGTCAACAGCCTGGAACTGATCGAGGGCCGTCCGACGGCCGATGCGCGCACGCGCATGCTGGCCGAGACCGCGCTGCAGGCCTGCGACCGCGGCGCGCTGCTGACGCGCCAGCTGCTGTCGTTCGGCCGCGGCCAGGCCCTGGCGCCGGAGCTGTGCGACATCAACCAGTTGCTGGAGGACTCGATGGATCTTTACCGACGCGCCTGCGCGGGCTCGGTGCAGGTTGAACTGGAGCCCGCTGCGGGACTGCCACCGGTCTGGGTGGACCATGCGCAGTTCGAGGCGGCCATCCTCAACCTCGTGGCCAACAGCCGCGACGCGATGCCGGATGGCGGCTGCATCCGGATCGGCACGCGTGCGCTGCAGACGCGCGACCCGGCGGCGGTGGGCGACAGCGAGCGCCTTCACGTGTGCGTGGAGGTGACCGACGATGGCCAGGGCATCGCGCCCGACATCCAGCCACATGTCTTCGAGCCGTTCTTCACCACCAAGGAAGTCGGCAAGGGCAGCGGACTGGGGCTGAGCCAGGTGTTCGGCTTCGCCGCGCAGTCGGGCGGCTATGCCGAGCTGCACAGCCAGGTCGGGCAGGGCACCCGCGTGCGGATCTGCCTGCCGGTCGGCGAGGAGGCGGCATGAGCGCGGGCAAGCGGCTGCTGCTGGTCGAGGACGAGCGTTCGCTGCTGATGCTGGTCGGCGATGCCCTGGAGGACACCGGATTCGACGTGGTGCCGGCCCACGATGGCGTCCAGGCGATGGCGCGGCTGCAGGACGAGGGCGGCTTCGACTACGTGGTCTCCGATATCAGCATGCCCGGCGGCATCTCCGGCTTCGACATCGCCGAGCACGTGCTCGCTTCCGAGTCGCAGGCCCGCATCGTGCTGGTATCGGGGCTCGCGCGCGGGCAGCTGCCCCCGCTGCCGGCCGGCGTGACCTTCCTGCCCAAGCCGTACCGGATCTCGCAGCTGCTGGACGTGCTCGGCTAGCGGATCGGCCTGCCGACCGATCCCGCGCGGCACCCGGCGTGGTTCGAGGCGGTATGCTTGGCCATCCGCAGGATGCGCCGTGCCAGGGGGGGCGCGTGCAGGACGCCGCACAGAGACCGACCGCCGCCACGACGGCAGCCGATGCCGCCGCCGACGCCTTCATCGCGCGCTGGCAGGGCGTCACCGCCTCCGAGCTCTCGACCTCGCAGAGCTTCCTGATCGACCTGTGCCGCCTGCTCGACGTGGAAGTCCCGCACCCCACGCCCGAACAGGACTACATGTTCGAGCGGCCGATCACCTTCCGCCACGGCGACGGCGGCCGCAGCGCCGGGCGCATCGACCTGTACCGCCGCGGCGCCTTCGTGCTCGAGTCGAAGAAGGTGCGCCTGGGCAGCCACACCAAGGGCTTCGACGACGCCCTGCTGCGCGCCCGCAGCCAGGCCGAAGGCTATGCCCGCGCGCTGCCCGCCGACGAGGGCCGGCCGCCGTTCGTGGTGGTGGTGGACGTGGGCCAGCGCATCGAGCTGTATTCCGAGTTCAGCCGCTCCGGCGCCACCTACGTGCCGTTCCCGGACCCGCGCAGCCACCGCATCGCGCTGGCCGACCTGCGCAAGCCGGAAATCCGCGAACGCCTGCGTCGCGTATGGACCGACCCGCTGGCCCTGGACCCCAGCCGCGAGTCCGCGCGCGTCACCCGCCAGATCGCCGACCGCTTGGCCACGCTGGCGCGCAGCCTGGAGCAGGGCGGCTTCGACGCCGAGGCCGTGGCCCAGTTCCTGATGCGCTGCCTGTTCACCATGTTCGCCGAGGACGTGAAGCTGCTGCCCGCGCACAGCTTCCGCGACCTGCTGGCGCGCCACGCCGAGCAGCCCGACGTCGCCATGCGCATGCTCGCCCAGCTGTGGCGCGACATGGATGCCGGCGGCTTCTCCGCCGTGCTGGCCGGCACCGTGCTGCGCTTCAACGGCAAGCTGTTCAAGCAGCCCGACACCCTGCCGCTGGACGCGGCCCAGATCGCCCTGCTGCTCGACGCCGCCCGCGCCGACTGGAAGCACGTCGAGCCGGCGATCTTCGGCACCCTGCTGGAGCGCGCGCTGAGCCCCAAGGACCGCCACAAGCTCGGCGCCCACTACACCCCGCGCGCCTACGTCGAACGCCTGGTGCTGCCGACCGTGATCGAACCGCTGCGGCGCGAATGGAGCGACGCCCAGGCCGCCGCCGGCACCCTGGCCGACGAAGGCAAGGCGGACGAGGCGATCGCCGAACTCAAGCGCTTCCACCACCGCCTGTGCACCGTGCGCGTGCTCGACCCCGCCTGCGGCTCGGGCAACTTCCTGTACGTGACGCTGGAGCACCTGAAGCGCCTGGAAGGCGAGGTGCTCAACGCGCTGGACGAACTCGGCGACCGCCAGACCGGCCTGGCCCTGGGCAGCGAACGCGCAGACGCCATGGGTGGCGAGACCGTGGACCCGCACAACCTGCTGGGCATCGAGTTGAACCCGCGCGCCGCGGCGATCGCCGAGGTGGTGCTGTGGATCGGCTACCTGCAATGGCACTACCGCACGCGCGGCGACGTGCACCCGCCGCAGCCGGTGATCCGGGATTTCCGCAACATCGAGAACCGCGATGCGGTGCTGGCGCATGACGGCGTGGAGTTCGTGACCGACGAACGCGGCGTTCCGGTGACGCGGTGGGACGGGGAGACGATGAAGGTGTCGCCGGTGACCGGGGAACTGGTGCCGGACGAGGCGGCGCGGATGCCGGTGGAGCGGTACCTGAATCCGCGGAAGGCGGCGTGGCCGGAGGCGGATTTTGTGGTGGGGAATCCGCCGTTTATTGGGGCCAGCACGATGCGTCGCGCATTGGGCGATGGCTACGTGGAAGCACTACGCGCTGCATGGCCAGAAGTTCCGGAGTCCTCCGATTTCGTGATGTACTGGTGGCATCAGGCTGCAGCACAGTTGAGTGACAAGCAACGCGGACGCTTCGGTCTTATTACTACGAACTCGATACGTCAATCTTTCAATCGGCGCGTTATCGAGCCGTTCTTGGCGGAGAGCAAGAACGCCTTGTCACTCGTCTTCGCTATTCCAGACCATCCATGGGTTGACGCTGGTGACGGCGCGGATGTGCGAATCGCGATGACTGTCGCGGCGCCAGGCATTGCGCTACCAGGCCATCTTCTGGTTGTTAATGCAGAAGTGCCGGCGGGCGACGGCGAAATCGAAGTCGAACTCTCAGAACGGAGGGGGCTGATTCACCAAGACCTCCGTGCAGGACCTGCTGTTGCATCCTGCGGTCATTTGCTTGCAAACCGAGAAGTAACCTCGCGCGGCTTTATGCTCTTCGGCTCTGGGTTCATCGTCACTTCTGACGCGCCGGTCTCGCTTCTCGATAGTCCGCTCGTTCGTCCGTATAGGAACGGTCGTGACCTGACTGATAAGCCCAGAAACGTAAGAGTCATTGACTGTTTCGGTTTGACGGAAGACGACCTGCTGCGGAAGCATCCCGAAGTCTATCAGTGGCTTCACTCTAGGGTGAAACCCGAGAGAGACCAAAACAAGGACAGAGCGATCCGTGCGAATTGGTGGTTGCATGGACGTACGCGACCCGAAATACGCCGAGCATTGAGCGGGCTGAGGCGATACATTGCCACAGTAGAGACCGCAAAACATCGCGTCTTCCAGTTCTTGAGCGAGACTATCGCGCCCGACAACAAGCTCATTGTGATTGCGCTTGATGACGGAGCGTGGTTGGGCGTCCTTTCAAGCGTTCTCCACGCGCGCTGGGCAACGGTAGCGGGCGGCAACCTCGGTGTTGGAAACGATCCGGTCTACGTCAAGACACGTTGCTTTGAGACCTTCCCTTTCCCCGACCTCCATGCCGCCGACAAGTTCGGCGGCCCGATCACCTATGCATTAGAAGACGACAACGGTCACCCGGGTAAGTACAGCAGGGTGGGCGAGTGCCCCTCTGACCGCATCCGCAACCTCGCCGAACGGCTCGACGCCCACCGCAAGCGCCACCAGGCCGCGCACCCCGGCCTGACGCTGACCGGCATGTACAACGTGCTCGACAAGCTGCGCAGCGCCGAGGTGCTGACCGCCAAGGAGCGCAGCATCCACGAGCAGGGTCTGGTCTCCGTGCTGCGCCAGCTGCACGACGAACTCGACGAGGCCGTGCTCTACGCCTACGGCTGGGGCGACCTGCTGCCGTTGCTCCGCGTCGCCCATGGCAACGACTCGCCCGACACGCTTCAGCGGATGGCCGATGCCGAACGCGACCTGCGACCGAACGAGCGTCATGTCCATGGCGGCCCGGCGTCCACACCCGAAGATGCCAAGCGCGCCTTCGACGAAGCCATCCTCGAACGCCTCGTGGCTCTCAACGCCGAACGTGCCGCAGAGGAAGCCCGCGGCCACGTCCGCTGGCTGCGTCCGGAGTTCCAGAATCCCGACCTCGCCCGCGAGCCCCAACCCGAGCAGGCCAGCTTGGCCACCGAGCGCGACCCGGAGCAGCAGCCCGATGCGGGTGAGGACGCCGCGACCGTTGCGTCGAGCAAACCCCAGCCCTGGCCCAAGGACACCGTCGACCAGGTACGCGCGGTAGCCGACCTGCTTGCCGCCAGCCCGGTACCGCTCTCGCTCGATGAGATCGGAGCGCGGTTCACTGCGCGCGGCCCGTGGAAGAAGCGTCTGCCCAAGCTGGTGGAAATGCTGGTGGCACTAGGACGGGCGCACGAAGAAAGTGGCCGGTTTGCGGCTCGATGAACAAGGAATTTGCGATGGCGGTGCCCACCTACGACCGATTCATAGAGCCCATTCTCCGTTTCCTCGCTACGCGCCCGGATGGGGTGCCTGCGCGTGAGGCTCACGAAGCGGCAGCAGACATCTTGCTGCTGACCGAATCGGATCGAGAGCTCGCCCTGCCGACAGGGCAGGCCACGTACAAGAATCGCGCTGGATGGGCGCACGACCGGCTCAAGCGTGCGGGTTACTCGGCGAGTCCGAAGCATGGGATCTGGCGCCTGACCGAGGCCGGTCGCAAGTTCATTGCCGACAACCCCGCACCGTTGTCTGCGCTGCAGGTGGAGGCGCTGGCGAGGAACTACCTGGACGTCAAGCTCAAGCCCAGCGCACACGGACCATCGGATCCTTTGGGAGGCGATGGTCCGGCCGAAGAAGTGCAGAGTCCTGACGATCGCTTACAGATGGCGCTGGGGGAGATCCGAGCGTCTGTCCGTTCCGAGCTGCTTGACCTGCTTCTCCAGATTTCTCCCAAGTACTTCGAAACCGTGGTGCTCGATCTTCTGCACAAGCTTGGATACGGCACGAGTCGCAGCGACCTCCAGCGGGTTGGCGGGAGTGGCGACGGAGGGATCGACGGGGTCATTTCCCTGGACCGCCTTGGCCTCGAGAAGGTGTATGTGCAGGCCAAGCGCTGGCAGAGCGTGGTGGGACGCCCGGAAATTCAAGGGTTCTACGGCGCCCTCGCGGGACAACGGGCGAACAAGGGTGTCTTCCTCACGACCTCCAGCTTCACCGCGCAGGCGGTTGACTTCGCCCGGTCGGTAGAGCGGATCGTGCTCGTGGATGGCGCCACACTCGCCAACCTGATGATGGACAACGAAGTCGGCGTTTCATCGCAGAGCATCCGCATTCCGAAGATCGACAGCGACTACTTCGACGAATGAGGCGTGCGACTTCGAAACATGGAAAGTCGAAGAAAACTTCTGGGAAGCAACGTAAGACACTAAGGGGCGGGTTTATGGCCAAGTATGATTTGGTTACTCAAGAGGACGAGTGGGGCTGCGGGGCGGCATGCGTGGCATCGCTGCTAGACATTTCGTATCCAAAAGCAAAGAGGCTGGTTGAGTCTGTTAAAGGGCGCTCTGTCAACGCACGTCCTCGCGGTCTCGAGCTTCATCACATCGCGCGTGCAGTCAAGAAGCACGTCAAGCTGGTGGCGGACTGGAACCCAGGCGAGCTACCTGACGGGTCGATCGTGTGCATCTCCGGTGACGCGCCGTACGATGGTGATCACTACATCCTGAAAAACCCCTCAGGGTTGGATGGATCCTTGGTACAACCTTGACGAAGACAAGATGGAAGCGAGGTATCGGAAGAGGCTTCCTAAAGGAACATCCTTTCTTGTTGCGCTAGTTCCAGTTAGTGCTTAGCAAGTCATGCAATGGAATCAGGAGTGAATTGACGAACTTCACGCGTAGTGCGCCGAGATCAGGAGATTGAGGAGCAGTGGTGACGGGGGCGCCGGTGAGGCTGCTGTAGGGTCTACAGAGATCGGGACGATTCATTTCAACCAACAGAAAAAGGGGGATTCAATGCAGGATCAAGAACTGGAATACGTTGGCTTTTGGGCGCGCGTGGGAGCGACCATCGTGGATTCGCTCATCGTCGGAGTCATAACCCTCCCATTGCTGATCGCGGTCTACGGTTGGGCGGGCTACACCGCGATCGACAAGCCTTTGATCGCCGGCCCCGCCGATTTCCTCATCTCATGGGTCATGCCAGCCATCGCGGTGATCCTGTTCTGGCTGTACAAGCAGGCCACCCCTGGAAAGATGGTCGTGTCCGCCCGCGTGGTGGACGCGAAAACCGGACATCCGATGAGCGTGGGCCAGGCGATCGGACGCTATCTCGCGTACTTCATTTCCATGATTCCGCTGTTCCTGGGGGTCATCTGGGTCGCATTCGATCCGAGGAAGCAGGGCTGGCACGACAAGCTGGCTGGCACGGTCGTGGTCCGCTCGCGGAACCGCGGCCCCGAGCCGGTGCGTTTCGATCGGTCGTGACGCAGCGCCCGCAAGGATTCGCTGAAGATCGGCGCTGACATGCATCCCATCCTGCTGGTCGGCCTTGGCGGTTTCCTCGGCGCGGTCGCGCGCTACAAGCTTGGCGGGCTGGTGCTGCACCTGACGGCGCAGGAGCGCTTTCCGTACAGCACCTTCGCGGTGAACGTGCTCCGCTGCCTGGTTGTCGGCATCCTCGCCGGGCTCGCCGAGCGCCATCACGCGGGCCGGACGCGCGACTGTTCCTGTTCACCGGGCTGCTCGGCGGCTTCACCACGTTTTCGGCCTTCGGCCTGGAGGCGGTCCACCTGCTGCGTCGCGGCGAGCTGGCCACTGCCGCGCTGTATGCGGGCGGCAGCGTGGTGCTCGGGATCGCAGCCGTGTGGCTGGGCCTGAAACTGGTGGGGCTGGCCGCGCGCTGAGTCGCACGGCACGCACCCCGCGCTTTATCCCTACTGGGCGAGCTCTGCGGCGAGGAACCGCGCCGTCCTGCTGCGTCGGTGGCCCGCCACCTTGGCCGGTTGGCCCACGACCACGACCCGGCCACCGTCCTGCCCGGCCCCGGGTCCCATGTCGATGATCCAGTCACTGTCGGCGGCCACGCGCATGTCGTGCTCGACCATCAGCACCGTGTTGCCGGCGTCGACCAGCGACTGCAGCTGCTGCATCAACCGGTCGACATCGGCCGGGTGCAGCCCGGTGGTGGGCTCGTCGAGCACGTACACCGTGTCGCGGCGCTGGGCGCGCTGCAGCTCGGTGGCGAGCTTGATCCGCTGCGCCTCGCCGCCCGAAAGCTCGGTGGCGGGCTGGCCCAGGCGCAGGTAGCCCAGGCCCACTTCCTCCAGCACCTTTAGCGGACGCAGCACCGCCGCATCGTCGGCGAAGAACCGCGCGGCCTCGGCCACGGTCATGGCCAGCACCTCGGCGATGTTGCGGCCTTCCAGCGTGATTGCCAGCGTCGCCGCGTTGTAGCGGGCGCCGTGGCAGTCGGGGCAGGGGGCGTACACGCTCGGCATGAACAGCAGTTCCACGCACACGGAGCCTTCGCCCTCGCAGGTCGCGCAGCGCCCCTTGGCGACGTTGAACGAGAAGCGGCCGGCGTCGTAGCGGCGCTTGCGTGCGGCCTGCGTGGCCGCGAAGCGCTTGCGCACGTGGTCGAACAGGCCGGTGTAGGTCGCCAGGTTGGAGCGCGGCGTGCGGCCGATGGGCTTCTGGTCCACCTGCACCAGGCGGCGCACCTGCTCCAGGCCCTCGACGCGGCCCGTGGCGTCCTGCGCGTCGCGGCGTTCCAGCGGATCGACCTCCTCTTCCGTATCGCCCGGTGCGTGCCCGAGGTGGGCGGCAAGCAGTTCAACCAGGGCCTGGCTGACGAGCGAGGACTTGCCGGAGCCGGACACGCCGGTGACGGTGGCCAGCACGCCCAGCGGGATGTCGACGTCGACCTGGTCGAGGTTGTTGCGGGTGACCTCGCGCATGCGCAGCCAGCCCGTGGGCGTGCGTGGCGCGCGCGCCGGCCGCGGTGCGCCGTCGAACAGATACCGCCGCGTGCTCGACGCCTCGACCTGCTGGAGCCCGGCCGGCGGCCCGCTGTACAGCACGCGTCCACCGTGTTCGCCGGCACCCGGCCCGACGTCCACGATCCAGTCGGCATGGCGGATCACGTCCATCTCGTGTTCGACGACGAACAGCGTGTTGCCGACCTCCTTCAGCGCGTGCAGCGCGCGCAGCAGCGACTCCGTATCGGCGGGATGCAGGCCGGCCGAAGGTTCGTCCAGCACGTACACCACGCCGAACAGGTGCGAGCGGATCTGGGTGGCCAGGCGCAGGCGCTGCAGTTCGCCCGGCGACAGCGTCGGCGTGGTGCGCTCCAGCGTCAGGTAGCCCAGCCCCAGCTGTTCGACGATGCGGATGCGGGCCAGCAGGTCGGCGGCGATGCGCTGCGCCGCCACCGCCTGCTCGGGATGCTGCTTCGTGGTGCCGGTCTTTCCATTCGCAGCGGGCTCGAGCAGCCTCGCCACCTCGGTCAGCGGCCGCTGCGACAGGGCGCCGATGTCGAGGCCGGCGAACGTGACCGACAGCGCCTCGCGGCGCAGGCGCTTGCCGTCGCAGGTGGGACACGCGGTGCTCAGCAGGTACAGCGACACGCGCCGCTTGATCAGCGGGCTCTGCGTGTTGGCGAAGGTGTGCAGCAGGTAGCGGCGCGCGCTGGTGAATGTGCCCATGTAGCTGGGCTCCATCTTCCGCCGCAGCGCGCTTTGGGTCTCGGCCAGGGTGAAGCCCGCGTACACCGGCACCACGGGCTGCTCGTCGGTGAACAGGATCCAGTCGCGGGTCTTCTTCGGCAGCCGGTGCCAGGGCAGGTCAACGTCGTGGCCGAGCGTGGTCAGGATGTCGCGCAGGTTCTGCCCGTGCCAGGCCAGCGGCCACGCGGCCACGGCACGCTCGCGGATGCTGAGGTTGCGGTCGGGCACCATCGAGGCTTCGGTCGCGTCGTAGACCCGGCCCAGGCCATGGCATTCCGGACATGCGCCCGCCGGCGTGTTCGGCGAGAACCCGTCGGCATGGATGATGTCCTGGCCCGGCGGATACAGGCCGGCGCGCGAGTACAGCATGCGCAGCGAATTGGAGATGGTGGTGACGCTGCCGACCGAGGAGCGCGTGCTGGGCGATCCCCGCTGCTGCTGCAGGGCGACGGCAGGCGGCAGGCCCTCGATGGAATCGACGTCGGGAACGCCGGCCTGGTCGATCAGGCGCCGCGCATAGGGCGAGATCGAATCGAGGTAGCGCCGCTGGGCCTCGGCGAAAAGGGTGCCGAAGGCCAGCGACGACTTGCCGGAGCCCGAGATGCCGGTGAACACGACCAGCGCGTCGCGCGGGATGTCGACGTCGACGTCGCGGAGGTTGTGCTCGCGCGCGCCGCGGACCTGCACGAAGGCGCTGGTGGGGGCGGATTCGCGGGGTCTGGTGGGGCGGGCCATGCGTGGGCTCCCGACGGCCCGTCACTATCGATGAAGTTGGAGGAACGCTCCGTCAAAGGGCTACCCCTGTTTCCCCGTGCGCGGTGGATCCCGCCATGTCGGCGGCTGTAGTGTCACCTGCTGATGCCGTGCATCAGCCAGCCCGTCGCCCGGAGACCACCATGACCAGCCATGACCCGCGCATCGACGCCTACATCGCCCGCCAGGCGGACTTCGCCCGGCCGATCCTGGAGGAGCTGCGCCGCCGCGTGCATGCGGCCTGTCCCGAGGCGGTGGAAACCATCAAGTGGGGCGCGCCGGCGTTCACGTATCGGGACAAGCTGCTGGGCGTGATGGCCGGCTTCAAGCAGCATGCGGCCTTCAACCTGTGGCACGGCAGGCAGATCGTGGGCGAGGACGCCGCGGCGCAGGCGGGCATGGGCCAGTACGGGCGCATCACGGCCCTGAAGGATCTCCCCGCGAAGCGCGAGACCACCGCCCACATCCGCGCCGCGATGGCGCTGGTCGAGGCGGGCACCACCGCCGCGACCCCGCGCTCGCGCAAGCCGCCGCCGTCGCTGCCGGACGACCTGGCGGCCGCGATGCGCGGCAACGCGGCGGCACGCGGACACTGGGATGCGTTCACCCCCGGCAAGCAGCGCGAGTACGCCGACTGGATCACCGGGGCCAAGGGCGCGGACACGCGCGCCCGGCGCGTGGCGCAGGCGGTGGAGTGGATCGCGGAGGGGAAGTCGAAGAACTGGAAGTACGCGGGTTGTTGATCAGCCCGGGTGGCCTTGGTGAGGCCAAGACCAGCCCAAAGCTGCTCGGCGTCCAGTTCGGAAACCAGGGAATCGTAGCTGTAGTCGGCCCGCCCGCTGCGTTCACCTTCGCGTAGTGCCTGGCGAAGCACTTCCAGCCTGCTTTCCGCTGTTTCGTCCATGCTGATGCTCGTGTGCTTGGCCATGGCTGTCATCCGGAGGCATGTACCGGAAAGTAACAAGGGGGCGAATGGCGGCGTTCGGATCAATTCAGGGCAGCGCCGCCAGCCACCGGCAGCACGATCTCCAGCCGCTCCTGCTCCAGCTGCATCGGCTGGCGCGCCAGGTCCTCGGCCACCTCGTCCCAGCCGGCGCGCCGCGCCCAGTGCTGCATGGCGGCCAGGGTGGCGGGCGTGGGCTGGCGATTCATGCCCTCGTCCATGGCCTGGCGCAGCGAGGCCATCGACATCCGCCACGGCTGCAAGGTGCGTCCGGCGCCGCGGGCGACCTCGGCCAGCACCGCGGCGATGCGGAAGCCGCCTTCGTCGATGTCGCCCCAGTGGTACAGCGTGGCCGTGGCCGGCAGGCCCGCGATGATCCGCGCGCAGGCGCGGCGCCAGGCGGGCGAGGGCATGCCGCCGGTGTAGAGCAGCAGGCCCTGCGCGGCGGCGGGGTCGCGGGCGGCGTCGTGGAAGCTGGCGAGGTTCTCGATCGTCAGCAGGTAGCGGGCTTCGGTGGCCAGGCTGCGCAGGGCGTCCATGGGCACGCCGAGGTAGGGACGCACCAGCGGCACTCCGGTGCCGCCCAGGTCCACGCGGCCGCTGCCGGCCAGCAGCAGCGGCTGCGGTTCGCGCCGCAGGCCGATGGCCGACCAGACCTCCTCGCGCGCCAGCCCCGAGGCGGCGGGCTCGCCGGTGGCCAGCAGTTCCAGCCACGGCGTCAGCCGCTCCAGCCGCTTGCTGTCGCCGAACAGGCGCACGCTCTCGCGGCGCAGGATGCGCTCGCCGCCGGGGGCCTCCTGCAGGGTGGCGACGGCGCGGGCGGCATCGGCCACGTCGGCGGCGGCCTCCGGGCCCTGGCCGCGGACCGTGCGGTCGCTGCGCCAGGCCTGCAGCACGGCGTCGAGGACCGGGAAGCGCGCCTGCCACGGGTGCAGGAGGGTTTCGGCGCGGGCGGCGCGGGCGTCCAGCAGCTCCACGCCCAGGTGCACGGCAAGCGCGTCGAGGTCGGCGACGGTGATCCGCAGCAGGCGCTCGCCGTCGCTGCGATGCCGGTCGCGTTCGACGTCGAGCGCCCCGGCGCGCTCGGCCATGGCGATGCCGGCATGGAAGGCCTCGCGCTCGGCCAGTGTCTGCAGCGCGAGGTAGTCGCCGGCGCTGGCGGCGGTGGTCATCGGCAGGCTCGCGGGCCCGTCGTCGCCGCGCAGGCGCGCGCGCTCGCCCTTGCGCAGCAGCCGTTCCAGCGTGCCGCGCGCCGGACTCACGTCGGCGCCTGCTGGCCTGCGATGCGGGCCGTCTCTTCGGCCAGCAGCTCCGGATGCAGGTCGAACTGGTCGCTCAGCAGCAGTTCGCGCGCCTCCGGCCGGACCTCGATGCGTTCGGCCTGCAGCAGGTCCTCGTCGCGGAACAGTTCGATGTAGCTGTCGAGCACGCCGCTGAGCGTGCCTTGGGCGGTGTCGGGCGCGGCCAGCACCAGCTGCAGGCCGAGCGAGCGCAGATAGTTGGTGGTGGCGCGCGCGTTCTGGGCGTCGATCTTGTCGCCGAACTCGTCGAGCAGGATCAGGCCCAGGCCGCCGGGATGCGCTTCGCTCTTGCCGTAGGCCGCGGCCAGCGCGGCGCCGGCGATCACGTACAGCGGCGCGCGGTGCTCGCCGCCGGAGCCCGAGCGCATGCGCTCGCTGAGGGTGCCGATCACGTGTTCGTCCTGGCGGATCTGCACCCCGAACTGGAAGAAACGGCGGTAGTCGTCCAGCGGCGAGTCGATCGCGCGCGCACTGGCGCTTTCGTCCACCAGCTCGGCGAAGGCCGCGGGCACCTCGCCGGCGCTGCCGAACAGGTTGTCCTCGCCGCCGAGGTCGGCGATGCGGCCGATGAAGCGGTGCAGGTCGCGGTAGTCGGGCAGCACCTCGTAGTGGAAGCGGTAGCGCTCGTTGTTGGAGAACGCCGGGCTGTTGCGCAGGGTGCGGTTGAGCGCGTCGATCTGGGTCTTCAGGCGCACGAAGTTGTCGTGCAGGGTGTTGGCGACGTTGCTGCGGAAGGTCTCGACCGCGGTGTCGTAAGCCTGGCGGGCCTCGGCCTGATAGTTGACCAGCTCGGTGTCGCGCAGGCGGGTGAGTTCGCCCTGCAGCAGGCGGCGGGCCTCGCGCCACTGGCTGGCTTCGAACCCGATGTCCACGCCGTGCGTGCTGGCGTACTGCTGCAGCGCGCTCCAGGCTTCGGGCAGGAGCTTCTGCAACTGGTCGGCGTTGTCGCGGGCGCGCTTGTCGCACAGGGCGGCGCAGTCCTCCAGGCCCATTTGCTTCTGCTCGAGCTCCTCGCGGTGGCGTTCGACCAGGTTGGCGTCGACATCACCGTCGCGGAAGGCCTCGACCGCGCGCCGGGCGGCGATTTCCGCCTGGGCCTGCAGGGCAGCGAGCAGGGCCTGCTGCTGCGCCAGCGCGCTCTGCGCCAGCGCCTCGGCGCTGATCAGGCCCTCGACGCGGGATTCGCCGGCGTCCAGCGCCTGCTTCAGCGCGGCCACGCGCTCGCTCATGCGCAGCAGGTCGGGGTCGCGTGCGGCCTCGCGGCTGTCCTGGCCGCTGCGGTAGTGGCTTTCCACCTGCTCATGTTCCAGGACGCGCGCATGCAGGGCCTGCGCCAGCTCCTCCGGTTCGGCCAGGCGGGCCATGCCGCGCTGGCAGGCTTCGGCGCGCCTGAGCTCGGGTTCGATGCGGCGGAGGTCGGCCTCGGCGGCCTCGACGTCTTCGCGCAGTGCGCGCGCCCGTTCGCGGCTGCTGGAAGCGCCGATCCGGAGATCCGCCGCTGCCGGCAGGCGCAGGCGTTCGATGCTGCCGCCCTTGGCCAGCAGGCCGTCGCGCGCCAGCGCCTGGCGGCTGTGGACCAGTTCGGCTTCGGTCTCCACGCAGCGCAGCTCGCCCAGCTGACGGCGCAGGAAGGCCAGCGCATCGGCGTTGTCGCCGACCAGCAGCGCGGCCACGCTGCCGGCGTCCGGGGTGGCGCCGCGTGCGCCGCGCGCCTGGCTGGCGAGGGCGAGCTTGACGCCGTATACCGCGCGCCCGTCGCGCAGCGAGCGGTACAGCTTCACCGCGCGCTCCTCGTCCTGCGCGGGGACCAGCAGCGCCTCGACGTTGCTGCGCAGATAGGCCTCGATGGCCGGCTGCCAGGCGGCGTCGACCACCCGCACCAGGTCGCAGACCGGCTGCGCGACGATGCCTTCGTCGCGCAGGTAGTTCATCAGCCGCACCGCGTCCGGGTGGAGTTCGGCCTGGCCCGCGGCGAGGCGCTTCAGGTTGTGGCGGGCGGATTCGAGGCGGTCGCGCGCCTGCTCGAACGCGGCGTGGCGGCCGCGCGCATGGCCGTCGACCGCGTCCACCAGCGGTGCCGCCGCGGCCAGGGCGGCCTTCGCTTGCGCATGCAGCTGCGCGGGCGTCCACGGCAGGGCGGCATCGCCCGGCAGTGCGACCAAGGCCTCGTGCCACGCCTCCCATGGCGCGCCCGCGTTGGCCAGCGCGGTGGCGTCGACGCCGGGCAGGCCAAGCCGGCCGGTGTCGCGGTAGCGCTCGCGCACCGCGGCGATCTCGCGCAGCAGGGCGGTCTTCAGCTGTTGCAGGCGGTCGCGGTCGCGCCCGGCGAGCTCGTCCAGCTGGGCCTGCTCGCCATAGCCTTCGCGGCCCTGCAGCAGCGCCAGGGCATGGGCATGTTCGTCGCGCAGCTGGCCGCGCCCGGCACGCGCCGCGGCCAGGTCCCGGCCCAGCGACGCCAGGGCTTCGGCGGCGCCGTCGCACGCATCCTGCGCGGTCTCCACCTGTTCGCCGAGCAGGTCGCGCTGGTACTCCGCGGCCAGCGCGCGGTACGACGCCGCGCGCACGGCCTGGGCGGAGATCCGGGCGTACTGGCCGTCGACCCTGTCCGCCGAATCGATGCGGTGCTGCAGCTGTTCGATCCGCTCCTTGATCTGGCGGAAGCTGTCGAGCAGGGCGCGGAAGCGGGCGACGTCGGTGGGCCGGTCCTCGGCCACCAGGGTGCGCACGAACAGGTCCACGTCCTCCACCCGCTGCAGGTTGAGCGCGTTCTGGAAGGCCTTGCGGAAGGCGTTGAAGTCCGGGTGCGCGCCGGGCGAGGCGCGCAGCCGGGTCAGCAGGTCGCGGACGAAGCGTTCGCCGCTGGCATGGAACTCGGGGCTGGTGCCGGCCTCGCGGCAGCGCTGCCCGGCCAGGGCGCGGAAACGGCTCCATTCCAGCGGCAGTTCGCGGCCATCGATCCGCTCGACGTGGTCCTCCAGGTCCAGCGCCACCCCCGGCAGCAGGTACAGCCCGTGCTGGCGGTGCTCGGGCTCGTCGGCCGACGCCCCCAGGGCGATGCCCGCGGTCAGCGGCAGGCCGCTGTCCTGGTCGCGGAACACCAGGCTGATGTAGGTGGTGGCGGTGCGCCGCTTGCGGCCCTCGTCGCCGCTGCGGTACACGCCCAGGCAGTAGTCGCGGATGCTGCGCGAGCGCGCCTTGCCGCCGGCCTGGGCGTTGAAGTGGATGTAGCGGCGGTCGCCGCCGAGCAGGACGATCTGCAGCGCGTCCAGCAGCGCGCTCTTGCCGGCGCCGTTGGGCGCGATGATGGCGCTGGTGCGGTCGAAGTGCAGGGTCTGCGCTTCGAACAGGAAGAACTGCAGCAGGTGCATGCGCTCAAGCAGCTGCATCGTCGCCCTCCGCGGCCGCGACGGCGCTGCCATCGGCGTTGCCGGTGTCGCCGTCGCCGTCGCCGTCGTCCTCGTCGTCGAGGCTGTGCTGGTCCAGGCGCTGCAGCCACTGCTCGCCGACGATGTCGACGATGGCCGGGCGCACCATCAGCTGGAAGGGCTGCAGCGCGTCGCCCTCGCCCTCGACCAGGCGGCAGCAGCCCCAGCGGCGGAGGGTGGCGGCCAGCATGCGCAGGCTGCCGATGTCGGGCATCGGCCGGCCGGTCAGCGCCGGCCAGGCTTCCTGCAGGTCGGGCAGTTCCACCACCACCTCGCCGTGCTCCTCCACCCGCCCCTGGCGGATGGCCTCGTCGTAGCGCTGGCGCAGCACCAGCAGGAACAGGGTCTCGTCCAGGCGCACCGGCGCGCCTTCGCCGTGGCGGGGCAGGGCGATGATGTAGCGGTGGGCGGGGTTGCGCTCCAGGCGGATGCCCAGCGGCGCGAGCGCGGCGGCGAAGTCGTCGAGGAACTCCTCGACCAGGTGGTAGGCCACGCGCGAACGGTGGTCGGCGGCGTACAGCACCTGCTCGGTCACCAGGCGCCAGGCGGCACGCTCGAAGTCCTGTTCGACGCAGGTGCCGTTGGTGAGTTGGCTGAGCGTGGTCCAGCTGCGTTTCATGCGGTGTCCCGGTGCGGCGGCGCGAGGCGGTGGAGGGTGAAGCGCGGTGCGCGCAGGTAGCCGTTGTCGCCGGGGCCGTCGCCGGCGTCGGCCAGCTCGACGCGGAAGCCGCGCAGCAGGCGTCCGAGCGGGTCGTCGCGGCGCAGGCCGCCGCTGCGGCGGCTGCGCTGGGCCAGGGTCAGCAGCGTCTGGTAGGCGCGCAGGTCCTCGATCGAACGGATCTGCAGCATCTCGGAGTCGATGTGGCCCTCGGCCGTGAGGTGGCGCCCGACGTAGCGCGCCATGTCCTCGGCGGTGACCAGGCGCGCGCGCTTGATCCGCCGCAGCAGCGCCAGCCGGGCCAGTTGTTCCGGCGTGGGCCGCTGCATGGCGTTGGCGCTGCGCGGGATCGGCTTCGGCTTGCGCCGGGGCGGGCGCAGCTGCGCTTCGTCCATCAGCGCGCCCGGCGCGACCGGCATGCGCAGCGCGCCGTCCGGCGCCCGCTGGGCGCCGCGGATGGCGCGGCGCAGCAGCTCGTCCAGGCGGTCGGGCGCGCGCAGGCGGTAATCGAGGAAGGCCATCGCGCGGCGGTTGGCCTGGCGCATGTCCTCGTCGAGCCGGGCCAGGTACTCGTCGATGCGCTCGAGTTCGCGCAGGCGGCGCAGGCCGCGCTGCAGCCGCGCTTCGGCGCGCTCCGGGTCGCCGCCGGCGAGGTGCTCGGCATACCAGGCGAGCAGGCGGCCGCGCAGCGGGTCGGCCTCGAGCTGGCGCGCCATCGCCAGGATCGCGCTGCGCCGGGCCAGCGGGTGGTCGGCCTTGTGCAGGTCGGCGTAGTCGCCGATGAAGAACTGGCCGACGTAGCGCTCGAACCACTGGCGCGCGAACTGCGCCGTGGTCTCCGAGCGGCTCAGCTCGGGCATCAGGTCGCGCACCTGCAGGCTCATCGAGGCCAGCGAGGCCAGCAGCCGGCGCGCCTGGTCGGCGGCCTCGTCCAGGGTGTCGCCGCCGGCGCGGCCTTCGACCACCTGCTGCAGCTGCAGTTCGATCGAGCGGATGCGGGCGGAGACGAAGGTCGGGCCGCGCTCGCTGAACTCGACCAGCAGCGACAGCAGCTGCGACACCGCCGGCGTCATCATGACCATCTCGCGCGCGCCGAACTTCTCCTGGCGCAGCCAGCCGGCCTGGCGGAAGCGCTCGTAGAGGGTGTTGGCGCGGACGGTGAGCGGGGTGCCGGGCGCCTGGCCGTCCTCGTCCTCCCAGGGATCGTCGCCCAGCAGGTAGCGCTCGATCGCGGCGGTGACCTCGCGCCGGGGATAGCCGTGGCTGGGCGGCACCGGGGCATCCGGGCCGCCGAAGAATTCATCGTGCAGGCGGCACAGCAGCAGCCAGTAGTGTTCGCGGTTGGCCGAGGCCAGCGGGCCGAACAGCCCCGGCGGGACCACCGTGAACAGGGTGGGTGGCGATGTGGTCAACAGCTTTCCCCGGCCGGGCCTGCGCCCGGAACAGCTCCTTGGACCGGCAGTATCGCCGGGCGCGTCGCGACAGGCGAGACAGGCGGTCTATACTGCTTTCATGGGTCAGCCCAGGCCAGATTTCATGAAGCTTTCCGTGTCCGAGCGGATCCAGCTCGCGGAGGACATCTGGGACAGTATCCCGGCGGAAAATCCCGATGCTGTCACGTTGACGCCTGTCCAACTGCAGGAAATCCGGACACGCTTGGATGAACACGAGCGCGATCCGTCTTCGGCGGTAGCCTGGGACGAAGTGCGTTCGGAGCTGTTCCAGCGCTGATGCGCATCGTCTTCAGGCCTGAAGCGCGCGACGAGCTTCTTGAAGCACGGGCCTGGTACGAATCCAAAGCAACGGGTCTGGGGCTGGAGTTCGCCCGAGCAGTGGAGGCCGCAGTCGCCTTGGCGAGCAGGAATCCGGACGCTGCCAGTCAGGTTGCGTCGGATTGCCGCCGGCTCCTGCTTCGCCGGTTTCCGTTTTCCCTGGTGTATCGGGCGCGAGCTGACGAGTTGGTCGTGTTGGCGGTCTTTCACCATCGGCGCAGCCCGGCCAGGCTGGTTCGCCGGATAAAGGACTAGGTCTGCGACCCCTTCAGATCGATCGCCCGCCAAGCTGTTGATCTGAAACCCCTCTCACTCCCTGAGACCGCCCGGTGCCGGAATCCGTCCGACGGCCGGGCTTGCCCTTTCCCGGCAAGGTAAATAGATTTTTACCCATGACCGACGACCTCACCCCCCGACAGCGCGACGTGCTCGATTTCATCCAGGCCCATGCCGGGGCCGAGGGCGCGCCGCCCACGCTGCAGCAGATCGCCGACGCCTTCGGCTTCCGCCAGGCCTGCGCGGCGCACAAGCACGTGCGCCGGCTGCAGCAGGCGGGTTACCTGGAGGTTCGACCCAACGAGGCGCGCGGGATCCGCGTGGTGGGCGGCCTGGCGCAGGGCGGCGCGTCGGGCCGGGCAGGGCGCGGGCGCCAGGTCCCCGGCACCCGGCTGAAGGTCCGCGACGACCGCCTGGAACTGCCCGTGCTCGGCCGCGTGGCCGCGGGTTCGCCGATCAGCGCCGATGCCGGCATCGAGCGCCACGTGCTGCTCGACCGCGCGCTGTTTTCAAGCCGCCCCGACTACCTGCTGCGGGTGAAGGGCGATTCGATGCGCGACGACGGCATCTTCGACGGCGACCTGGTGGCGGTGCAGCGCGCCAGCGACGCGCGCAACGGCCAGGTGGTGGTGGCGCGCATCGACGGCGAGATCACCATCAAGCGGCTGGAACGCACGCGCGCGCGGCTGCGGCTCTTGCCGCGCAATCCGGACTACGCGCCGATCGAGGTGCCGGCGGGCAGCGACTTCGCCATCGAAGGCATCTACTGCGGACTGGTGCGCGCGGAATGAACGCGATGCCGGCCCCTGCGATGCCCGCTCCCGCGGCGCCCCCCGACCTCGACGCGATGCTGTCGGCGCGCACGGTGTGGCGCGCGGCGCGGGCGCCGGTGGTGGCCGACGACGGCGAGCCGACGGGGCACGCCGCGCTCGATGCGCTGCTGCCGCAGGGCGGCTGGCCGCGCGCGGCGCTGACCGAGCTGCTGCTGCCGGCCGACGGCGTGGGCGAGCTGTCGCTGCTGCTGCCGACGCTGGCGCGGCTGACCCGGGCCGGCGGCGTCGTGGCGCTGGTGGCGCCGCCCTACCTGCCATATGCGCCGGCGTGGCAGGCGGCAGGGGTGGACCTGCGGCAGCTCGAGATCATCGAGGCCGACGCGCGCGGCGCGCTGTGGGCCTTCGAGCAGTGCCTGCGCAGCGCCGCCTGCGCGGCGGTGCTGGGCTGGCCGCTGCAGGCCGATGCGCAGGCGCTGCGGCGGCTGCAGGTGGCCGCCGACAGCGGCGACTGCCTGGGCTTCGCCTTCCGCGATGCCAAGCACGCGGCCAATCCCTCGCCGGCGGCGCTGCGGATGGAGTATTCGGCGGCGGGCGAGGGCGGCTGGCACGTGCGCAAATGCCGCGGCGCCAACCCGCCCACCCGCGCCGTCCAGCTGTCCTGAGGCCGCCGTGCTCTGGGCCTGCATCGCGCTGCCGCGGCTGGCGCTGGACGCCGTCCTCCGCCGGGTGCCGGATCCGTCGCGGCCGCTGGCCCTGGTCTCCGGCCCCGCGCAGCTGCGCCACCTGCACGCGGTCAACGCCGCCGCCGCCGAGGCCGGGCTGAAGGCCGGCATGCGCCTGTCCGCCGCGCACGCGCTGCTGGCGGACGTGTCGATGGTCGACCACGATCCCGCGGCCGACGCGCGCTGGCAGCGCTTCCTCGCCGCCTGGGCCTATCGCCACAGCTCGCAGGTGAGCGCGCAGTGGCCGGGCGCGATCGTGCTGGAGGTACGCGCCAGCTTCCGCCTGTTCGGGCCTTGGCCGCGCTTCGAGGCGCGCCTGCGCGAGGAGCTCGATGGCCTCGGCTTCAGCCACCGCATCGCGCTGGCGCCGACGCCGCGCGCGGCGCGGGTCTTCGCCGGCCTGCGCGACGGCTTCGCGGTCACCAGCGGAAGCGCCATGCGCGAGGCGCTGGCGCGGGTGCCGGTGCGCCGCGCCGCGCTGCCCGGCAACGCCGGCGAGCGCCTGCAGCGCATGGGCCTGCGCACGCTGGGCGACCTGCGCGCGCTGCCGCGCGACGGGCTGCGCCGGCGCTTCGGCATCGAGCTGCTGCAGCACCTCGACCGCCTGCACGGCGATGCCGACGATCCGCTCGCGCTCTATGCGCCGGCGGACCACTTCGACGGCCGCATCGAGCTCGGCTTCGAGGTCGAAAGCCACCAGGCGCTGCTGTTCCCGCTGCGCCGGCTGGTCACCGACCTCGCCACGTATCTCTCCGCGCGCGACGGCGGGGTGCAGCGCTTCAGCCTGCGCCTGGAGCACGAGGCGCGGCACGCCCTGCCTTCGCACGAGGCCGACCAGGTGCAGCACGACGCCGTGCGCTTCACCGAGGTGCCGGTCGGGCTGCTCGCCGCCGAGCGCGACGCGGGGCTGCTGTTCGAACTCACCCGCAACCGCCTGGAGCAGGTGGCGCTGCCGGCGCCGGTGATCGGCCTGCGCCTGCTGGCGCGCGAGCTGCCGCCCTTCGTCCCGGCCGAGCGCGACCTGTTCGATACCCGTCCGGCGCAGGCGGTGCCCTGGCCGCAGCTGCGCGAGCGCCTGCGCGCGCGCCTCGGCGACGAGGCCGTGCATCGCGTGGCACCTGCCGGTGATCCACGTCCCGAACGCGCCTGGCGGCGCGCCGACGCGGGCGAGGGCGGCGACGCGGCCTGCGCCACGCCCGCGCCAGCGCGCCCGCCGCGGCCGGCCTGGCTGCTGCCACGCCCGGTGCCGCTGCGCGATGCCCAACTGCGCATCGTGTCCGGCCCGGAGCGGCTGGAGAGCGGCTGGTGGGACGGCGAGGACGCGCGCCGCGACTACTACGTGCTGGAGACCTCGCGCGGCCAGCGGGCCTGGGCGTTCGCGCCGCCGGGCGAGCTCGGCGGCTGGATGCTGCACGGGTGGTTCGCATGAGCGGCCCCGAGGCAGGCGGCGGCCCGCCATGAGCCGCGACGACGACCACGACGACCTGCCTCCGGGCGTGGCGCCGGACACGCCAGGCGCGCGTCCGCCGCGCATCGTGCGCATGCAGCGCCAGCTGCAGATGCAGTTGCGCTTCGAGGCCGCCAACGATCCCGGCGGTGGGCCCGCCGCGGAGCTGCCGGCCTATGCCGAACTGCACTGCCTGTCCGACTTCAGCTTCCTGCGCGGCGCGGCCAGCGCGGAAGAGCTGTTCACCCGCGCCGCACAGTGCGGCTACGAGGCGCTGGCGATCACCGACGAATGCTCGCTGGCCGGCATCGTGCGCGCGCACGAGGCGGCGAAGATCACCGGGGTGAAGCTGGTGGTGGGCGCGGAGTTCCGGCTCGACGACGGCCTGCGCCTGGTGCTGCTGGTCGAGGACGCCGCGGGCTATGCGCGACTGTGCCGGCTGATCACCACCGCGCGCCGCGCGGCGACCAAGGGCGAGTACCGCCTGTCGCGCGCCGATATCGAAGCCCTGTTTCTTTCGCACGGGAATGGCCGGGAAATCGACTGTGGGAGCGGCTATAGCCGCGATGTGGACATGGCTGTGCCGTCGCATCAGGCAATCGCGGCTGTAGCCGCTCCTACAGAAGCGGGGGGCGGGTTGTTTGCGCTGTGGCTGCCTGGCCGGGGGGCGGATGCGGGGGAGGGTGCGTGGCTGAAGCGCGTCTTCGCCGACCGCGCCCACCTCGCCGTCGAATTGCACCGCGAGGACGACGATGCCGCGCGCCTGGCGCGCCTGCTCGCGCTGGCCGACCAGCTCGGCCTCACGCCGCTGGCCGCCGGCGACGTGCACATGGCCACGCGCCGCCAGCGCGTGCTGCAGGACACGATGGTCGCGATCCGCCACGGGCTGCCGCTGGCCGATGCCGGCGCCCACCTGTTCCGCAACGGCGAGCGCCACCTGCGGCACCGCTACACGCTGGGCAACATCCATCCGCGCGCGCTGCTGGACAACGCCGCCGCGCTCGCGCGCCGCTGCCGGTTCTCGATGTCCGAGGTCAGCTACACCTATCCGGCCGAGCTGGTGCCGGCAGGCGAGACGCCGGCCAGCCACCTGCGCAAGCTGACCGAGGCCGGCATGCGCCGGCGCTGGCCCAATGGCCCCACGCCGAAGGTCGCCGCGCAGATCGAAGGCGAACTCGCGCTGATCGCCGAGCTCCAGTACGAAGCCTTCTTCCTCACCGTCGAGGACATCGTCCGCTTCGCGCGCGGGCAGGGGATCCTCTGCCAGGGCCGTGGTTCGGCGGCCAACTCGGCGGTGTGCTTCGCGCTGGGCATCACCTCGGTCGATCCCGCCGAGAGCCGGCTGCTGATGGCGCGTTTCCTGTCGAAGGCGCGCAACGAGCCGCCCGACATCGACGTCGACTTCGAGCACGAACGGCGCGAGGAGGTGATGCAGTACGTCTACCGCAAGTACGGCCGCGAACGCGCGGCGCTGGCCGCGACCGTGATCCGCTACCGCGGCAAGAGCGCGGTGCGCGACGTGGCCAAGGCCTTCGGCCTGCCGCCCGACCAGGTCACGCTGCTGGCCGGGTGCTTCGGCTGGGGCAATGGCGAGACGCCGATGGACCGGCGCCTGGCCGATGTCGGCTTCGACATCGACAACCCGCTCATCGCGCGCATCCTCGGCGTCACCACGCTGCTGCGCGGCAAGCCGCGGCATCTCTCGCAGCACGTCGGTGGTTTCGTGATCTCGGACGCGCCGCTGTGGAACCTGGTGCCGGTGGAGAACGCCGCCATGGCCGAGCGCACCATCATCCAGTGGGAGAAGGACGACCTGGAGGCGCTGGGCCTGCTCAAGGTCGATTGCCTGGCGCTCGGCATGCTGACCTGCATCCGCAAGGCGCTGGACCTGGTGCGCAAGCACCACGGCCGCGACCTGGAGCTGGCCACCATCCCGAACGAGGACCCGCCGACCTACGCGATGATCCAGCGCGCCGACACCGTGGGCGTGTTCCAGATCGAGTCGCGCGCGCAGATGGCGATGCTGCCGCGGCTGAAGCCCCGGACCTTCTACGACCTGGTGGTGGAAGTGGCGATCGTGCGCCCGGGCCCGATCCAGGGCGACATGGTGCATCCCTACCTGCGCCGGCGCATGGGCCAGGAGCGGGTGACGTATCCCTCGCCGGGCATCGAGGAAATCCTCGGCCCCACGCTGGGCGTGCCGCTGTTCCAGGAGCAGGTGATGGAGCTGGTGATCCACGCCGGCTACACGCCCGAGGAGGCCGACCACCTGCGTCGTTCGATGGCCGCCTGGCGCCATGGCGGCGACATGGAACCGCACCGCCTGCGCATCCGCGAGCTGATGGAAGACAAGGGCTATGCGTCGGCGTTCATCGACCAGATCTTCGAGCAGATCAAGGGTTTCGGCTCCTACGGCTTCCCGCAGAGCCATGCGGCCTCGTTCGCCAAGCTGGTGTACGCGAGCTGCTGGCTGAAGCGCCATGCACCGGCGGCGTTCGCCTGCGCGCTCTTGAACTCGCAGCCGATGGGCTTCTACTCACCCAGCCAGATCGTGCAGGACGCGCGCCGTGGCAAGGACGCGCGCCAGGGCGTGGATGTGCGGCCGGTGGAGATCGCCTGCAGCGAATGGGACTGCACCCTTGAATCCGTCCCACGCTCGCGCACGGATGCGCACCGGCACCCCCCGCTGGCCATCCGCCTTGGCCTGCGCATGGTCTCGGGACTGTCCGAAGCCACCGCACGCGCCATCGTCGCCGCGCGCGCGGAGCGTCCGTTCCGCGACGTCGCCGACCTCTGCCGCCGCGCCGGCCTCGACGAGCGCGCGCGCAGCCTGCTGGCCGAGGCCGGTGCATTGCAGTCCATCGCCGGGCACCGGCACGACGCGCGCTGGCAGGTCGCGGGCATCGAACGCCAGCGTCCGCTGCTGCCCGGCAGCCCGGAGGAAATCGACGTGGCGCTGCCGGCGCCCACCACCGGCGAGGACGTGCTGTCCGACTACCGCACCCTCGGCCTCAGCCTGCGCGCGCATCCGCTCGCCCTGCTGCGCGACCAGCTGCGCGCGCGCCGGCTGCTGGGTTCGGCCGACCTGCACGGCCGGCGCCACGGCAGCCACGTCGCCACCGCCGGCATCGTCACCCAGCGGCAGAAGCCGCAGACCGCCAGCGGCACCATCTTCGTCACCCTGGAGGACGAGGCCGGCATGGTGAACGTGGTGGTCTGGCCGCGCGTGGCCGAGCGCTGGCGCAAGGCGCTGCTGGGCGCCACGCTGCTCGGCGTGCGCGGGCGCTGGGAACGCGTGGACGGCGTGGAGCACCTGATCGCCGGCGGGCTCGAGGACCTGTCCGGCCTGCTCGGCGGGCTGCCCGCCGAATCGCGCGACTTCCGCTGAACGGGTCGCGCAGGCCCCGGCTGTCCGCGGGGTTCATCCCGCGTTGAGACCCGCGCCCCGGGCAGGCCATAGACTGGGCCGACATGTCCCCACCGCGCCCGCCCATGTCGTCCATCCTCCGCGTCCTTGCCCTCTGTGCCCTGATGGCCGGCTGCAGCGCGCAGCCGCAGCCGCCGCCGCAGCCCGAGGTGGAGACGATCAGCGAGGCCAACGGCGCCGGCGAGTTCATCTCCGCGCCGGTCGAGACCGCCCCGAAGCCCTATGACGTGCGGACCGGGACCGACTGGCCCGAGGCCACGCTGGCCGACGGCAGCGCCGCGGTCAGCTGCGAACTCGACTACGCCACCGCCGGCGACGGCGAACCGCTCGCCGACCTGTCGTTCGCGAGCGTCAACGACGCGCTCGCGCCCTGCCAGGAGGTCGGCCTGCTGCGCCTGCGTTACCAGGGCAAGATCAACGCCGGCTTCCATGCCCTGGTCGAACGCGTGGCCGCGGTCGCCGACCGCATGGCCATCGGCAAGCGCGTGCTCGACATCGATTCCACCGGCGGACAGGTGGAGGACGCGGTCAAGGCCGGCGACGCCATCGGCGCCTCGGGCTGGACCATCTGGGTGCGCGAGGGCGCCAGCTGCCACAGCGCCTGCGTGCTGATCCTGGGCGCCGGCGACGTGCGCATGATCTCCGGCCCGGTCGGCATCCACCGCATCATCCGCATGAGTTCCACCGCGACCTCGCGCGGACAGCTCAACGAGGAGCTGCAGGCGGTCTACGGCCGGGTCAAGGAATACCTGGCGCGCAACGGCGTGGCCGTGGCCGTGGCCGACATGATGATGGCCGTGCCCAACCGCAACCTGCGCCTGCTCACCGCCGAGGAGCTGCTGGAATACGGCCTGGACGGCACCAATCCGGCGCAGGACGACCTCGACCGGCTGCAGCTGATGCGCAAGTGCGGCGAGGACTTCGTGCGCCGCCGCGACGCCTTCCAGCGCAACTTCGACCGCCAGTGCAAGATGCCCGAGCGCGAGCTCGAGGAACTCAACGAGTGCGGGCTGACCCTGCGCGAGGAGTTCGGCTTCCCCGACGCGACCTGCCCGGACGACAGTCCGATGAGCGAATTCGACGTCGTCCGCAGCGCCTTCTTCCAGCGCCGCGAACCCGCCCCCGAAGTGTCGGTGGACGAGCGGGGCAGCGGGGAGACCGGATCCCTGGCCGACGCCACCAGCGCATCCGGCACCAGCGGCTCCCCCTAGGCCAGACCTGCGACAGTCTGCTTTCTGTAGGAGCAGCTACAGCTGCGATCCGGGTGCCTGGCGGCTGGCAATCGCAGCTGTAGCTGCTCCTACAAGAGGCAGCGGAGCGGCGCCGGAATCGATCTGTGCCTACTCGTCCGCCTCCGCCAGGAAGCCGCCGGACTGGCGCTGCCAGAGCTGCGCGTAGATGCCGCCGCCCGCCACCAGCTCCTCGTGCGTCCCCTGTTCGACGATCGCGCCGCGGTCCATCACCACCAGGCGGTCCATGGCCGCGATGGTCGACAGCCGGTGCGCGATCGCGATCACCGTCTTGCCTTCCATCAGCCGGTACAGGTTGCCCTGGATCGCGGCCTCGACCTCGGAGTCCAGCGCCGACGTCGCCTCGTCCAGCACCAGGATCGGTGCGTCCTTCAGCAGCACGCGGGCGATCGCCACGCGCTGGCGCTGGCCGCCCGACAGTTTCACCCCGCGCTCGCCGACGTGGGCGTCGTAGCCGCGGCGGCCTGCGGAATCGGAGAGCTCGAGGATGAAGTCATGCGCCTCGGCCTGGCGCGCGGCTTCGATCATCTCGGCCTCGGTCGCGTCCGGGCGGCCGTAGAGGATGTTGTCGCGCACCGAGCGGTGCAGCAGCGACGTGTCCTGGGTCACCACGCCGACGTTGGCGCGGAGGCTGTCCTGCTGCACGCGGGCGATGTCGGCGCCGTCGACCAGGATCCGGCCACCCTCGACGTCGTGGAAGCGCAGCAGCAGGTTGACCAGGGTCGACTTGCCCGCGCCCGAACGTCCGATCACGCCGATCCGCTCGCCCGGGCGCACGTGCAGGTCCAGGCGTTCGATCACGCCCGAGCCCTTGCCGTAGTGGAAGCCGACGCCTTCGAAGCGGATGTCGCCGCCGACGTCGCACAGCTCGGGCGCGCCGGGGGCATCGTCGACCGTCGGCGGCAGCGAGATCGAGTTGATGCCGTCCTGCACGGTGCCGATGTTCTCGAACAGCGCCGACAGCTCCCACATGATCCACTGGCTCATGCCCACCAGGCGCAGCGCGAGCGCGATGCCCACGGCCACCGCGCCGGCGCTGACCGCGTCGTCGAGCCACAGCCACAGGCCGGTGCCGGTCACCGCGAACACCAGCGCCATGTTGAGCGCGTAGTTGCCGGCGCTGACCCCGGACCCGAGACGCATCTGCCGGTAGACGGTGCCGAGGAAGCCGTCCATCGCCTCGCGCGCATAGGCCTGCTCGCGCCGCGAGTGCGAGAACAGCTTGACCGTGGCGATGTTGGTGTAGCTGTCGACGATGCGCCCGGTCATGTCCGAGCGCGCGTCGGCCTGTTCGCGCGAGACGCGCTCCATGCGCGGCACGAAGTACAGCATCAGCAGGGCGTAGCCGGTGAGCCAGCCGAGGAAGGGCAGCATCAGCCGCCAGTCGGTGGCCGCCATCGCGACCATCGCGCCGACCACGTAGACGCTGACGTAGACGCCGACGTCGAGCAGCTTCACCACCGTCTCGCGCACCGCCAGCGAGGTCTGCATCAGCTTGGTGGCGATGCGCCCGGCGAACTCGTCCTGGAAGTAGCCCATCGACTGCCGCAGCAGGTAACGGTGCACGTTCCAGCGGATGCGCATGGGGAAGTTGCCCAGCAGCACCTGCAGCTGGACCAGGTTGTCCAGCCAGACCACCAGCGGCAGGCCCACTGCCACCAGCAGCGCCATCCACGCCAGGCGCGTGCCCTCGGCTTCCAGGAAGCTCGTCGGGGTGTGCTGCCCCAGGCGGTCGACCAGGGCGCCGAGGTAGACGTAGAGGCCGAGCTCGGCGACCGCGATCAGCGCGCCGGTCAGCGCCATCAGCGCCAGCCAGCCGCCGGCGCCGCGGGTGTAGTGCAGGCAGAACGCGACCAGGCCGCGCGGCGGCTGCCGCGGCGGCGCCTCGGGGAAGGGGTCCAGGCGCGATTCGAACCAGCCGAAGATGCCGCGCCGGCGCGGATGCTCAGCGCCCACCGCCACCTCCACCACCGCCGCCGCCGCCGGAGAAGCCGCCGCCCCCACCGCCGGAACTGCTGCCCGGCGGGCTCGACGACGCAGCGATCTGCGCGCCCAGCGCGCTGCCGATGCTGCTGGTGAAGCGGCCGATGTCGGCGCTGCCGCTGCCGTGGTACCAGGCGATGCCGGATACCGCGGCGGCGGCCGCGGCGGCACCCACGGCGGCGGTGAACTTCGCGGTCCAGGCCTTCTCCACGCCCAGCGCCACCGCGTAGGGCAGCAGCGCCTCGAAGCGGGGGGCGTCCAGCGGTGGTGGTGCGCCCGTGCCCGGGCCCTGGAGGCGTGCGAGGTCGTCCTGCTCGGCCACCGACAGGTAGCGCTTGAAGCCCTCGATCTCGTCCAGCAGCCGGCGTCCCTCGGGCGTCGGCGCGCCCACCAGCACGGCGAAGGCGATGGCCACCGCCAGCCCAAGGGCCAGCGGCAGCAGCAGCCAGGGCATGCCGCCGCCGTTGTTGGTGGCGGCCAGCACCATGCTGGCCAGCACCATCGCGCCAAGGATCAGGAACGCGATCGCGATGCTGCCGCCGTTGTGGCGGAACATCGCCGGCTGGAAGCGCTGCTCCAGGCCCTTGCCGTGCGCGGCGATCGCGGCCTGCAGGTGGCTGGCGTTGCCCTTCTCCAGATCCAGCCGCGGCCGCGACGGCGGCAGCAGGGCCTCCAGCAGCCGGCGTTCGTCGCCGTTGGCGATCGCCTCCGCCGGCAGGTCGCGGCGCTGCAGCGTCCAGCGGTCGCCCGGCAGGCGGTCGTCCTGTTCGATGGCCACCGCGCCCTGGACCGCGCAGGCCAGCAGGTCGGCCGACAGGCAGGTGTTGTCGTAATGGCGGCGCACCATGTAGCGCAGGGCGGCCGGGGACTCGTCGCGCGGGGGGTCATAACGGGCGATGACCACGCCCGGCCGCGGATCGCGTCCGACCCGGTGCCACCGCTTCAGGCAGAAGGCCAGCAGCGCGGCGAGGCCCGCCAGCGCCGCCAGCAGCGACAGGTTGTCGCGCAGCAGCCAGCCGAGCCGGTCGGCGCGCGAGGGCGCGGCGACGACGCCCTTGGGGAACGCCAGCACGATGGTCAGGCCTTCGCGCGGCCCGAGCGGCTGCCCGAGCGTCCAGCGCGCCACGCCCGGCCCGGTCACGCCGGCGGCGAAGCCCTGTTCGCGCGCGCCCTGCGCGCCCGACCAGCCGTCCAGCTCCATCGAAGCCGCCGGCACCGCCGAGGGCAGGCGCACTTCGACGCTGGCGGTTTCGACGGGGAAGTCCCAGCCGTGGCCGATCGCGTTCCAGTACAGCTCGTCGCGCGCGTCGAAGAAGCCGAGCTGCCGCGTGGTGCGGTAGCGCAGGGTGTAGGTGGTGTCGAGCGGCACCGGCAACAGGGTGTCGTTGCCGGTGTTGACGCGCACGCCATTGGACGCGCGTTCGGTGAACCACGGTTCGGCGCGTCCGTCGCGCTCCACGCCGACGACGTCGAAGCCGACCACCACGTTGTTGCCGTGGCGGTCCTTGTAGCGCGTGGGGAAGTCGCGGTAGATGCCGCGGCGGATGGCCTCGCCTTCGGCACGGACGCGGATGCGTTCGGTGACGTCCATCGAGCCGTCGGCGCGGACCTCGACCACGCTGTCGTAGGCGAGGATGCGCTCGGCGGCGACGGCCTGGACCGCCGACAGCGCCAGCACCACGGCCAGCAGCCAGGCCGTGCGCCTGCCGCGCGACGGCGCGCGCGGCAGGCTCATCGCGACAGGTCCACCGGCGGCGCCTCGCGGCTGTCCGCGCCGGCCTGGAAGAAGGCCGCCTCGCCGAAGCCGAAGGTGCGCGCGACCAGCACGTCGGGAATGCGCTGCACGCCGTCGTTGAGATCGCGCACCGCGCCGTTGTAGAAGCGCCGCGCGTACTGCAGCTGCGCTTCCACCTCGACGAGGTCGCGCTGCAGGGCGGCGAAGTTGTCGCTGGCCCTGAGCTCGGGATAGGCCTCGCGCAGCAGCACCAGGCGGCCGAGCGCCTGCTCCAGCTCGGCCTCGACCTGGCCCAGCTCGGCCGGGTCACGCAGCCCGAGCGCACGTGCGCGCAGCGCGGTGACCGCTTCCAGCACCGCGCCCTCGTGGCTGGCGTAGCCCCGCACCGCGGCCACCAGCTGCGGCACCAGGTCATGCCGGCGCTGCAGCTGCACGTCGATGTCGGACCATGCCGTCGCCACCTGGTTGCGCAGGCGTACCAGGCGGTTGTAGGCCGCGATCGCCCAGGCCGCCAGCGCGGCCACCAGCACGGCCGCGACCAGCAGCGCGGTCACGGGCTGGGCCCTGCCTGGACGCGCACCTCGACGTCGCCCAGCGCCACCATCTGGCCCGCACGGATCTTCGCGGTCTTGCGCGACTCCACGGCGCCGTCCACGCGCACCGCGCCGGACGCGACCAACGCCTTGCCGGCACCGCCGCTGTCGCAGAGGCCGCAGAGCTTGAGGAGCTGGTTGAGCTCGACGTAGTCGCCCTCGAGTTCGAAATCGATGTGCTGCATGGGGCTCGCCGCCTGGATCCGGACGGCGAGCGTAACGCAAGCCGCACGCCCGGCGGGGTTACCCTCGACACGCACGCCCCGCCGGGGCGAAGGAGCGACGCGATGGGAACCGAACTGCAGATGCTGGCGTGGGCGATCGTGCTGGGCCTGGTCCACCTGATGCTCGACGCCGGCATTAAGACCTCCGAGCGCGGCCTGGCGTGGAATGCGAGCGCCCGCGATGGCGAGGCGAAGCCTCTGGGGCCCGTGGCAGGCCGGGTCAACCGCAGCTGGTCGAATTTCCTCGAGACCTTCCCGATGTTCGCCGCCGCGGTGCTGGCGGTGGTGGTGGCCGGCCGCACCGACGGCAACACCGCGCTCGGCGCCCAGCTCTACTTCTGGGCGCGCCTGGCCTATATCCCGCTCTATGCCGCCGGCATCCCGTATGTGCGCAGCCTGGTCTGGGCCGTGTCGCTGGCCGGCATCGTGCTCGTGCTGAGCGGGCTGTTCTGAGTCAGTCGCGTTCGAATTCCGCGAGATCGGCGAGGATGCGCTGGCTGCGGCGGATGCCGTCGCCACCGTCGCAGCGCGGCGCATCGGGTTCGACCGCGGCGGGCCGGCGCAGCCAGGCGTACAGGCCGGTCGCGAGCAGGCCCAGGATGCCGACGCCGAGCGACAGCGTGATCCAGCCCGGCGTGCCGGCCCCGGCGGGGAGGCCCTGCAGCCCGGCCACGGCGAGCACCACCAGCACCCACATGATCCACCACGGCAGGCCGCAGGCCCTGGCATTGATGCCGTGGAGGCGCAGCAGGCGCGCCAGGCGCCGCTGGATGTCGAGCACCGGCGCGCCATAGTCGACGGTGGCCGCCAGTCCGATGGTGGCGGCGGCCAGCACGATGTTGAGCAGGCCGAAGGCGTGCAGGATCAGGCCGGTCGCCAGCAGCGCCGGGACGTCGACGTTGCGCGTCCAGCACGCCAGCCCCAGCAGCAGCAGGCCCAGGCCGAACGCGACCTGCAGCGCCTGGCCCCAGACCAGCGGACGCAGGGCGCGGCGGGCCGCGTCCGCGCGGTCGCTGCGGTACAGGCGCAGCTGCAGCGCATCGTGGCGTTCGAGCTGGCGGCCGAGGACCTGCCAGGCGGAGCGGAGTTCGTCGAGTTCCATGGGAGTCCTCACGCGGTCGTTGGAGGCGCGACGTGGTCGCGGATGCGTTGCCGCAGGCGGCTGACGCGGGTGGTGACGCTGCTTTCGGACATGCCCAGCACTTCGCCGATCTCGCGCGCGCCCCGGTCCTCGAGGTAGAGCAGGAGCAAGGCGCGGTTGAGCGGGTCGAGGGTGGCGATGAAGCCGTGCAGCAGGCGCAGGTGCTGGTCGCGCTCGTGGTCGTCGCCGGTGGCTTCGGCTGCGTCGTGCAGCGCCGCATCGAACGGCACGAGGTGCTGGCGGCGGCGCCCGTCGCCGCGCAGGTGCGAGATGCCGACGTTCAGCGCCACCCGGTACATCCAGGTGGAGAAGCTGCGTTGGGGGTCGTAGCGCGGCCAGGCGTGCCACAGCTCGGTGGCGATGTCCTGGGCGAGGTCCTCGCGATCGTCGATGCCGCGGGCGTAGGTGCCGGCGACCTTGTAGACGATGCCGCGGTGGCGCTGCAGCAGCGCGGCGAACCCTTCGGCATCCTCGCGCTGGCGGTGGCTGGCGATGGCGTCCATCCCGGTGGCCGATCCCTGAGTGTGCGTGACAGGACCGTGGTTCGCGCCGCCGCGCGGTTTGTCACGCCGTCCGGATCAGGGCAGCGGCACGCGGACCGCCTCGCCATCCAGGTCGAGCAGGACGCCGTCGCGGTCGATGGCGGTGATGGTGGCGTCGCCCAGCCGGTCGCCCTCGACCCGGCGCTGGCCGTCGATCACCGCGAAGCGGCGGGCGGGATCGTCGTTCCACATGTGCAGGCTGAGCCTGAGTGCGGGCAGGCGCTCGCGCTGGCTGCTGGACAGGCCGGTGATGCGGAGGGCATCGCCGGTGACGGCGGTGGCCGGCGCGGCTGGCCGAGGGGACAGGGGGGCCTCGGCGTCGCGGGGCGCGGCCGCGGTCTCCGCGCCGCTGCGGTCCGCCGCGGCCGCCGCTTCTTCCGCGGCGCGGACGGCCATTGGAGGGGGCGCGAGCGGACGGTCCGCCGCGGGCTCGGGCGCCGGCGCCGCGCCGGCGGCCTGGATGCGTTCGACCCGCGGAAACCCGCCCGCGGGCGGGGCGGTCCGCGGCCTGCCCGCGGCGGCGTCCCTGGACACCATGGCATCACGCGACGCGGAATCCGGCCCGGTGGAGGGCGGTTCCGATGTCCGTGTCGCGGCGCGGTCCGGGTCCTGCGTCGAGCCGGCATCGCGCGCGTCGCCGCGCGGCCACAGCGCCACCAGGACCAGCGCCGCCAGCAACGCGCCGACGGCGGCCCAGGCCGCCGGCGCAAGGCGCGACTTCGGCGGGGCAGGTGGCGGCAGCTCCACGCGCAGGTCAGGTGCCTCGCCGCGGCGGCGTTCGGCTTCGGACTTGCGCAGGGCTTCGAGGATCAGGGACATGCGCGGCCTCAGTCGAGGGTGCGTTCGAGGCGCGGGCCGGGATCGCCGGCGGCCAGCGCGAACAGGGTTTCGGAGCCGACCACGCCGTCCACGGCAAGTCCACGCGCGCGCTGGAAGCGGCGCACGCCGTCGGCCAGGGACTCGTCGAACGCGGTGCCCGGCGGGGCTTCGCCCGCCACGCCTTCGCGCGCCAGGCGTTCGCGCAGCCAGTCGACCGCGGCGCCGGACGCGCCGCGCGCGGGCGCTGGCGCCAGCGTCGCCGCCGAACGCCACACCGCGGCGTAGCGCCCGGGCCATGCGCGCTGCAGGGTGGCGCGGTCGACCTCGACCACGTCGTCGCCGAGGCGCAGGCGCGCGCGATGGCCGTCGGTGGCCTGCAGCAGCGCCCAGGTGCCGTCGCGTCCGGATTCGAGCTGCAGCAGCACCGGCCGGCCCAGCGCGGCCAGCCGGTCGAGGTGCGCCGTCCCGCGCGTGCAGTACGTGCCCGGCGCGAGCAGCGCGGCGCAGCTGGCCGCGGCGCGGACATCCTCGGCGGTGTGCGGCAGGGACCAGGCCTCGAGCATGGCGCGCCACGCGGCTTGCTGCGCGGCCGGGTTGGATGCGCCGGCGATACGGGCCGACAGCGCTTCGCCGTCGAGCGCCTGCGCTTCGCCCGTGGCGCCAGCGCCGGGTCCGGTGGCGCCACCGCTGCGGGCTCGCGCGGGGGCCGCAGCGCCGTCCGCCGGCGTGCGTGCCGCGACGGCGGCAGCGCCGACGTCGGCGTCCACGTCCACGGATCCAGTCCCGCTCGCGGCGTGCCGACCGGGCATCGGCCACAGCGCCGCAATGACGATCGCCACCCCCGCCGCGGCACCCAGCCCCGCGGCCACGGCCAGCCAGCGTGCCCGCGGACCATCCGCGCGGCGCGCCGGCGGCAGCGCCTCGCGGGCCGCCTCCTCGACCAGCGCGGCGTCGATGCTGCCGCGGTCCCGCGCGTAGCCCGCCAGCAGCGCGCGCTCGGCGATCACGTTGACCAGCCGCGGGATGCCGCCGCTGCGCAGGTGCACGCGCTGCACCGCGCCCTCGTCGAAGGGGAAATGCTGTCCGCCGGCCACGCGGAAGCGGTGGCGCAGGTAGGCCGCGGTTCCGGCGCCGTCGAGCGGGGTGAGGTGGAAGCGCGCGGTGATGCGCTGCGCCAGCTGGCGCAGGCCGGGCTCGGCCAGCATGTCGCGCAGTTCGGGCTGGCCGACGAGGATGATCTGCAGCAGCTTCTGGGTGTCGGTCTCGAGGTTGGTCAGCAGCCTCACCTGCTCCAGCGTCTCCACCGGCAGCGCCTGCGCCTCGTCGATGACCAGCACCACGCGCAGGCCCTGCGCATAGGCCGCAAGCAGGTGGGCGTTGAGCGCGTCGACCAGGGCCTTGGCGTTGCCGCGGCGGCCGTCGAGGTCGATGCGCAGCTCCTCGCACACCGTCTCCAGGAGCTGCACCGGGTCCTGGCGCGGATTGAGCACCAGGGCGACGCGCACGTTCTCCGGCAGCTGGCCCAGCAGCAGGCGGCTGAGCGTGGTCTTGCCGGTGCCGACCTCGCCGGTGAGCTGGACGAAGCCGCCGCCGCCGCCCTGGGTGATGCCGAACAGCAGGTGTGCGAGGGCATCGCGGTGGCGCTCGCCGAGGAAGACGAAACGCGGGTCCGGCGTGATCGAGAACGGCGGCTCGGAGAGCCCGTAGTGCGCCAGGTACATGGATTCAGTCTGTCACGTCGCGGGACTCGCCCACGGCCAGGGCTTCGGCGTGGGTGATCCGGTGCGGACGCGCCAGCAGCGGGTGCACCAGCACCGCCGCGAGGATGATCACCACGCCCAGGTAGAACGGCAGGCTCAGCTCCTGCTGCTCGGACAGCAGCAGGATCGCCAGGATGATCGCGTAGACCGGCTCCAGGTTCACCGCCAGCTGCGCCGAAAACGCGCTCATGTGGCGCAGGGCCACCAGCGACAGTGCGAACGGGAACAGGGTGCAGGCGAAGGCGAGCAGCAGCAGCCAGGCGGCGTCCTGCCCGCCGGGCAGGACGAAGAGCGGGCCGGCGAAGGCCGGGAACAGCCTCGGCATCACCGGCGCCAGCAGGGTCAGCGCGACCGCGCCGGCGCCCAGCTCGACGGCGGTCACCACCAGCGGGTCGGCGTGTTCGACCAGGCGCTTGTTGAGCGAGCCGAACAGCGCCACGAACAGCGCCGACAGCGCGCCCACCGCGACGCCGATGCGCATGCCGTCGGGGATGCCGCCGACCACCAGCGCGACGCCCGGCAGCACGGCGACGCCGAGCGCGAGCTCCGCGCGCGAGAAGCGCCGGCCGGCGAGCTTCGGTTCCACCATCGCCACGAAGACCGTGGCCAGCGCCATGCAGGTCGCCGCCACCGAGGCGTTGGCCAGCTTCACCGCGCCGTAGAAGGTCAGCCAGTGCAGCGCCACCAGCACGCCGATGCCGGCATACGACAGCAGCAGCCGGCGCGGCAGGCCGCGCACGCCGAGCCACACGCGCGGCACCAGGGCCAGCGCGGCCGCCACCAGCAGCATCCGCCACCACACCAGCGGCAGCGCCGGCAGGGTGATCAGCTTGCCGAGGATGGCGGTGAAGCCCCAGAGCAGGACGCAGAGATGGATCTGCAGCTGGGCACGGGCGGCGGGGGTCATGGCGGGCGTCGCGGTCGGGGCCGGCGATTATCGCGGATGCGTCGCCGTGGTCGCCGCCGCCGGCGAGCCTGTGGCCGCTCGGCCGCTCGGCCGCTCGGCCGCTCAGCCGCTCAGCCGCCCGCGGTCCGGACGAGCCGGGCGTGCAGGGCCATCGCCGCCGCGGGGTTGCGCTCCTTGGCCGCGGAAATGAAGAACACGAAGACGTCGCGCGGCTTGCGCTTGCCCGCGGGCGCGGCGGCTGGCGTGATGCGCGGCAGGTCGTCCGGCTCGCCGCCGGCGGCCCATGCGCGTGCGCGCTTCGCCCAGCGCGCGAGTGCGGGGCCCGTGTAGCCGGTCGCAATGTCGCTGCGCGCCCGCATCAGCCGCGCATAGACGAAGCCGGCGGTGGCGTCGGCGAACGAAGGGTGCTCGTCGGAGTCGGTGAAGACCGTGGCCATGCCGTGCCGGCGCGCCAGCGCGACGTAGTCCGCGTCGACGAAACCGGGATCGCGCACGTCGAGCACGTGCCGCAGCGGGCGCCCGCCCACATCGCGCGGGAGCAGTTCGAGGAAGGCGGCGAAGCGGTCGCGGTCCGGCCGGGGGCCGCGATCGAACTGCCAGACCAGCGGACCCAGCCGGTCGCCGAGCCCGGCGATGCCGCCGATGAAATCCGCCACCTGGCCACCGGTCTGGTCCAACGCGCGCGACTGCGTGATGCGCATGGGCGCCTTGGCCGAGAACACGAATCCGGGCGGGGTCTCGTCGCGCCATTTGGCATAGGTTGCCGGCGTCTGCGCCCGGTAGAAGGTGCCATTGATCTCGATCGCCGACAGCCGGCGGCTGGCGTACTGCAGCTCGCGCCGCTGCACGAGTCCCTTGGGGTAGAAGTTGTCGCGCCACGGCGGGTAGACCCAGCCGCCGACGCCGGTGCGGATGCCGTCGACCGGGGGCACGCCGGTGGCGGGCGCGTCGCCGGTCGCGGGGGTGTCGGCGGGTCGTGCGGCCATGGCGCGGCTCCTGCTCGATCGAAAACGGCTGCGCTGCAGGTTAGGGCAAGCCGCGCACCCGCGCACGCTTGGCGGGGCGTGCGCCGGCACTCGATACTGGCGGCCAGTCCATCCGGGGAATCCATCCATGTCGAAGCCGCTCGTGGCCGCCGTTTCACTGCTGCTGCTGTCCCTCGCGCCGCGCGCGGCCGCGCAGGCACCACGTCCGCCCGAACTGGCGGGCCTGGACGCGCAGGTCGAATCGGTCCGCGACACGTTCAAGGTGCCCGGCATCGCCGTGGCCGTGGTCAAGGACGGCGAGCTGGTCTTCGCCGACGGCTGGGGCGAGCGCGAGGTCGGCAAGCCCGGCAAGGTCGACGGCGACACCCTGTTCTCCATCGCCTCCATCACCAAGGCCTTTACCTCCGCCTCGCTGTCGATCCTCGCCGACGAGGGCAAGCTCGACATGGACGACCGCGTCATCGACCACCTGCCGTGGTTCCGCATGTCCGACGCGTACATCACGCGCGAGATGCGCATCCGCGACCTGCTGGTGCACCGCAGCGGCCTCGGCCTTGGTGCCGGCGACCTGCTGTTCTGGCCGCCCAGCGACTACGACACGCGCGAGGTGGTGGAGCGACTGGCGCAGGTGCCGATCGAAGGCGGCTTCCGCGAGCGCTACGCCTACGACAACGTGCTGTACGCCGTGGCGCAGCTGGTGATCGAGCGGGTCTCCGGGCAGCCCTATGCCGACTTCGTGCGCACGCGCCTGTTCGAACCGGTGGGCATGGCGTCCACGCGCATCGACAGCAAGGCCCTGCGGCCAACCGACACCAATGTCGCCATGGGCCATGCGCGGCCCGGCTTCACCGGCGACCCGGAACCCGTGCCGGCCATGTCGTGGTCGAACAACACTGCCGCGGGCGGCATCTACTCCAGCGTCAAGGACATGGCGAAGTGGATGCGCGTGCAGCTGGACGGCGGCGTGCTTCATGGCAGGGCGCCGGAGGGTGAGGGCGAAGACGCGAAGCGCCTGTTCAGCGCCAAGCGCCACGAGGCGATGTGGACCCTGGTCACGCCGATCCCGATCCGCGAGCCGGCCGTGCCGGAACTCGCGGCTACGAAGCCGAACTTCGCCGGCTACGGCGAGGCCTGGAGCCTCAGTGACTACCGCGGCCGCCGCCTGGTGTGGCACACCGGCGGCTGGCCGGGCATGGTCTCGCGCCTGACCCTGGTGCCGGAGCTCGACCTGGGCGTGGTGGTGCTGACCAACCAGGAAGCCGGTGCGGCCTTCAATGCCGTGACCATGCACGTGCTGGATGCCTACATGGACGCGCCGGCCACGGATTGGGTCGCGGCCTACGCCGCCGCCGTCGGCAAGGGTGGCGACAAGGCCGACGAGGACTGGGCCAAACACGTGGCCGCGCGTGACGCCGGCTCGAAGCCCTCGCTGCCGCTGCGCGGCTACGCGGCGACCTATGCCGACCCCTGGTACGGCGACGTGGTGGTGGAGCCGGCCGGCAAGGGCCTGCGGATGCGCTTCAGCCGCACGCCGCAGCTGGTCGGATCACTGGAGCACTGGCAGCACGACAGCTTCATCGTGCGCTGGGACGACCGCACGCTGAACGCCGATGCCTTCGTCAACTTCAGCCTCGACCAGGACGGCAAGGTGCTGGGCGCGCGGATGGAAGCGGTCTCCCCGCTGACCGACTTCAGCTTCGACTTCCACGACCTGCGGCTGGTGCCGCTGGCGGACTGATGGCCGCGCGCTCCCTCTGGCCAGGACTGTAGGAGCGGCTATAGCCGCGATCCCCAGTACCGATTGTCCCGGCAAAAGCCTATCGCGGCTGTAGCCGCTCCTACAGTGGAGGACGGCCACCCCCGAGAGGGTGGCCGCGGCGGCTCACTGGATCGGTTCGTCCAGCAGCAGCTGCCGGGCGAAGCGCACCGGCGGGGCGCCCTGGGCGAGCACGCTGTCGTGGTACCGCTTCATGTCGAACGCCTCGCCGGCCTTGGCCTCGGCCGCGCGGCGCATGTCGAAGTGCTCCTGCGCGCCGACGAAATAGGTCGCCAGCTGGGTCGACGACAGCTGCGCGCGGATCCACTTGCCCTCCGCCTCGCTCTGCTGCTGGAAGGTCTGGCGGACCATCAGGTCCATCGCCTGCTCCTTCGTCCAGTTGTCGACGTGGATGCCCTGGTCGAGGATCGCGTTGCCGACCGAGCGCGCATAGAACTTCAGCTGCATCAGGCGGAACAGCGGGTCCTTGTCGAGGTAGCCGGCGTCGGCCAGCACGCGCTCGGTGTACACCGCCCAGCCCTCGGCGAACGGTCCCGAGCGCAGCGCCGCGCGCAGCGTCGAAGGATGCTTGGCCGAATGAGCACCTTCGAGGTAATGCCCGGGCATCGCCTCGTGGATGGTGAGCACGTGGATCATGCGCCGGTTGTATTCGCGCAGGAACGAGGTGACCTGGGCGTCGCTCCAGTCATCCGGGATCGGCGAGATCGCGTAGTAGGTGTCCAGGCCCTTGTCGAGCGGCCCCGGCGAGTCGCAGTACGCCACCGAGAAGCCGCGCTGGAACTCCGGCATCAGGATGATCTTCACCGGGTCGTCGGGCACGGTCACGATGTCGTGGCGGCGCACGAAGTCCGTCGCGACTTCCAGGGTGTGCCGGGCGAACTCCACCACCTCCTCGCGACCGGGTCGGTCCTCGTTGGCCAGCTCCATCGCCGCCTCGATCGCGGCCTGGCGCTGCGCCCCGGTCGGCTGGTCCGGCGTGTCCGGCGCGCCTTCCCGGTCCTTCAGCACCACCTTCGCGACGTCGTACATCTCGTCCCGCACACGGGCAAGTTCCGCCTCGGCGCGGCGGCGGATTTCCTGGCGGCTGAGCGACGAATTGAGCGACAGGCGCAGCTTCCGGTCGTAGCGCTCGGCGCCGATGCGGAACTCGCCCCTGGCATCCGGCACCAGGGTGCCGTCGAGCCAGGCCTGGTGCTCCTCCACCGCCGGGCGCAGCGCGGCGATGGCGGCGTCCAGGCGCGCGCGGTCGGCGCCCTGCAGCTGGTCGGCATTGGGGGTGATGAAGGTCTCGATCAGGGTGAAGATGCCGCGGTTCTGCCGCGCCACGGTCTCGGCATGCGTCTTCGGCACGCGCGCCGGGTCGAGGTTGGCGCGCGCCTGCGCGAGCAGGGCCGGGATCTTCTCCATGCGCGCGGCGGCCGACTTCAGCCGCTCGGGCATCGGCGCGAATTCGCGCGCCATCAGGCCGTAGATCGCGCCGCCGGCCAATCCGCTGTACACCTGCGGGTCCCAGGCCCAGGACTGCATGGTCTCCAGGTCCCAGAGCGTGCTGTCCAGCTGGTTGCGCAGGATCAGCGCGTCGACCTGGTGCTCGCGCGACAGCGTGGCCGCATCGATGCCGTCGAGTGCGGCGAGCATGCCGCGGGTCCAGTCCGCCGATTTGCGCCGGCCCTCGGCGCTCAGGTCATCGAGTTCGGCATCGAAGCGGTGGTCGCCGATCTGCGTGGCCGCCACCGGCGAGAGGGCGAGGCCCTCGTCGAGGAAGCGGGCCGCGAGCGCGGCGAACGCCTGGTCCTGGGCGGTCTCCGAGGGGGCGGCGGCACCGGCCGCGGGCGTTGGTGGCGTGGTGGCCTGGCCCTGGCAGGCGGCCAACGACAGCGCGAGCAGGGAGGCGGCAAACAGCGATCGGGACATGCGGGTTCCGGATGGGATGGCAGCGCGCAGCATAGTGCCGCCGCGGCCGACGCGCCCGGGCCGATCGTGCGCCGCCGGGAGCGCCTACTCCTGCTCGTCGTCCTCGAACTCGACCAGGGCGTCCAGGTCGAAGGCGAGCGCCTCGACTGCTTCGCGCACCCGGCGCGCGGTCGACGGGTTGGGTGCGTCGATCTCGATCGTGTGGCCCTGCGGGCCGCCCACGTCGCTGAGTCCGGCGGAGCTGGAATCGGCGTCATCGAGCTGCGGCATCAGGTCGTCGATCTCCTCGACGTGCTCGATGCCCTCCAGGCTCTGCAGCAGGTTCATGACGGCGCGCGTGGTGTCGTCGCTGCCGGTAAGGCGGATGCGGAGCAGGGCCATGGGGGGTCCTCGGAAGTGTGGTCGGGAGGGGGAAGGAAACGCTGTGCCGCAGGCTAGGAAGGCGACGGCCAAGGCGGCGTGACGACCCCGCTGCTCATTTCGCGGCGCGCACCGGCACGCTGATGTTGCACAGGTCGATGTGCCCGGCGGGCTGCAGGTACCAGCCGTCGCGACGGTTGCGGCGCGATTCGACCACCGCGTCGAACAGCGGCGTGTCGGTGCGCAGGACTTCGAGTTCGCTGCGTTCGGACGCGGGCACCTCCGACGCCAGGCGCACCGCGCGGATCGGTGTGCGCAGCGCGGCGTCCTCGTGGAAGCCGAGCGGTCCGCTGCCCCGGGGCAGCGCGCTCAGCAGTTCCATCCCCTGCAGCACGCGCCCGACCTGGGTGATGTTGCGGTCGAGCTGGCGCGGCGCCTGGCCGATCACGACGTAGAGCTCGGTGCCCGTGCTGGAGTCGGGCGCCGTGTCGCGCCCCGCGCCCAGCGTGCCGTAGCAGTGGGTCAACCAGGCCAGGCCGGATTCGGGATCGCGCGCGGCGGGGAAGCCGGCGGCGAAACCGGTCTCGGGCGCCCAGCCGTCGCGGTCCGGCAGGGCGTGGAAGGCCAGGCCTTCGGCGGGACGCGCGAACTCGGCCGGAAGGGTGGTCTTCGCCGCGCCGGTTGGCTTGGGCGTGCCGCCCTCGTCGACGAGGTCGCCGAACTGGACCACGAAGTTGTCCTGCGCCCGGTAGATCGTCAGGCCATCCCAGAAGCCCTGCTTCGCGAGGGTGCGGATATTGGCCACGTGTTCCGGCGCGAAATCGGGCGCCAGTTCGATCACCACACGGCCGCCTTCGAGCTCCATGTAGAGCGTGTTCGCGGGGTCGGGGCGGCGCCAGTCGGCCGGCCGGGACGCCTCGAGCAGTTCCTGCGTGGTCGGTGCCCGTGCTGCGCTGCCGGCGGTCTCGGCCGCGGGCGTCGTGGCTGCGGCGGTCGCCGCGTCGGGCGGGGCCGCGGAGGCGGTCATCGCCGCGCAGGCCACGAGCAGGGCGGCGGTCAGGGGCAGGCGGCGGACGACGTGGCTTGGGTTCATGGGCGGACTCCGAAGGAATGCCGCGATTGTTGCCCAGGCGAAGGGCGTCCTGACTATCGGCACATTCGCTATATGGAAGTTCGCAATAGCATCTGGCCATGGTTGAACAGCTGCCACCTCCGGACATCGACGCCGCCCTGCGCAAGTTCCAGCGCGAGCTGAGCTCGGGCGTGGTGGCACTGGCCCTGCTGGCGGTGCTGTCGCGCGCGGCCGAGCCGATGTACGGCTACCAGATCGCCAAGACCCTGGAGCGCTTCGGCGAGGGCGTGCTGAGCGGCAAGCAGAGCGCGCTGTACCCGGTCCTGCGCAACCTGGAAGGCGCCGGCTTTCTGGCCAGCCACGTCGGCCCGTCCGACGCCGGCCCGCCACGGCGCTACTACGCCATCACCGCCGCCGGGCAGGCCGCCCTGCGCGAATGGGCCGCCGCCTGGCGCGCGACCCGCGACTCCGTCGATACCGTCCTGGAGGGGACCCCATGAACAGCCTGCCGCGCACCATTCCCGAATACCTCGAGCAGCTGCGGCGTGCCCTGGCCGGGGCCGACCTGGCGATGATCCAGGACGCGCTCTACGACGCCGAGGAATACCTGCGCTCGGAGCTGGCGGAACACCCCGGCAGGTCCGAGGCCGAGGTGATCGCCGCGGTGGCGTCGAGCTACGGCGCGCCCGACGAGGTGGCCGACATCTACCGCGACACCGAAGCCACGGTGCAGACCGCGCTGCGCTCGCCGGCTCCGCGGCCGCGCAGGTCGCTGGCGGGCCGATTCTTCGGCGTGGCCGCCGACCCGCGCAGCTATGCCTCGCTGTTCTACATGGTGCTGGCGCTGGCCACCGGCATCTTCTACTTCACCTGGGTGGTGGCCGGCTTCTCCATCTCGGCCGGGCTGTCGGTGACGATCGTCGGCATCCCGCTGCTGATCCTGTTCTTCGGCTCGGTGCGCGTGCTGTCGCTGGTCGAGGGGCGGATCGTCGAGGTGATGCTGGGCGAGCGCATGCCGCGCCGGCCGCTGTACTCCGCGCGTGGGCGCAGCATCTGGCAGCGGATCGTCGACATGTTCACCGATCCGCGCACCTGGAGCACGCTGCTCTACATGCTGCTGATGCTGCCGCTGGGCGTGGTCTATTTCACCCTCGCGGTGAGCCTGCTGGCGGTGGGCGTGAGCTTCGTGCTGGCCCCGCTCGCGGTCTGGACCGGCCTGGCGGAGGAGTGGGCCGAGCACAGCGACGTCGTCCTGGTCGGGATCAACGGCGTCGGGCTCCAGGCCTGGGAGCTGGTGCTGATGCTGCTGGCCGGCGTGGTCCTGCTGTTCGCCACCCTGCACCTGGCGCGCGCGATCGGACGCGGCCACGGGCTGCTGGCCAAGCACCTGCTGGTCAAGACCGCCCAGTATTCCTGAGCGGCCGGGCGGCACCCGCCGGGGTGTCGTGGCCGGCGATGAAGTCGCGCACCTGCGGGTAGACCTGGGTGCGCCAGCGGCGGCCGCTGAAGATGCCGTAGTGTCCGGCGCCCTCCACCGTCAGGTGCCTGCGGTCGGCCTCGGCGATGCCGGTGCACAGCGCATGCGCCGCGCGGGTCTGGCCCAGGCCGGAGATGTCGTCGAGCTCGCCCTCGATGGTCATCAGCGCGCAGCCGCGGATCGCCGCGGGATCCACGCGCTCGCCCGCCACGTCCCAGGCGCCCTGCGGCAGCAGCTGCTGCTGGAACACCACGCGGATGGTGTCGAGGTAGTACTCGGCGGGCATGTCGAGCACCGCGTTGTACTCGTCGTAGAAGCGGCGATGCGACTGCGCGTCGTCGAGGTCGCCCTTGACCAGGTCCTGGTAGAAATCCCAGTGCGACATGAAGTGGCGCTCGGGATTCATGGCCACGAAGCCGGTGTGCTGCAGGAAGCCCGGGTACACCCGGCGTCCGCGGCCGGGATAGTTCTGCGGCACCACGTGGATCACGTTCTGCTCGAACCACGACAGCGGGCGGGTGGCCGCCAGGTTGTTGACCGCGGTGGGCGAGCTGCGGGTGTCGATCGGGCCGCCCATCATCACCATCGAGCGCGGCATGTCCTCGCCGCGCGACGCCATCAGCGAGATCGCAGCCAGCACCGGCACGGTCGGCTGGCAGACGCTCACCACGTGCAGCCGCGACGCGCCGATGTGACGGATGAATTCCTGGATGTAGCCGACGTAGTCGTCGAGCGTGAACGCGCCGGCCTCCTTCGGCACCATGCGCGCGTCGACCCAGTCGGTGATGTAGACCTTGTGGTCGGGCAGCAGGGTGCGCACCGTGTCGCGCAGCAGCGTGGCGTGGTGGCCGGACAGGGGCGCCACCACCAGCACCGTGGGCTGGTCCTTCATGCCGAGGATGTTCTCGGCGTCGTCGGTGTAGCGCTTGAAGCGCAGCAGGCGGCAGAACGGCTTGTCGAGCGCCACTTTCTCCACCACCGGCACGTCATGGCCATCCTTGACCACCTGGTGGATGGCGAAGGGCGGCTTCTCGTAATCCTTGCCGATGCGGTGCAGCAGCTCGTTGCCGGCGGCCAGCCGGGTGGCGCCGGGGAGCGAGGACAGCCAGGTCCCGTCCGCGCCGAAGATCCTCGCGTTCGCCTGCGCGAGTTCGGTGAACGGCGCGAGCAGCTGGCGGTTGAATTCGTGGAGCTGGTAGATCATCGGTCGGCCCTGTTCCTGGTGCGGCGCAGCATAACGCAGCGCCGCTGGCCGCAAAGTGAGTGCGGACCGGCTCCCGGCCCGGCCCCGTTCAGGACACCTCGAGCGCGGTCGCCCCGGCCGCGAGCGCGGGCGACAGCCAGCAGTGCGAACCCAGGGCGCGAAACCCCGCGGCTTCGAAGCGGCGGCGGTAGAACGCGCCGGGGCGGGCGATGAAGCCGTCCTCGTCGCCCTCGGCGGCGTCCTCGCGGGCAAAGGCCTCGAGGAAGGCGACGCCGGCGCAGAGTTCGGCCAGTCCCGGCAGGCCGCGGTCAATCTCCCGCGCCGGCAGGTAGTGCAGGACGTCGCTGCAGACCACCAGGTCGGCCGGCGCGCAGGGGCGCAGCTGCGCGAAGTCGGCGAAGCGCGCGGCGTGCAGGTTGCGGCGCGCGCCGTGGAGGGCAATCGCGTACTCGCTGCTGTCGAAGCCCATGTAGCTCGCCCGGGGTCGCAGCTTCAGCAGTGGCGCGCGCCACGCGCCCTCGCCGCAGCCGATGTCGAGCACGCTCTTCAGCGGACGCTCCAGGTGGTACTCGGCAGTCGCCACCGCCAGCGCGACCTTGCGCGCCAGCCGCTGGCGGCCGCCGATGCCGCCGTCGCGGTACCAGCGGTCGAAATAGGCCTGGTCATAGGTCTTGTCCATGGGGCGGCACGATACCGGCTGACGCGCGGCCCGTGCGATCCTGTGTGCATTCCATTCCATACCGGGTGCCCGAACACCATGCAGAGCTATTTCTGGATCAAGTCCGCCCATATCGTCCTGGTGATGGCCTGGGTGGCCGCGGCGTTCTACCTGCCGCGCATCCTGATCAACATCGTCGAGGACGGCGCGCCGGGCGCGGTGCGCGAGCGCCTGCTGCTGATGGGCCGCCGGCTGTACCGCTTCGGGCACGTGATGTTCGGGCTGGCGGTGGTTGCCGGACTCGTGCTGTGGCTGGGCTACCGGGTGCTGCCGGAGTTCCCGACCATGGTCGGCACGGGCACCGGCTGGCTGCACGCGAAGCTGCTGCTGGTGGCGGTGATGTACGCGCTGTACATCGTCGACGGCCGCCAGCTCAAGGGCGTGGCGGCCGGTGGCGCACTGCCGTCGACGAAGGCGCTGCGCATCCGCAACGAGCTGCCGGTGCTGATCCTGCTGGTGATCGTCTGGCTGGTGCTTGCGAAGCCGTTCTGAGGCGTTCGCCGGGTCCATGAGGCCCCGGCGCGGTCTCAGCGGCCGGCGCGGACCTTTGGCAGCTCGACCGGCACGCCGGACGCATCGCAGGTGCCGGCCATGCACAGCTGCGCGCGCAGTTGCGGCGTGGCCTGCACGATCACGTGGTAGATCACGTTCTGCTCGAGCGTGCCGCGGAAGGCATGGCTGCCGGGACCGCGCGCCCAGATGCCGACGTCCTCGCCGCCGTGGGTCTCCGAGCCCAGCGGCAGCATCGCTTCCTGCAGGTAGTCGGGGCCGGTGGTGTCGACCCGCGTCAGGTCGGGGCGGCCGGCGGCGGGTTCGACCCCGCGCGTGGCATGCGGGAACCGCTTGGGGCCCTCCGGCTGCGAGGCGCTGCGGCCGACGTAGCCCGGGCCATTGGCGTAGCTGAGGGTGGTGTAGGGCAGGCCGAGCGCATCGCGCGAATCGTCGTCATCGCCCACCCCGCGCACCTTGCCCAGGATCGGGTTGCCGCGGCGCGGGTAGCCGACGAAGTTGAGCACGTGCGAATGGTCGGCGGTGACCACGATGAGCGTGTCCTCGTCCGAGGTCAGCTCGGCCGCGGCCTGCACCGCGCGCGACATCGCGGTGGTCTCGTCCAGCGCGCGGTAGGCATTGCCGTCGTGGTTGGCGTGGTCGATGCGGCCGCTCTCCACCAGCAGCACATAGCCCTGGTCGCTGCGTGACAGCGACTCGATCGCGAAGCGGGTCATGGCCTCCAGGTCGGGTTCGCCTTCCGGGGCGCGGTCGCGGTCGTGCTCGTACTGCATGTGGCCCAGCTCGAACAGGCCGAGCACGGCCGGAGCGCCGCGCGCGGCCTCGAACTGCGCGGTGGTGTGTACGAAGCGGCCTTCGGGATTGAGCGCCTGCCACTCGGCGATGAGGTTGCGACCGTCGCGGCGCTTGCCGCGCACGCCCGGCATCACCTCTTCATCGGGCAGGAACTGGGCGGCACCGCCGGCCAGCACCACCTGCGGGCCGCCGTGCACGCGCGCGAAGTCGATGAACTGGCTGGCGATGTCGCGGCAGCCCGCCTGGTGCGCGGCGGCCGGCATCGACGCGTCCGCTTCCCAGTTGCGGTTGGGGACGTGGGCATAGGTCGCCGCCGGCGTGGCATGGGTCAGGCGCGCGGTGGTGACGATGCCCGTGCCCATGCCCGCGGCGCCGGCCAGGTCGAGCCAGCTCTGCAGCGCCCGGTCCAGCGACTGCGCGCAGTCGTCGACGCCGCCCGCGCCGACGCCGATCGCGCCCATGTGGGTCTTCACGCCGGACGCGATCGCGGTCATGGTTCCGGCCGAATCGGGGGTCTGGGCGTCGGTGTTGTAGGTCTTGGAGAACGCGGTGGCCGGGAAGTGCTCCCAGGACAGCAGGTGCTCCTCGCCAGGGTTGCCGGCGCGCTGGCCCTCGAGGATGCGCGCGGCGGCCACCGTGGTCAGGCTCATGCCGTCGCCGAGGAACACGATCACGTTCTTCGCGCGCCCGGACATCGCGCCGTTGGCGGCCGCGTGGGCGGCGCCGCTGCGGTACCACCAGGCGGGGGTCTCGCCGGCGGGACGGGCGATGGCGGGCACGTCGACCGCGATCGCGGCGGCGGCGTGCACGGCGGGGGCGCGGCGGGCGGCATCGGCCGTCGGGGCGGAAGGCGTGGCGCAGCCGGCGGCGAGGCCGGCGCAGAGGGCAGGCAGGAACAGGCGCAGCGTGGAGGTCATGAATTCAGCGGGGTCGGGCACGGGCCCCGGATTATGACCGGCGGATGGCGTCCCGCCGATGACACCCCGGTGTTCCGTGACCGCTGTCGCCGCTGACCGGGCCTTGGGCTAAGGTTCCCTATTGCCGCTGTCGTGGACTCCGATGAAGCTCGTCACCGCCTGGTTGAGGATCCCGTTCTGGCAGCGCGTGGCCGCCGGCTTCGTGCTCGGCGCGCTCGCCGGCTGGGCCTTCGGGCCGGCGGCCGGCGTCTGGTTCAAGCCGCTGGGCGATGTCTACGTCAACCTGATCCGGATGATCGCAACGCCATTGGTGTTCTTCGCCGTGGCCAGCGCGATCTCGAGCCTGCACGGGCAGAAGTCGATGGTCTCGCTGGGTGGGCGCACCTTCGCCTGGTTCGCGATCACCGCGGTGCTGGCGGTGGGCGTCGGGCTGGCGGTGGGCCTGGTGATGAAGCCCGGCGCCGGGGTCAGCGGACTGGTGGCCGCGCCGGACTACGTGGTGCGCGAGGTGCCCGGCCCGGTGCAGGTGCTGGTGGACGTGGTGCCGACCAATCCGTTCCGCGCGCTGGCCGAGGGCCGGATCCTGCAGGTGATCTTCTTCGCCGCGCTGCTGGGCTTCGCGCTGGTCAAGCTGGGCGAGCGTACCCGGCGCCTGCGCGCGCTGATGGCCGAAGGCAGCGAGGCGATGATCCAGGTGACGCGCTTCGTGCTCGAGTTCACGCCGATCGGCACCTTCGGCCTGATCGCGGCCCTGGTGGGCACCTACGGCTTCGAGAAGCTTCTTCCGCTCGGCAACTACATCGGCGCGCTGTACCTGGCCTGCGCGATCCACATCGTCGTGGTGTACAGCAGCCTGCTGCTGGCGCACGGGCTGAATCCGCTGAAGTTCTTCCGCGGCGCCGCGCCGGCGATGCAGGTGGCGTTCGCGGCCTCGTCGAGCTTCGCCGCGCTGCCCGCCAGCCTGCGCAGCGCGACCCACAACCTGGGTGTGGACAAGGACTACGCGGCCTTTGCCGTGCCGCTGGGCGCCAGCGTCAAGATGGACGGCTGCGGCGCGATCTATCCGGCGCTGACCGCGGTGTTCGTGGCCCAGTACTTCGGCATCGACCTCAGCCTGCCGCAGTACTTCGTGATCATGCTGGCCTCGGTGCTGGGCAGCTTCGGCACCGCCGGCGTGCCCGGCACCGCGATCGTGATGGTGACCCTGGTGCTGAGTGCCGCGGGCCTGCCGCTGGAAGGCATCGGCTACCTGGTGGCGATCGACCGCATCCTCGACATGATGCGCACGATGACCAACGTCACCGGCCAGGTGCTGGTGCCGGTGCTGGTGTCGAAGCAGACCGGGATCCTCGATCGGGAGGTCTATGACCGGGCGTCGAGCAACGTCGGCATCGATGACGGCGACGAGGGCGCTGCCGGCGAGCGCGTGCGGGAGCCGGTCGCCTAGGCCGCCCGCGCCCGCCGCCGGGCCCACGCTCAGCGTTTGCGCGCGCGTTCGGCCTCCAGCTGCCGGTCGAAGTTGCCCTCGGAGCGGTCGGCGTACGCGGCGCAGCCGACGTGGCGGGAGGCCGTCGGGTCCGCGAAATCCCATCCGCTGAAATCCGGGTGCGGTGTCACCAGCACGTCGCAGGGCAGGGCGCGCACCACGTCGAAGCTGCGGCGGAAGTCCTCGACGATGCGCGGGTAGCGCGGGTTGTCCAGCAGCCGGTATCCGGGGGCGGTCAGGCTGTCGGCATAGGCGATGCGCACCGGCTCGTCGCCCCGGCGGTCGGTCCAGGTCCAGGCCATGCTGCCGGGCGTATGCCCGGGCATGAAGTGCACGGTGAAGCGCATCTCCCCGAGTTCGACCGACTCGCCATCCATCAGCAGGCGGTCGACCTGCACCGGCGGATAGACGATGGCGTCGCCGAAGTGGATGTCGTCGCTGCCGCCGCGTGCCAGCAGCACCGCGGACTCGGCGTTGGCCGCCACCCGCGCGCCGGTGCGCCGGCGGATCTCGGCCAGCGGACCCGCGTGGTCGGCGTGCGCCTGGCTCAGCAGGATCAGCTCCAAGTCGCCCGGTGCGACGCCCAGCGCGGCCATGTTCCGCAGCAGCAGGTCCGCGGCCTGCGGCATGCCGCCGTCGATCAGGACGGCGCCGGCGGAGGTCTTCACCAGGATCGCCGAGAGGTTCGCGCTGCCGATGTGCCAGGTGTTGTCGGCGATCCGCACCGGCGCGACCGGCTGGCGCCAGCTCTCGTGGACGGCATAGGCCTCGAGCTGGGGGAGCGGCGGCTCGGCGGCGAGCGCCGGTAGCCCGGCAAGTCCGGCGAGTCCGACGAGGGCGGGAAGCAGGGGAGCGCGGTGGCCGGCGGCGCGGAGGGGCATCGGGTCGGTCTCGTGGTCAAACCGCGAGTATCGCGCAGGCTGCCGGCGACGATGACCCCGCCTGCATGACTTCCGGCCTGCCACCGCGGCCCCGGGCCGCGCTACTGTCCCCCCTGTCCACAAGGGAGATGGAGGACCGATGAAACTTCTCAGGCAAGCGGCGTGGCTGTCCACGCTGCTGATCGCGGCACCGGCCTTCGCGGCCACGACCGACGGCGACCGCTGGAACATCCCGGTCGCGACGAAAACGCTCGACAACGGCCTGACCGTGGTCGTGTCCGAGGACCGCAGCGCGCCGGTGGTCGGCGTGAGCGTGGTCTACGGCATCGGCATGCGCCTGGAGCCGCGCAACCGCACCGGCTTCGCGCACCTGTTCGAGCACCTGATGTTCGAGGGTTCCGCGAACGCGCCCGAAGGCGTGTTCGACCGCGTAATCACCGGCGGCGGCGGGCGCAACAACGGCTCGACCCGCGCCGACTTCACCAACTACATCGAGATCGCGCCCTCGTCGGCGATCGAGCCGATCCTGTGGCTCGAGGCCGACCGCATGCGCATGCTGGATTTCAGCGAGGCCACGCTGAAAAACCAGCAGGACGTGGTGAAGGAGGAGATCCGCAACAACGTGCAGAACCAGCCCTACGGCGGCTTCATGTGGATCGACATCGGCATGCAGGCCTTCCAGAAGTGGGAGAACAACCACGACGGCTACGGCAGCTTCGAGGACCTGGAGGCGGCGTCGCTCGATGACGTCAAGGCCTTCCACCGCGACTACTACGGCCCCAACAACGCGATCCTCTCGCTTGCCGGCGACATCTCGCCCACGGAGGGCTTCGCGCTTGCCCAGAAGTACTTCGGCGACATCCCGGCGCGCGCCACGCCGCCGGCCCCGGACTTCAGCGAGGGGCTCAACACGCAGGAGAAGCGCATCCAGCAGGGCGACAAGCTGGCCCAGGTGCCGGCGATCGCCGCCGCCTGGAAGATGCCCGAGCGCGGCAGCCCCGACCAGGCGCCGATGGCGGTGCTGGGCGCGCTGCTGGCCAACGGCGACGCCTCGCGCCTGTACCAGGGCCTGGTGAAGGGCCGCGAGCTGGCGCTGAACGTCGAGTCGCTCTACGGCCTGACCAGCGAATGGGAGTACGACGGCCCCACGCTGTTCACCGTGTTCGCGCTGTACAAGCCGACCACCGACGCCGATGCGGTCCTGGCGGCGATCGACGAGGAGATCGCCCGGGTGGTCGAGGAGGGCGTGGACGACGCGACGCTCGCGCGGATCAAGACCCGCATGCTGGCCGACTGGTACAACGGCCTGGAGTCCTTCCTTTCCCGCGCCGACGCGCTGGCCAAGCTGCAGCTGATGTGGGACGACGCCACGGTGGTCAACCGCATCCCCGGCTGGATCGACGCCGTGACCTCGGCCGACGTGCAGCGCGCCGCACGCACCTACCTGACGCGCGACAACCGCACCGTCATCGACCGCAAGCCGGAGGCGATGCTGGCGGCCGACACGGCCGCACCCGCCGCCGCCGCGACCCAGGACTGAGGAGACGACCATGACCCGCTTCTTCCAGCATTCGCTGCTCGCCTTGGCCGTCTCCGCGCTGGCCTGCGGCGCCGCCGTCGCCGGCCCCGCCGCCGCGCTGCCCAAGGACCTGCCGGCCTACGCCGCCGACAAACCGCTGCCGGTGCCCGACATCGCCCGCAAGACCCTGGCCAACGGCCTCGAGGTCTGGGTGGTGCCGCGCGACGGCATCCCCCGCGTGGACTACGTGCTGGCGGTGCGCAACGCCGGCTACGTGGCCGATGCCCCTGACGCCCCCGGCTTCGCCGCGCTGCTGGCCGGACTGCTGGCCGAAGGCACGGCGCAGCGCGATTCCCGCCAGATCGCGGAATTCGCCCAGGCGCAGGGCGGCGCCGTCGGCGCGTCCGTCACCAGCGACGGCGCCCTCGTCTATGGCAACGCCCTGGCCGCCAACGCCGGTCCGATGCTCTCCCTGCTGGCCGAGGTGGCGCGTACGCCGGCCTTCCCGGAAGGGGAGGTGCGCCTGGCCCAGGCCAATGCGCTGCAGGCGCTGAAGGCGGCCGAGGCCCAGCCGGGCTTCCGCGCCAACCGCGCGCTGCTGTCGGCCGTCTACGGCGAGCACCCCTATGCCCGCACCCAGCAGACCGAGGCCTCGATCACCGCGGTGACGCCCGAGGTCCTGCGGCGGGAGCACCAGCGCCGCTTCCATCCCGACCGCAGCCTGCTGGTCGTGGCCGGCCGTATCGACGCCGACACCGCCTTCGCCCTGGCCGAGCAGGCCTTCGGCGACTGGGCCGCGTCGGGCGCCGAGGTTGCGCCGACCGCCGCCGCGCCGCGCGACGCCCGTCCGCAGCGCCTGCTGCTGCAGCGCGACGGCAGCGTGCAGTCGACGCTCCGCCTGGCCAGCCCGGCCGTGGCGGCCACCGATCCGGACGCGATCCCGCTGCAGCTCGCCGGCACCGTGCTGGGGGGCAGCTTCTCCAGCCGGGTGATGCAGAACCTGCGCGAGGAGAAGGGCTACACCTACGGCGCGCGCGCCGGTGCCAGCACCTCGGCGCAGGGTGGCCACGTCAGCGGCGCCGCCGACGTCCGCAACGAGGTCACCGGGGCGGCGCTGACGGAGTTCTTCAAGGAGTACGCGCGGATCGGCAGCGAGCCGGTGCCGGCCACCGAGCTCGACGACACCAAGCGCTACGTCGCCGGCGGGTACCTGATCGGCAACCAGATGCAGGCGGCGGTGGCGGCGACCCTGGCCGGCAACTGGCTGGTGGGCCTGCCGCCGGAATACCTGGGCGAGTTCGTGCCCCGGGTGCGCGCCGTCGATGCCGCCCAGGTGCAGGCCATGGCGGCCAAGTACTTCGCCCCGGAGCGCCAGAGCATCATCGTCGTCGGTGACGGCGGCTCGGTCGCGGACCAGCTGGCCGACTGGGGCGAGTTCACCACCCTCAAGTAGGCGCCCGCGCGGGCGCCGGGTGGGCGCGTTCGCGGTTGAGCCAGACCGCGAACGCGCCGGCGGTGAAGAACATCAGCAGGCTGTACACCGCCGCGGGGATCGCCATCGCGGCGCTGCCGAGCACGTTGAGCGCGATGAAGATCGCCAGCGTGCCGTTGTGGATGCCGATCTCCATCGAGATGGCGATCGCCTGCGGGCGCGGCAGCCGCAGCGCGAGCGGCGTGGCGTAGCCGGCACCCAGGCTGGCCAGGTTGAACAGCAGGCAGGCCAGTCCGACCACGGCCACCGAGGACAGCAGGACCTGCCAGGACTGCGCCACCGCCACCGCGACCAGCAGCGCCAGCACCAGCACCGACAGCAGCCGCAGCGGCCGGACGGAGGCCACGGCGAAGCCCGGCGCGAAATGCCGCACCGCCATGCCGGCGGCCACCGGCAGCAGGATGATCACCGCGACTTCGACGACCTTGGCCACCGGCGGAGGCACGTAGCGCCCGGCACCGAGGAAATGTTCCAGCGCGAGGTCGAGGATCACCGGCAGGGTCAGCAGGCAGAGCAGGCTGTTGATCGCGGTCAGGGTGATGTTGAGCGCCACGTCGCCGCGCGCCAGGTGGCTGTAGATGTTGGCGGTCGCCCCGCCCGGCGATGCGGCCAGCAGCATCAGGCCGACCGCGAGCTCGGGCTCAAGCCCGAAGCCCAGCGCCAGCCCGAAGGCCACCCAGGGCAGGAGCAGGGTCTGCAGCGCCAGTCCCACCAGCACCGCCCTGGGGTAGCGCGCCACCCGGCGGAAATCGTCCAGCGCCAGGCCCATCCCCAGCCCGAGCATGATTACGCCCAGGGCCAGCGGCAGCAGGAGGTTGGTCAGCAGCGAGGCCTGCATCGGCATCCTTTCCGGCGGGGATCAGCCGAGCTTAGGGCCGCTGCGGGCGCCTGTGCACGCCGCGCCGCAGCGCGGAGGCGGCGCGGTGCCGCAGATGCGCGAAGGCCGCCCGGAGGCGGCCTTCACTCGGTGCTGGAGGACAGAGGCCGGGGACGGTCTCAGCTGCCCAGGCCCTCGACGCGGCGCGCCTGCAGGAAGCGGTTGGCCCAGTAGCCGGTATCCAGGCTCGAGACGGTCACGTCGCGGCCGGTGCGCGGGGCGTGCACGAACTGGCCGTCGCCGACATAGATGCCGACGTGGTCGACGCGGGTGCCGCGGCGGCCGAAGAACACCAGGTCGCCCGCGCTCAGGGCGGCGCGCTCGACCTTCTCGCCGTTGCTGGCCATTTCGCGCGAGACGCGCGGCAGCTCGATGCCGAGGGTGGTGCGGAAGACGTAGTTGACCAGGCCCGAGCAGTCGAAGCCGGAGTCGGGCGAGGTGCCACCCCAGCGATAGGGCGTGCCCAGCAGGCCCATGGCGCGCTGGAGCAGGGCCTGGATGCGGCCGGTCGGCTCCTTGTCGCCCGCGGCCAGCGACTGGCTGGCTTCGATCAGCTGGTTCACGTCCGCGGCGCTCAGCATGTTGCGCTCGGGAGCGAAGGCACTGCCCACCAGCGTCTGGCTGGCGGAGCCGCCCATCAGCTGGTCGGCGGAATCGGCACCCATGAAGGGCGCCGCGATGGCGGGAGAACCCGCAAGCAGAAGAACGGCAGCGATGACGAGGGAGCGGGCCCGGAGGGGCGCACGGCGGCGTTCTGTCTGGTGGGAATCGATCACGCGCTCTTCACTGTTTTCGAAGCAGGCGTGATGGTGACGTAGAGAGACGGGCCGTTTGTTAACTTTTCATCAGCGTAGCGTGAAGAAAAGAGTGATCCAAGTCACTGATTCAGCGAAGAACGCGTTTCGAGCCGCTGTAGTTGCGCCGCCAGTAAGGTCCGTCGAGATGGTCGAGCCGCACCGTGCCGCCCGTGCTGGGGGCGTGCACGAAGCGGCCCTCGCCGACATAGATGCCGACGTGGGTGACGCTGCCGCCGCTGCCGAAGAACACCAGGTCGGCGGTGGCGAGCTGCTGCGGTTCGATCCTCGGGCCCTGCCAGGCGGCCAGGTCGCGCGAGGTGCGCGGCAGCCGCAGGTCGAGCATGTCGCGGTAAACGTAGTTCACCAAGCCCGAGCAGTCGAAGCCGCCCTCGGGAGTGTTGCCGCCATACCGGTAGGGGGTGCCGACCAGGCTGATGGCGCGCATCAGCACCGAGTTGGCGGAGGCCGGGTCCGCCGGGGTGACCTGGGGCCAGTCGCGCTGGCCGACCGGCTCGCTGCGCGGCGGGGCGGGGCGGACGTCGTCGCGTCCACAGCCGGCGGCCAGCAGGAGGACAACGAGGCCGGACACGGCGATTGGCGCGCGAAGGCCGCTGTCTGGATAATGCGAGGTCTTGCCCATCGGCCGGCATCTTGGCCGAGCCGGCGACCTCCTTACAAGCGGCCGCGTGCCGCGCCACCGGATTCCTGCCATGAAGATCGAGAAAGACCGCGTCGTCCGCTTCCACTACACCGTGTCCGAAGACGGCCAGCCGGTGGAGACCTCGAAGGACCGCGGCGAGCCGCTGGCGATCCTGATGGGCCACGGCAACATCATCCCGGGCCTGGAGAAGGCGATGGAAGGCCGCGAGGCGGGCGAGAGCTTTTCCGCCGACGTGGCTTCGGCCGACGCCTATGGCGAGCGCCGCGACGGCATGACCCAGCGCGTGCCGAAGAAGCACTTCGGCGGCCAGAAGCTCGCGGTCGGCGACCAGGTCGTGCTGCAGACCAACTTCGGTCCGCGCGCGGTCACCGTCGAGAAGGTCGGCATGAGCGTGGTCGACGTCGACCTCAACCACCCGATGGCCGGCAAGGACCTGCATTTCGACATCGAGATCGTCGAGGTGCGCGAGGCGCAGCAGGTCGAGATCGACCACGGCCACGTGCACGGCGACGGCGGCCATGACCACGGCCACGACGGCGACGACGCGGGCGACGACGCGGGCAAGGCCGGCTGACCCGCCCCCGGGCGCCGGAAGCTCCGCGATGGATGAACGTATCGATGTGGTCGTGGTGGGCGGCGGCGTCATCGGCCTGTGCACCGCGCTGTCGCTGGTCGAGGCCGGGCGCAGCGTGCGCCTGCTGGAAGCCCGGACGCTCGGCAGCGGCAGCTCGCACGGCAACTGCGGCACGCTGACGCCCAGCCATGCCTTCCCGCTGGCGGCGCCGGGCACGATCGGCCGCGCGCTGCGCTGGATGCTGACGCCCGACGCGCCGTTCTACGTCGCGCCGCGGCTGGATCCGCGCCTCTGGCAGTGGCTGCTGGGTTTCGCCAGCCGCTGCAACGCGCGCGACTGGCAGACGGCGATGACCGCCAAGGCCGGCCTGCTCAACGATTCGATCCAGGTGTTTCCCGACTGGGTCGCACGCCACGCGCCCGGCTCGGAGTTCAGCCAGGAAGGCACCGACTACGTGTTCCGGGACGCCCGCGAGCTCGAGATCGCCGCGCGCGACCTCCCGCACCTCGCCGAACTGGGTGTCCATGGACGGCTCATCGACGGCGCCGAGTACGAACGCCAGGACCCGGCGTTCAAGCCGGGCCTGAAGGGCGCGCTGCACTTCCCCGGCGACGCCCACCTGCGCCCCGACCGTTACGTCAGCGGCATGGCCGACGCGTTGCGCGCGCTGGGCGGCGTGATCGACGAAGGCTGGGACGTCACCGCCATCGACGAGGACGCCGACGGCGTGGTGGTCCACGGCAGCCGCGGCACCGTGCGCGCGCGCGAAGTGGTGCTGGCCACCGGTGCCTGGTCGACCACGCTGATGCGCTCGGCGGGCCTCCGCGCCGTGCCGGTGCAGCCCGGCAAGGGCTATTCGATCACCTACGACCGCCCGGCCCTGGTGCCGAAGCGGCCGGTGATCCTGCACGAGCCCAGCGTCTGCGTGACCGTGTGGGACAGCGGCTATCGCCTGGGCAGCACGATGGAGATGTCGGGCTACAGCACCGACCTCAACCCCCGCCGGCTGCGGGCGCTGGAGCGTGGCGCGGCCGAGTTCCTGCACGATCCCGTCGGGCCGGTGAAGCGCGAGGAGTGGTACGGCTGGCGTCCGCTGAGCGTGGACGACGTGCCGATCATCGGCCGCGTGCCCGGACGCCGCCGCACCTGGGTCGCGACCGGCCACGGCATGATGGGCGTCAGCATGAGTCCCGCCACCGGCCAGCTGCTGGCCGACCTGATCACCGGGACCGCGCCGCGGATCGATCCCGCCGCGTATTCGCCGGAGCGCTTCCGGTGAGCACCGCCCGTCGCCTCCACGTCGACCTCGCCGTGGTGGGTGGCGGGTCCGGCGGCCTGGCCGCCGCCTTCCGCGCCGCGCAGCACGGCGCGCGGGTCGCGCTGCTGGAGCCGGGCGAACTCGGCGGCACCTGCGTCAACGTCGGCTGCGTGCCGAAGAAGGCGATGTGGCTGGCGGCCGAGCTCGGCGCGCGCATCGGCCATGCGAAGGCCCTGGGCTTCCCGGTCGAGCCGGGCTACCCCGACTGGGCGCAGCTGGTGGCCAGCCGGCAGGGCTACATCGCCAACATCCATGGCAGCTACCGCCGCCGCCTGGACGAGGCCGGCATCGTGCTGCTGCCCGCGCGCGGACGGCTGGCCGGCAACGGCCGGGTCGACTGCGACGACGGCACCGAGGTCCAGGCGGAGCACATCCTGCTCGCCACCGGCGGGCGTCCGGTGCGTCCCGACATCCCCGGCGCCGGGCTGGGCCTCGATTCCGACGGCTTCTTCGCGCTGGCCGCCGCGCCGGCGCGGGTGGCGATCATCGGCGGCGGCTATATCGGCGTCGAACTCGCGGGCGTGCTGCAGGGCCTGGGCAGCCAGGTGGAACTGTTCGTGCGCGGCGACGCACTGCTCAAGGGCTTCGATCCGGACGTGGTCGAGCGCCTGCAGGGCAATATGCGCCAGTCGGGCATCGTGCTGCACTTCGGCTATCCGCTGGCGGCGCTGGCGGCGCTGGAGGCGGGCGAGGGCGGCGGCGTGCGCCTGCGCGAGCGCGACGGCGATGCCGGCACGCCCTTCGACAGCGTGATCTTCGCCACCGGCCGCCGGCCCAACAGCGACGGGCTGGGCCTGGACGCCGCCGGCGTGCGCACCGCGGCTGACGGCCACATCGAGGTCGATGCCTTCCAGTCGACCAGTGCCGAGCGGATCCATGCCGTCGGCGACGTGACCGGCCGCCTGGCGCTGACGCCGGTGGCGATCGCCGAAGGCCGGCGCCTGATGGACCGGGTGTTCGGCGGCGATGCCGGGGCCTGCGTCGACCACCGCCAGGTGCCGACCGTGGTGTTCTCGCATCCGCCGCTGGGCAAGGTCGGCCTGACCGAAGCCGAGGCGCGCGAGCGCTTCGGCGCCGACGCGGTCAGCTGCCACCGCACCACCTTCCGCCCGATGCTGCACGCGCTCGCCGACGTGCAGCAGCACAGCATGTTCAAGGCGGTGTGCGTCGGCGAGGAGCAGCGCGTGGTCGGCCTGCACCTGGTGGGCGAGGCCGCCGACGAGATCCTGCAGGGCTTCGCGGTGGCGGTGAAGATGGGCGCCACGCTTGCCGACTTCCACGCCACCGTCGCCATCCATCCAACCAGCGCCGAAGAGATCGTGCTGCTGCGCTGAGCGGTTAGGATCGGGGAATGGACCTGTTCACCCTCCACCACGGCTCCCGGCCCCTGCTGGTCAGCCTGCCGCACGACGGCACCCACGTGCCGGACGCGATCGCCGCGCGCCTGACCGCCAGCGCGCGTCGCGTTCCCGATACCGACTGGCATGTGTCGCGGCTGTACGACTTCGCGCGCGCCATGGGTGCTTCGGTGCTGGTGCCGACGCATTCGCGCTACGTGGTCGACCTCAACCGCAGCGAGGACGACACCTCGCTGTACCCGGGGCAGAACACCACCGGCCTGTGCCCGGTGCGGCAGTTCGACGGCAGCGCCGTGTATGCCGACGGACAGGAGCCGTCGCCGGACGAAATAGGCGCACGCGTCGAGGCGTACTGGCGTCCCTACCACGTGGCCCTGGCCGGCGAACTCGCGCGCCTGCGCGACGCGCACGGCGGCGTGGTGCTGTGGGAGGCGCATTCGATCCGCGGCGAACTGCCGTGGCTGTTCCCTGGCCGGCTGCCCGACCTCAATCTCGGCACCGCGGGCGGCGTCAGCTGCTCGCCCGAGCTGGCCGGACGCCTGGCGGTGGCCCTGGCGAAGCAGGACGGCTACGACTGGGTCGCCAACGGCCGTTTCAAAGGCGGCTACATCACCCGCCACTACGGCCGCCCGGAACTGGGCGTGGAAGCGGTGCAGCTGGAGATCGCCCAGCGCTGCTACATGGACGAGGCGAGCTTCGCCTGGGACGTGGCCAAGGCGGCGTCGCTGCAGGACGTACTGCGCGCGCTGCTGGAGGCCGCGCTGGGCGAGCTGTAGGAAGCGGCTACAGCCGCGATCGTGATCGCGACGGCGTCGCAGGGCGATCGCGGCTTTAGCCGCTCCTACAAGGGGATGGCGTGGCGGGAGTGGACGCCGGCGCGATCAGACCTCCAGCGTGGCCAGGTCGCCCTTTTCCTCCAGCCAGGACTTGCGGTCGGAGGCGCGCTTCTTCGCCAGCAGCATGTCCATCAGCAGCCGGGTCTCTTCGGGCTCGTCGACGGTCAGCTGTACCAGGCGGCGGGTGTCGGGATGGATGGTCGACTCGCGCAGCTGCGGTGGGTTCATCTCGCCCAGGCCCTTGAAGCGGGTGACGTTGACCTGGCCCTTCAGCTTGTCGCGCGCGATCTTCTCCAGCAGCAGGCGCTTCTCCTCCTCGTCGAGCGCGTAGAACACCTGCTTGCCCACGTCGACGCGGTACAGCGGCGGCATCGCCACGAACACGTGCCCGGCGCGCACCAGCGCCGGGAAGTGGCGCAGGAACAGCGCCGCCAGGAGGGTCGCGATGTGCAGGCCGTCGGAATCGGCGTCGGCCAGGATCACCACCTTGCCGTAGCGCAGGCCCGAGATGTCGTCCTTGCCCGGGTCGCAGCCGATGGCGATGGCAAGGTTGTGCACTTCCTCGCTGGCCAGCACGCTGGTCGACGCGACCTCCCAGGTGTTCAGGATCTTGCCGCGCAGCGGCAGGATGGCCTGGAAGTCCTTGTCGCGGGCCTGCTTGGCGCTGCCGCCGGCCGAGTCGCCCTCGACCAGGAACAGCTCGGTGCGCGACAGGTCCTGGCTGATGCAGTCCGCCAACTTGCCGGGCAGCGCCGGGCCCTGGGTCACCTTCTTGCGGACGATCTGCTTCTCGGTCTTCAGCCGCGCGCTGGCGCGGTCGATGGCGAGCTGGGCGATCTTTTCGCCCAGATCGACATGGCTGTTGAGCCACAGGGTGAAGGCGTCCTCGGCCGCGCCCTCGATGAACCCGGCAGCCTGGCGCGAGCTCAAGCGTTCCTTGGTCTGGCCGCTGAACTGCGGGTCGCTCATCTTCAGGCTGAGCACGAAGCTGACCCGGTCCCAGACGTCTTCCGGCGCCAGCTTCACGCCGCGCGGCAGCAGGCTGCGGAACTCGCAGAACTTGCGCAGCGCGTCGGTGAAGCCGGAGCGCAGGCCGTTGACGTGGGTGCCGTGCTGGGCGGTCGGGATCAGGTTGACGTAGCTCTCCTGCACCAGCTCGCCCTCCGGGATCCACGCGGCCGCCCAGTCCACCATCTCGGTGTCCTTCTTCAGGCTGCCCAGGAACAGCTGCGGCGGCACGGGCTCGCGGCCCAGCAGCTCGCCCGCCAGGTAGTCGCGCAGGCCGTCGGCGTAGTGCCACTCGTCGCGCTCGCCGCTGGCCTCGTCGAACAGGGTGACGGTGAGGCCGGGTGCCAGCACGGCCTTGGCGCGCAGCAGGTGGCGCAGCGCGCGCAGGTTGAACTTCGGCGTGTCGAAGTACTTCGGGTCCGGCCAGAAGCGCAGGCGGGTGCCGGTGTTGCGCTTGCCCACGGCGCCGACGACGTCGAGGCCGCTGGACACGTTGCCGTCCTGGAAGGCCATCCGGTATTCGTTGCCGTCGCGCTTGATGTGCACTTCGACCAGGGTCGACAGCGCGTTGACCACGCTGACGCCGACGCCATGCAGGCCGCCCGAGAAGGCGTAGTTGCGGTTGCTGAATTTTCCGCCGGCGTGCAGCCGGGTCATGATCAGCTCGATGCCCGGGACCTTTTCCTCGGGGTGGATGTCGACCGGCATGCCGCGGCCGTCATCCGAGACTTCGCAGCTGCCGTCCCGGTACAGCGTCACCGAGATCGCGCGCGCGTGCCCGGCGAGGGCCTCGTCGACGGCATTGTCGATGACTTCCTGTGCCAGATGGTTCGGCCGCGCGGTGTCGGTGTACATGCCCGGACGGCGCTTGACGGGGTCCAGGCCGGACAGGACTTCGATATCGGCGGCGTCGTAGCGTGCGCTCATCAGCGGGGTCTGGGGGTGTCTGGCGGGGTGAGCCGCCCAGAATGGCGGGGTGGGGGTAGCGGGTCAAGGCGCACCTTGACCGCGGTCAAACCGCCTTCGGCCCGCCCCGGCGACCATGCCCGGCCCCCTCCAGGAGCCTGCCTTGAACGCGACCACCGATCCCTATGCCGACCTCCACCAGAGCTATGGCCGCTGCCTGCGCGACAAGGCGTTCATCGGCCGCTTCTACGAGGTCTTCCTGGCCAGCAACCCCGACGTTCCGGCGATGTTCGCGCACACCGATTTCAGCCGGCAGCGCATGGCGCTCCGCCGCGGCATCACCATGGCGATCTTCCACGCGGGCGGCAGCCGGGTGGTCGAGCGCGGGATCAACGAGATGGGCGGGGTGCACGCTCGGGACGGCCGCTGCCCGGTGCCGCATGCGCTGTACCGCGACTGGGTCGAGAGCCTGCTGACGGTGGTGCGCGAGGCGGATCCCGAGGCCGACGAGGCGCTGATGGCGCGCTGGAGCGAGGCCATGGGCGTGGTGGTCGACACGTTCAAGGCCCGCGACGGGGCCGCCGCGGTGCGTCCCGGGCCCGCGCAGGACGGCGCGCGCGGGCTGTTTTCACGGGTGGTGCAGGGCCTGCGGCCGCGGCAGGGCTGAGCCCGGCGCCGCCTGTCAAGGTCGCCCCTGCCAGCGCCAGCCGCTAGACTATGGCTTTCCTGCGGCAGCCTGACCATGACTCCCCTGATCTTCGTCACCGGCGGTGTGGTGTCCTCGCTTGGCAAGGGCATCTCGGCGGCATCGCTGGCGGCCATCCTCGAAGCCCGCGGCCTGCGGGTGACGATGATGAAGCTCGATCCATACATCAACGTCGATCCGGGCACCATGAGCCCGTTCCAGCACGGCGAGGTCTACGTCACCGACGACGGCGCCGAGACCGACCTGGACCTCGGCCACTACGAGCGCTACGTCAACGTGCGCCTGTCGGGCAAGAACTCGATCACCACCGGCAAGATCTACGAGCACGTGATTCGCAAGGAGCGCCGCGGCGACTACCTGGGCGCCACCGTGCAGGTGATCCCGCACATCACCGACGAGATCAAGCGCTGCATCGACGTGGCCACCCACGGCTTCGACGTGGCCCTGGTCGAGATCGGCGGCACGGTGGGCGACATCGAGTCGCTGCCGTTCCTGGAGGCGATCCGCCAGATCCGCACCGAGCGGGGCCCGGACAAGGCCCTGTTCCTGCACCTGACCCTGGTGCCGTACATCGCCGCCGCCGGCGAGCTCAAGACCAAGCCCACCCAGCACTCGGTGAAGGAGCTGCGCTCGATCGGCATCCAGCCCGACGTGCTGCTGTGCCGCAGCGAGCAGCCGCTGCCCGACAGCGAGCGCCGCAAGATCGCCCTGTTCACCAACGTCTCCGAGAAGGCGGTCATCTCGGTGGTGGACCTGGACAATATCTACAAGATCCCGATGTGGCAGCAGAACCAGGGGCTGGACGCCTTCGTCGTCGAGCGCCTGCGCCTGGCCGACAAGGCCGCACCGGTGGCCGACCTGTCGGAGTGGGAGGCGGTGGTGGACGCCACCCAGCATCCGATCGACGAGGTCACGATCGCCGTGGTCGGCAAGTACGTCGACCACAAGGACGCCTACAAGTCGGTGGCCGAGGCCCTGCGCCACGGCGGCATCCGCCAGCGCACGCGGGTCAACCTGAAGTGGGTGGAGTCGCAGGACATCGAGCGCCACGGTGCCGCGGCCACGCTGGAAGGCGTCGACGGCGTGCTGGTGCCGGGCGGCTTCGGCGACCGCGGCTTCGAGGGCAAGGTGCTGACCTCTAAGCACGCGCGCGAGACCGGCCTGCCGTACTTCGGCATCTGCTACGGCATGCAGGCGGCGGTGGTCGACTTCGCGCGCCACGTGGCCGGGCTGGACGGCGCCAACAGCAGCGAGAACGACCGCCAGACCCCGCACCCGGTCATCGGCCTGATCACCGAGTGGCGCACCAAGACCGGCGAGGTCGAGCGCCGCGGCGAGGACAGCGACCTGGGCGGCACCATGCGCCTGGGCCTGCAGGAACAGCGCCTGAAGCCGGGCACCCGGGCGCGCGCGCTGTACGGCAAGGACGTGGTCGCCGAGCGCCACCGCCACCGCTACGAATTCAACAACCGCTACCGCACCCAGCTCGAGGACGCCGGCCTGGTGGTCAGCGCCAAGTCCATGGACGACCTGCTGGTCGAAATGATCGAGCTGGCCGACCACCCCTGGTTCATCGCCTGCCAGGCCCACCCCGAATTCCTCTCCACCCCGCGCAGCGGCCACCCGCTCTTCATCGGCTTCGTCCGCGCGGCGCGCGAGCGCAGGGCGGGCGGGAAGCTGCTGAAGGAGGCGAGTGCGTGAAAGGCTTTGCCACGGATTTGCGCGGATGTTCACGGATCTGCACGGATCAAGCAGAGCCGGAGTGGTCCGTGGTTGACGTGGACGTACCCGCCTTTTCCATGGCATCCGCTTTTGTCCCATCCGTGAAAATCCGCTCCTATCCGCGTCAATCCGTGGCAAAAAAAGGCTTCTGAATGAAACTCTGTGGATTCGACGTTGGCCTCGACCAGCCGTTCTTTCTCATCGCCGGCCCCTGCGTGGTCGAAAGCGAGCAGCTGCAGCTGGACGTGGCCGGGCGGCTGAAGGAGATCACCGCGGCGCTGGGGATCAACTTCATCTTCAAGTCGAGCTTCGACAAGGCCAACCGCACCTCGGGCACCGCGTTCCGCGGGCCGGGCATGGAGGAAGGCCTGAGGGTGCTCGGCGAGGTGAAGCGGCAGATCGGCGTGCCGGTGCTGACGGACGTGCACGAGTACACGCCGATGGACGAGGTCGCGAGCGTCGTCGACGTGCTGCAGACCCCGGCCTTCCTGGTGCGCCAGACCGACTTCATCCGCAAGGTCTGCGCCGCCGGCAAGCCGGTGAACATCAAGAAAGGCCAGTTCCTGTCGCCGTGGGACATGAAGCCCGTGGTCGAGAAGGCAAAGGCCACCGGCAACCCGGACATCATGGTCTGCGAGCGCGGCGCCAGCTTCGGCTACAACAACCTGGTCAGCGACATGCGCAGCCTCGCGGTGATGCGCGACACCGGCTGCCCGGTCGTGTTCGATGCCACCCATTCGGTGCAGCTGCCGGGCGGGCAGGGCACCTCCAGCGGCGGCCAGCGCGAGTTCGTGCCCGTGCTGGCGCGCGCGGCCATTGCCGTCGGCGTCGCCGGCGTCTTCATGGAAACCCACCCGGACCCCGCCAAGGCGCTGAGCGACGGCCCGAACGCCTGGCCGCTGGACAGGATGCGCGCGCTGCTTGAAACCATGCTCGAACTGGATGCCGTCACCAAGCGTGCCGGTTTCCTGGAAAGCCAGATTTAAGAAGAAGGATTTGCCACGGATTGACGCGGACAAGGGCGGATTCACACGGATAGAGCGAAGACCTTCCAGTGTAGGAGCAGCTATAGCTGCGACCGCACTTCGGTCGCGATGTCGGGATCGCAGCTATAGCTGCTCCTACATCAGAAATGATCCTGCTTTTGCTTTATCCGTGTGAATCCGCCCTTGTCCGCGTCAATCCGTGGCAAAAAATGCTCTCCCGTAATCCCACATAAAGCGACAAAGCGAGACCATGACCAATATCGCCAAGATCCATGCCCGTGAAATCCTCGACAGCCGTGGCAATCCCACGCTGGAAGCCGAGGTGACCCTCGTCGATGGCGCGTTCGGTCGCGCCATGGTGCCCTCGGGCGCATCGACCGGAACCCGCGAGGCCGTGGAGCTGCGCGACGGCGACCGGACCCGCTACCTCGGCAAGGGCGTGACGCAGGCGGTGGGCAACGTCAACGGCACGATCGCCGAGGCGCTCAAGGGCTTCGACGCCGCCGACCAGGCCGGCCTCGACAAGCGCCTGATCGACCTCGACGGCACCGACAACAAGGGCCGGCTGGGCGCCAATGCGCTGCTGGGCGTGTCCATGGCCGCGGCGCACGCGGTGGCGGCCTCGCGCCGCATCCCGCTGTGGCAGCTGCTGGCCGGCGATCGCGCGCCGGTGCTGCCGGTGCCGATGATGAACATCATCAACGGCGGCGCGCATGCGGACAACAACGTCGACCTGCAGGAATTCATGGTGCTTCCGGTGGGCTTCGATTCGTTCTCCGAAAGCCTGCGCGCGGGTACCGAGATCTTCCACGCGCTGAAGTCGGTGCTGAAGGGCCACGGTCTGTCGACCGCGGTCGGCGACGAGGGCGGCTTCGCGCCCGACCTGCGCAGCAACGTCGAAGCACTCGACACCATCCTCGAAGCCATCGGCAAGGCCGGCTACCGCGCCGGCGACGACGTGCTGCTGGGCCTCGACGTGGCCTCCAGCGAGTTCTACGACAATGGCAAGTACCACCTGGTGGGCGAGGGCAAGCGCCTGTCGGCCGAGCAGTTCACCGACTTCCTGGCCTCCTGGAGCGACCAGTACCCGATCGTCACCATCGAGGACGGCATGGCCGAGGCCGACTGGGACGGCTGGAAGCTGTTGACCCAGCGCCTGGGCGATCGCGTGCAGCTGGTCGGCGACGACCTGTTCGTGACCAACCCGTCGATTTTCCGCCAGGGCATCGACACCGGTACCGCCAACGCGATCCTGATCAAGGTCAACCAGATCGGCACGCTGACCGAGACCCTGGAAGCCATCGCCATGGCCGACCAGGCCGGCTACGCCGCGGTGGTGTCGCACCGCTCCGGCGAGACCGAGGACACCACCATCGCCGACATCGCGGTGGCGACCACGGCCACCCAGATCAAGACCGGCTCGCTGTGCCGCAGCGACCGGGTGGCCAAGTACAACCAGCTGCTGCGCATCGAGGAGTCGCTGGGTGCCCAGGCGCGCTTTGCCGGTCGCGACGCCTTCGTTTCGCTGAAGCGCTGACGCCACCCGCCATGCGCACGCTGCGGATCGTGCTGGTCGTGCTGGTCGCGCTGCTGGCGTGGCTGCAGTACCGGCTGTGGTTCGGCAGCGGCGGCACGCAGGAGGTCGCCGGGCTGCAGGCCCAGGTCGAGCAGCAGGCACGGCAGAACGATGGCCTGCGCGACCGCAATGCGGCGCTGGCGGCCGAGGTCGCCGACCTGAAATCAGGCGAGGCGGCGATCGAGGAGCGCGCACGCGCCGAGCTGGGCATGATCCGGCCCGGGGAAACGTTTTACCGGGTGGTCGAGCGCACGCCGCCCGCGCCCGCTGCGGACGCCTCCCCGTCGGACGCGGACGAAGGAGAGACGCGATGACCTGGGCCGTGGTCCCGGCCGCCGGGCGCGGCACGCGCTTCGGGGGCGAGGTGCCCAAGCAGTACCTGCAGGCCGGCGGTGAGCCGCTGCTCGTGCACAGCCTGCGCGCGCTGTTCGCGCATCCGTCGGTGCAGGGCGTGGTGGTGGCGTTGGCCGACGGCGACGCGCACTGGCAGGGCTGGAGCGACGGCAGCGGCCGCCCGGTGATCGCCTGCACCGGCGGCGGGAGCCGCGCCGAATCGGTGCTGGCAGGCCTGGCCGCGCTGCCCGGCGACGTGCGCGAGGACGCTTTCGTGCTGGTGCACGACGCGGCGCGCCCGAACCTGCAGCTGGCCGACCTTGCCGCGTTGCTCGAGCGCGGCCGCGAGGATCCGGTGGGCGCGATCCTGGCCACGCCCGTGCGCGACACGCTCAAGCGCGCCGGCGACGACGGCGGCATCGACGCCACCGAGCCGCGCGAGCGCCTGTGGCGCGCGCAGACGCCGCAGTTGTTCCGCCGCCTGCAGCTGCGCCGGGCGCTGGACGCCGCGGCCGCCGACGGCATCGAGGTCACCGACGAGGCCATGGCCATGGAGCGCCAGGGCCTGCGGCCGCTGCTGGTCGAGGGCGCCGAGGACAACATCAAGGTGACCACGCCGGCCGACCTGGCCTATTTCGAATTCCTGCTGGAAAGGAGGGGCCCGTGACCATCCGCATCGGCCACGGCTACGACGTGCATGCTTTCGGCGAGGGCGACCATGTGATGCTCGGCGGGGTGCGCGTGCCGCATGACCGTGGGCTCGTCGCGCACAGCGACGGCGACGTGATCCTGCATGCACTGTGCGATGCGATCCTCGGTGCGCTGGCGCTGGGCGACATCGGCCTGCACTTCCCGCCGTCCGAAGCGCGCTGGAAGGGCGCCGACAGCCGCGCGCTCCTGCGCCACTGCGTGGCGCTCGCCGCCGGGCGCGGCTGGAAGGCCGGCAACATCGACGCCACGGTGATCTGCGAGCGACCCAGGGTCGGCCCGCACGCGCAGGCCATGCGCGAGGCGATCGCGGCCGACCTCGGCATTGCGCTCGACGCGGTCAGCGTCAAGGCCACCACCAGCGAGCGCCTGGGCTTCATCGGTCGCGAGGAGGGCATCGCCGCGCAGGCGGTCTGCCTGCTGGTCGAGGCCTGAGCGATGCCGGCGATGAGCGCTTCCCTGCGCGCACGCGCGTGAGCACGGCCGCATGAGCACGGCCGCATGAGCACGGACCTGCCGCGCGCCCACGGCGCGCCGGTGCTGGCCGCGCGCATCCGCGTCACGCCCGAGGATTTCGATGTCACCGAACTCGATGGCTTCGAGGCCAGCGGCGTCGGCGAGCACCTGCTGCTGACCATCGAGAAGCGCGGCATGAACACTGCCTTCGTCGCACGGCTGCTGGCCGAATGGGCCGGCGTCGACGAGCGCGCGATCGGCTATGCCGGCCTCAAGGACCGGCACGCGGTCACCCGCCAGCGCTTCAGCGTGCAGCTTCCGGGACGCACCGCGCCCGACAACGCCGCGCTGGAACGCGACGATCAGGCCACGGGGCAGCGGCTGCGGGTGCTTGGCCAGGCCCGGCATTCGCGCAAGCTCCCGCGTGGCGCGCTGGACGGGAACCGCTTCGTGCTCGTGCTGCGCGGGGTCGCCGGCGGGCACGAGGCGATCGACGAGCGGCTGCAGGCGATCGCCGCGCGGGGCGTGCCCAACTACTTCGGCGAACAGCGCTTCGGCCACGGCGGCGGCAACGTCGACAAGGCCGGGCGCATGTTCGCCGGCCTGCGCGTGCGCCGCGAGGAGCGCACGCTGCTGCTGTCGGCGGCGCGCTCGGAGCTGTTCAACCGGGTGCTGGCGGCCCGCGTCGCCGGTGGCAGCTGGGACCAGGGCCTGGACGGCGAGGCCTGGATGCTCGACGGCAGCCGCAGCGTGTTCGGGCCCGAGCCCTGGAGCGACGCGCTCGCCGCGCGCCTGGCGGCGTTCGACATCCATCCCAGCGCGCCGCTGTGGGGCCGCGGCGAGCTTCGCAGCGCGGGCGCCGCGCAGGCGCTGGAGCGCGACGCGATTGCCGATGCCGCCAGCCTCGCGCTGAGGGCCGGCCTGGAAGCGGCGGGCCTGGCGCAGGAGCGCCGCGCCACCCGCCTGCGCCCCGCCAGCCTGGAATGGCAGTGGCGCGAGGCCGACGCTTTGGAGCTGCGCTTTTCGCTGCCCGCGGGCACCTACGCGACCTCGGTGCTGGCCGAACTCGGCCCGGTTCAAGAGCCGGGCGCGCCGCGCCTGCCGCCCGTCGGAAACTGAGCCACGGCACTGGCCGGCCGCGCGCTGCGGCGTATATGTGGAAGCGCGCCCCGGAAACCGTGGCGCAACCACAGGAGAAGGCCATGAACAGGTTGTTCCAGGCAGTCCTGGTCGCATCCGCGACGCTGGCGCTTTCGGCATGCGCGAGCAGCGGCGGCATGGCGTCGGCCCCGGGTCCCGCGACAGGTTCGCAGCAGGGCGAGCGGATCCTCACCGACGGCGAGTACGTGTCGGCGGTCGAACGGGTCGCGCGCAGCCGCGGCGTCCACGTGCAGTGGGTCAACCCGCCGCAGCGGCGGTTCCCCGCCGGGCTGGCGTCGCGCTGAGTCAGCGCCGCGCGAGCAGCACCAGCACCGCGCCGGTCCCGCCCTGGGCGGGAGGCGCGGAATGGAAGGCCAGCACGTCCGCGCGATGGCGCAGGATGCGGTCGACCACGTTCTTCAGCACCGGCAGGCTGTCGTCGGAATTGATGCCCTTGCCGTGCACCACGCGCACGCAGCCGTAGCCGGCGTCGCGCGCCTCGCCCAGGAATCGGCGCAGCAGGATTTCAGCGGTGGCTGCATCGCTGTGGTGTAGGTCGAGTTCGTCCTGCGCGGCATAGAGCCCCTGTGACAGCCGCTTGAGGGTGCGCGGCGGCACCTGCTCGCGCCGGTGCGACAGCACGTCGCCGCGCTCGATCGAGAAACCCTCGCCGCGGCCCAGGCGGAAATCCTCGCGCGCCTGCGCCTCGTCGCGCTCGGCCATGCGCGCGCGCGGTCGGGGGCGTGGCCGCTCGGGGGGCACCGGCGTGGCGGGCAGTTCGCGCACCGGACCGATCGCCGCGCGGAACAGCGCGGCATCCTCGTCGTCGTCGTGCGTGTCATCGCGTCCGGCCATGCCGCAAGCCTAGCGCGGGGGACCCGCGCCGTCGCGTTCCGTTATCATGAACGCAATGAAAATCCTCGTTAGCAACGACGACGGCGTCGACGCCCCCGGCATCCACGCACTCGCCGCCGGCCTGCGGGCCGCGGGCCACGAGGTCACCGTCGTCGCCCCCGATCGCGACCGCTCCGGCGCCAGCAATTCGCTGACGCTCGACCTGCCGCTGCAGGCCGTGCAGCTCGACGCCGGCACCTGGCGCGTGCACGGCACGCCGACCGACTGCGTGCACGTCGCGATCACCGGCATGCTCGACCACGACCCTGACATCGTGGTCTCCGGCATCAACAACACCGCCAACCTCGGCGACGACGTCATCTATTCCGGCACCGTCGCCGCGGCGATGGAAGGCCGCTTCCTGGGCCTGCCCGCGGTCGCGGTGTCGCTGGTCACCCGCGACCACCAGGGCCGGCACTACGATACCGCCGCCCGCGCCGCGGTCGAGATCGTCGCGCGCCTCAGGGCCGATCCGCTGCCGGCCGACACCATCCTCAACGTCAACGTGCCGGACCTGCCGTGGTCGGAGATCGAGGGCTTCGAGGTCACGCGCCTGGGCAACCGCCACCGCGCCGAAGCCTGCATCCCGGCGCAGGACCCGCGCGGACGCCACTTCTGGTGGATCGGCGGCGCCGGTGCCGAAGCGGATTCCGGCCCGGGTACCGATTTCCACGCCGTGCGCACCCGCCACATCGCCATCACCCCGATCCAGGTCGACCTGACGCGCTACCAGGCGCTGGAGCAGGTCGCGGCCTGGGTCGGTGGCCTCGAGGAGGCCCTGCGCAACGGAGGGCAGGCATGACGCCGCGGCTGCGCCTGCAGCCCGAGGCGCTGGGCATGGGCATGACCTCGCAGCGCGTCCGCGACCGTCTGATCGAGCGGCTGCGCGGCAATGGCATCACCGACGAGCGCGTGCTCAACGCCATCCGCACCGTGCCGCGCCATCTTTTCATCGACGAGGCGCTGGCCACCCGCGCCTATGAGGACACCGCGCTGCCGATCGGCCACGGCCAGACCATTTCCCAGCCCTGGGTGGTGGCGCGGATGACCGAGGCGCTGTTCGCCGATGGCGCGCAGCCGGTACGCGTGCTCGAGGTCGGCACCGGTTCCGGCTACCAGGCCGCGATCCTCGGCGCGCTCGGGCTGCAGGTGTACACGGTCGAGCGAATCGGCGACCTGCTGCGGGTCGCGCGCAAGCGCTTCCGCTCGCTGGGCCTGAACGTGCGCAGCAAGCACGACGACGGCCGCGTCGGCTGGCCGGAGGAGGCGCCCTTCGACGGCATCCTGGTCACCGCCGGTGCCCCGGCGCTGGTCGAGGCGCTCACCGCGCAGCTTGCGCCCGGCGGCGTGCTGGTGGCGCCGGTGGGCGCAGCGGGCGCGCAGTCGCTGCTGCGCCTGCGCAAGGACGCCGAAGGCCAGATCGTGCAGGACACACTGGCCAGCGTCGCCTTCGTGCCCCTGCTGTCCGGACTGGTGGACTGAGCCATGACACGACCGATTCCGCCGTCCGCCCCGCTGGGCGAACAGTCCCTGCGCACCCAGCTGGAAGGGATCATCGAGCGCCTGCCCACCGGCTCGATGAGCCTGGGGGAGCTGCTGGCCATCATCGGCGACGAAGGCCTGCTGGTGCTGTCGATCCTGCTGACGCTGGTGTTCCTGATCCCGGTGTCGATCCCCGGCGTCAGCACGGTGTTCGGCGCTGCGATCCTGCTGGTGGGCCTGAGCCGGGTCTCGGGCCGGCCGCTGTGGGTGCCCGCGCGGCTGGCCGCGCGCCCGCTGCCAGCCGACCGGCTGCGGCCGGCGCTCACCGGCGGCATGGCCTGGGTGCGCCGGCTCGAGCGCATCAGCCGTCCCTACCGCATGTCATCACTGGTCGACGGCCGCGCGCAGCAGCTGTTCAACAACCTGGCCTTCATCTTCGCCGCGCTGCTGCTGATGGCGCCGTTCGGATTCGTGCCGTTCAGCAACACCATCCCCGCGATCGCGCTGCTGCTCTACGCTGTGGGCTTCATCCAGCGCGATGGCGTCGCGGTGCTCCTCGGTCACCTCGCCACCATCGGCACGGTGGTCTATTTCAGCGTCCTGATCGGCGGCGGCGGCCTGGCCCTGCAGCACCTGTGGCAGCGCTTCGCCGGGTGAGTCGCCACGCCCTGTCCCACACGGAGGTTTCCCCGCGCATGCCCCTGGTCCGTCGATCCGCCCGCCTCGCCCTGGTCCCCCTCGTCGCGCTGGTGCTGGCGCTTGCCGGCTGCGGCACGAGCAAGGTGGTCCGCGAGGGTGGCGGCAGCGCGGCGCGCGCCTCCACGCCCAAGCCGGGGCAGACGGTCGGCGTGCGCCGGGGCGACAACCTCTACCGCCTGGCGGTGAACAACGGCATCAGCCCGCTCGACCTGGCGATGTGGAACGGCATCCAGCCGCCCTACACGATCTATCCCGGGCAGACGCTGCGGCTGTATCCCTCGTCGGGCGCGACCGGCGCACGCGCGTCCACGCCGGCGGCCGCGTCGCGCAGCCGCGGCAGCGCACGCCCGCCCACCGACAGCCGCGGACGCGTGGTGCAGCCGACCCGGGCGCCGCCGCAGCCGACCGGGCCCGCGCCGGTGCGCAGCGCGGTGTCCTGGCGCTGGCCGGCCGACGGCAACCTGGTCAGCCGCTACGTCGAGGGCGATCCGACGAAGCAGGGCATCGGAGTGGCCGGTTCCGCCGGGCAGGCGGTGCGCGCCGGCGGCGACGGCGTGATCGTGTATTCCGGTTCCGGCCTGGTGGGCTACGGCGAACTGATCATCATCAAGCACGACGAGCAGTGGCTCTCGGCCTACGGCCACAACCGCAAGCGCCTGGTGGGCGAGGGCGACCGGGTCAAGGCCGGCCAGCAGATCGCGGAAATGGGCCGCACCGGCGCCGACCGCGACATGCTGCACTTCGAGATCCGCTACAACGGCAAGCCGGTGGACCCGCTGCGCTACCTGCCGCAGCGCTGACGACCGCCTCAGTCGTCGGAGAGGATGAAGCCCGCGACCACCCGGCGGCCTTCGCTGGCCAGCACGTTGAAGGTGCGCGCGGCGGCGCCGTTGGTCATCGCCTCCAGGCCGACGCCCCGTGCAAGGCACGCGGCCATCGTGCGCGGCGGAGGGAAGGCCTGCGCATCGCCGGTTCCTAGGATGATCACTTCGGGCTCGAGCGCGAGCAGCGCGTCCAGCTGGGCTGGCTCCAGGCCGGCGATGGGCGAAGCGGCCCAGTCCTCGATCAGGCGGGTCGGCGAGACGATGAAGCTCGCCAGCAGGCGACGGTCGTTGACCAGGGCCGAGCGGCCATCGGCGCCGCGCAGCACGTATTCATAGTCAGGGCGTTCCTGGACCAGGTCCATCGCGTCGTCCGGGTCCTCAGCCGCGCGGAAGCACGATCTGGCGCTTCTCGGCGTTGGGCCGGTAGAGCACGGCCACGTGCCCGATGCGCTGCACGAGGGCCGCGCCGGTGCGCTGGGCCAGGTCGCCGATCAGCGCATCGCGCTCCTCGCGGTCGGCCGCGCCCACCTTCACCTTGATCAGCTCGTGGTGCTCGAGCGCGCCGGCGATCTCGGCCACCACCGCGTCGGTCACGCCCTTGCCGCCGACCTGCAGCATGGCCTTGAGCCCATGGGCCTGCCCGCGCAGGAAACGATTCTGGGCGGCGGTGAGCTCGACGGTCATGGAGGCTGCGGTCAGGTACGGAGGGGCACGCAGGGTATCATGGCCGACCCCCCGCTCCCCCGACGCAGGCGATGGCTACCCGCAGCAAAAGCAGCCAGCGCTGGCTCCAGGAGCACTTCAGCGACCCCTTCGTGAAGAAGGCGCAGGCCGAGGGCCTGCGTTCGCGCGCCGCCTACAAGCTGGAAGAGCTGGTCGAGCGCGACCGCCTGCTGAAGCCGGGCATGACCGTCGTCGACCTCGGCGCCGCCCCGGGCGGCTGGTCGCAGTGGGTCCGCCAGGCCCTGGGCGACAGTGGCCGGGTGATCGCGCTGGACATCCTCGAGATGCCCGCCCTGGCAGGCGTGGAGTTCATCCACGGAGACTTCAGGGAGGACGCGGTACTTTCACAGCTGGAATCCACCCTTGGCGCTGCACGCGTGGACCTTGTCTTGTCGGACATGGCCCCCAACAAGAGTGGTGTGACAGCCGTCGACCAGCCGCGGGCCATGTACCTGGCCGAGCTTGCGATGGATTTCGGTGACCGGCACCTGCGTCCGGGCGGCGATTTCCTGATCAAGCTGTTCCACGGGGCCGGTTTCGACGACTACGTGCGCGAGTTGCGCCGGCGTTACGCGAAGGTGGTGGTCCGCAAGCCTGCGGCCTCGCGCCAGCGTTCGCCGGAAGTCTATGCGCTGGCGCAGGGCAAGCTGGCCCGGCTGAAGTAAAGCCGGATGAAGTAAAGCCGGATGAAGTAAATTGCGGCGATGCCGCGGAGAGTGGAATGAACGACCTGGTCAAGAATCTGATGCTGTGGGTAGTGGTCGCCGTCGTGCTGATGGTGGTCTTCAACAGCTTCAGCCCCAAGGTGCCCGGCAGCCAGGAGGTCATGTACTCGCAGTTCATGTCCGAAGTGCGGACCGACCGGATCAAGGCCGTGGACATCGCCAGCGACGAGCGCTCGGTGCAGTTCCAGCGCAAGGACGGCAGCAGCGGCATCACCACCGCGCCGCGCCGCGACGAGCGCATGGTCGACGACCTGATGAACCACAACGTCGAGATCAAGCAGGCGCCGCCGGAGTCTGGCGTCACGCTGTGGTCGCTCCTGCTCAACTTCCTGCCGGTGCTGCTGATCATCGGCTTCTGGTTCTTCATGATGCGGCAGATGCAGCAGGGCGGCAGCAAGGGCGCGATGTCCTTCGGCCGCTCGCGCGCCAAGCTGCTCAGCGACGACCAGGTCAAGGTCACCTTCGCCGACGTCGCCGGCTGCGACGAGGCCAAGGAAGAAGTATCGGAGCTGGTCGAGTTCCTGCGCGACCCCTCGCGCTTCCAGAAGCTCGGCGGCAAGATCCCGCGCGGCGTGCTGATGGTCGGCCCGCCCGGTACCGGCAAGACGCTGCTCGCCAAGGCGATCGCCGGCGAGGCCAAGGTGCCGTTCTTCTCGATCTCCGGCTCCGACTTCGTCGAGATGTTCGTCGGCGTCGGCGCCAGCCGCGTGCGCGACATGTTCGAGCAGGCCAAGAAGCACGCGCCGTGCATCATCTTCATCGACGAGATCGACGCCGTCGGCCGCCACCGCGGTGCCGGCCTCGGCGGCGGTCACGACGAGCGCGAGCAGACGCTCAACCAACTGCTGGTCGAGATGGACGGCTTCGAGGGCGGCGAGGGCGTGATCGTGGTGGCTGCCACCAACCGTCCCGACGTGCTCGATCCGGCGCTGCTGCGCCCGGGCCGCTTCGACCGCCAGGTCGTGGTGGGCCTGCCCGACGTCAAGGGCCGCGAGCAGATCCTGCAGGTGCACATGCGCAAGGTGCCGCTGGCCGACGACGTCGAGCCGATGGTCGTCGCGCGCGGCACGCCGGGCTTTTCCGGCGCGGACCTCGCCAACCTGGTCAACGAGGCGGCGCTGTTCGCCGCGCGCGAGAACGCGAAGGACGTCCGCATGGACCACTTCGACAAGGCGCGCGACAAGATCCTGATGGGCGCCGAGCGCCGCTCGATGGCCATGAGCGAGGAAGAGAAGACCAACACCGCCTACCACGAGGCCGGCCACGCCATCGTCGGCCGCCTGGTGCCGGACCACGACCCGGTCTACAAGGTCACGATCATCCCGCGCGGCCGCGCGCTGGGCGTCACCCAGTTCCTGCCCGAGGGCGACCGCTACAGCTCGACCCGCGAGAGCCTGCACAGCCGCCTGGCGACGCTGTACGGCGGCCGCGTGGCCGAGGAGCTGATCTTCGGTTCGGACAAGGTCACCACCGGTGCCTCGAACGACATCGAGCGCGCGACCAAGATGGCGCGTGCCATGGTCACCAAGTGGGGCCTGTCGGAAGAGCTCGGCCCGATCGCCTACGGCGAGGAAGAGGACGAGGTGTTCCTGGGCCGTTCGGTCACCCAGCACAAGAGCGTGTCCGACGAGACCGCGCGCAAGATCGACGAGGAAGTGCGCGACATCCTCGCCAGTGCCTACACCCGCACCAAGGCGATCCTGACCGAGCACCTCGACAAGCTGCACACGATGGCCAAGCTCCTGCTGGAGTACGAAACCATCGACGTGCCGCAGATCGACGCGATCATGGAAGGCCGCGACCCGCCGCCGCCGATCGGCTGGAGCAAGCCCCTGCCCAAGGGCGACGACGACGGCGAAGCCGGCGGCAAGCGCCCGATGCCGATCTCGCCGGACCCGGCCCCGCAGGCCTGACGCGCGGTTGATGCAACCTGAAAGCCGGGCCTCGTGCCCGGCTTTTTCTTGCTTCATTCCCCCCGTTGGGAGAGAGATGCGCAGGGCGGGAGGACCGATCACTCCCCGTGTAGGAGCGGCTATAGCCGCGATGTTGACGACACCCTGGCTGCGATGTTGCTAGCAGTGCTCCGTTGGAGTCCACGCCGCCCGTCCCGCGCACAGGGGGCGTGCTACGCCGGCCGTCTCCGCGTCCTGCTGCCAGCGGCCGGGCGCCGGCCATCCATGGCCGGCTCTCCGCACACCCCTGCACGCGGGACGGGCTCCGGCCTTTATCGGCTTCGGAACCGGAAGCAAGAGCGGTCGCGGCGGGAAGACTCCGGGTCAACTGACGCACCGGCTCACATGACCAAGACGCAACGGCTTGCCGCACTGCCTGGCTTGTCCGCCACCGGATCGCGAAAGAGGTCGGACCCGCCGCGGATGCAGGGGGGATGGCCAGAGCCGGCCATGGATGGCCGGCGGCCGGAACTGGGAGCAGGACAGCGCAGATTCCGGCTGGTCATCCCCCCTGCATCCGCGGCGGGCACCGCACGCCCCCAGCGAAACCCGCGCAAATCCCCGCAAACCCGGCCAATCCACCTCCATCCGCGCGCCAGCCATCGACACGCAGGTTCTGACCCATGGGAGCCCTGCGTCCGGGCGATAATCGGGGCCCGCCTGCAGGAGCGTGCCATGTTCGACACCGTCCCCTCGCTGGACTGCGGCGGCCGCGCGCTGCGGCTGGATCGCCCGCGGGTCATGGGAATCGTCAACGTGACGCCGGATTCGTTCTCGGACGGTGGCGACCACTTCGATCTGGATGCGGCGGTCGCCCACGGGCTGCGCCTGGCGGCCGAGGGCGCGGACATCCTCGACGTGGGCGGCGAGTCGACGCGCCCGGGCTCCGAGGGCGTCGGTGCCGAGGAGGAGATCCGTCGCGTGGTCCCGGTAATCGAACGCCTGGTACGCGACACCGCGCTGCCGGTCAGCATCGACACCTGGCGTCCCGAGGTGATGCGCGCGGCGGTGGCGGCCGGGGCCGGCATGATCAATGACATCCGCGCGCTGCGTGCCGAGGGCGCACTGGATGCGGCGGCCGAGTCGGGTGTTCCGGTCGTGCTGATGCACATGCTCGGCGAGCCGCGCTCGATGCAGGAGGCGCCGGAGTACGAGGACGTCGTCGGCGACGTGCACCGCTTCCTGGCCGAGCGCATCTTTGCCGCCGAGATGGCCGGCATCCCGCGCAAGCGCATCGTCGCCGACCCCGGCTTCGGCTTCGGCAAGACCACGCAGCACAACGTCACCCTCCTGGCGCGCCTGGAGCGCTTCGTCGAACTCGGCGTGCCGGTGCTGGCGGGTCTGTCGCGCAAGCGCAGCATCGGCGAGCTCACCGGGCGGGAGGAGGCCAAGGCACGCGTGCACGGCTCGGTGGCCGCGCACCTGATCGCCGCGCAGCGCGGCGCCAGGCTGCTGCGCGTGCACGACGTCGCCGCCACGGTCGATGCGCTGCAGGTGCTGGCGGCGGTCGATGCGGTGCCGGTGCCGCGCACCACGCCCGCCGTGCCAACCGTGACCATCGACTGGCCCGCCTGACCGGGCGCTGGCGTACAGTTCCCCGCTCGTGCGCGCCCCATCCGGGGCCGGGGGACACAGGATGACCGCGAGCCTGCCGCTGCTGGCGACCTTTTCCGGCTACCTGCTGCTGATGATCGGCATCGGGCTCTGGGCCTGGTACCGCACCCGCAGCTTCGACGATTACATCCTCGGCGGCCGCTCGCTGGGCAGCCTGGTGACCGCGCTGTCGGCCGGCGCCTCGGACATGAGCGGCTGGCTGCTGATGGGCCTGCCCGGCGCCGCCTACCTGGGCGGCGTGTCCGAGGGCTGGATCGCGGTGGGCCTGGTGCTGGGCGCCTGGGCCAACTGGCACGTCGTCGCCGGCCCGCTGCGGGTCTACACCGAGCGCGCGAAGAATGCGCTCACGCTGCCCGACTACTTCACCCACCGCTTCGAGGACCGCGCCCGCGTGCTGCGCGTGGTCTCGGCGCTGGTGATCCTGGTGTTCTTCGCGGTGTACTGCGCGTCCGGCATCGTCGCCGGCGCCAAGCTGTTCCAGGAAGTGTTCGGCGTGCCCTACGCGCAGGCGCTGTGGTGGGGCGCGGCGGCCACCATCGCCTATACCTTCATCGGCGGCTTCCTCGCGGTCAGCTGGACCGACACGGTGCAGGCCACGCTGATGATCTTCGCCCTGCTGCTGGTGCCGATCATGGTGATCGTGGGCGTGGGCGGCGTGGGCGAGGGGCTGGCGCTGGTGGAGCAGGTCGATCCCGCGCGCCTGGACTGGGTCGGCGCCGGCGGCGCGATCGCGGTGGTGTCGGCGCTGGCCTGGGGCCTCGGCTACTTCGGCCAGCCGCACATCCTGGCGCGCTTCATGGCGGCCGAATCGCTGGCCGCGATCCCGAAGGCGCGGCGCATCGGCATGACCTGGATGGTGCTGTGCCTGCTGGGCTCGGTCTCGGTGGGCCTGTTCGGCATCGCCTGGTACGCCGCCCATCCCGCCGACGCCGGTCCGGTCACTGCCGACGCCGAGCGCGTCTTCATCGCGCTGTCGCAGCAGCTGTTCAATCCCTGGATCGCCGGCGTGCTGCTGTCGGCGATCCTGGCCGCGATCATGAGCACGCTGTCGTGCCAGTTGCTGGTCTGCTCCAGCGCGCTGACCGAGGACTTCTACCGCGGCTTCCTGCGCCCGCAGGCCAGCCAGCGGGAGCTGGTGTGGTTCGGCCGCACGATGGTGCTGGCGGTCGCGCTGCTGGCGATCTTCATCGCCCGTGACCCGGACAGCCGCGTGCTGGGGCTCGTGGCCTACGCCTGGGCCGGTTTCGGAGCCGCGTTCGGGCCGGTGGTACTGCTGTCGCTCACCTGGGCGCGCATGACCCGCAACGGCGCGCTCGCCGGGGTCATCGCGGGTACCGCCACCGTGGTGCTGTGGAAGCACACCGGCAGCGCGCTGTACGAGATCGTCCCGGGCTTCCTCGCCGCCACCCTCACGATCGTCGCGGTCAGCCTGCTCGGCCGCGCGCCGTCGGACGCGGTGCAGGCCACGCACCGCGCGGTGCGCCGCGAGCTGAAGGACCATGGCTACTGAGGACCGGCCCGGCACGGGGCGCGACGACCGCCGGCCCTGCGCCATCGCGCTGATGGGCCCGACGGCGTCGGGCAAGACCGCGCTGGCCCTGGACTGGGCGGAGCGCTTCGACGGCGAGATCGTCAGCGTCGACTCCGCCCTGGTCTACTGCGGCCTCGACATCGGGGCCGCCAAGCCCGACGCCGCCGAGCAGGCGCGCGCGCGCCACCACATGCTCGACCTGCGCGCGCCCTGGGAGACGTACTCGGCCGCCGACTTCGCCCGCGACGCGCGCACGGCCATCGACGGCATCGTCGCCCGCGGCCGCCTGCCGATCCTGGCCGGCGGCACCGGCCTGTACTTCCGCGCCCTGCTCGAAGGCCTGGCCGGAATGCCGGCCGCCGACGCCGAGGTGCGCGCGGCCATCGAGGCCGAAGCGCGCGCGCGTGGCTGGCCGGCCCTGCACGGCGAGCTGGCCGGCGTGGACCCCGCGGCCGCCGCGCGCATCGACCGCAACGATCCGCAGCGCATCCAGCGCGCGCTCGAGGTGTGGCGGATCAGCGGTCGTCCGATCAGCGCCTGGCAGCACGATGCCGCGGCGACGCGGGCGCGCCTGCCGCTGCGCGTGCTGAAGCTGGTCGTGGCGCCCGCCGACCGCGCCGTGCTGCATGAGCGCATCGCGCGCCGCTTCGACGCGATGCTGGCGGCCGGCTTCCTCGACGAGGTGCGCGCGCTGCGCGCGCTGCCGGCACTGCAGGCGCATCCCGCGCCCCTCGACCTTCCGGCGATCCGTGCCGTCGGCTATCGCCAGGCCTGGGAATACCTCGACGGGCAGGGCAGCGCCGCCGCGTTCCGCGAGCGCGGCATCGCCGCCACCCGCCAGCTCGCCAAGCGCCAGGGCACCTGGCTGCGCGGCGAGCTCGACGCGCGCCGGTTCGACCCGGCCATGCAGTCCGCGGAGCTCGAGCGGGCGATCGGCGACTTCCTTGGCCGAGCTGCGACGCAGGGCCGGCCCACGCGCGCGCGGGTCGTATAAGATCATCCGGCCGCCACGGGGAGTGGCACGGCGGCGCGGCCCGGGGTCGCTGCATCCATAACAACAACAATCAGCTGGGGAACATTGATGTCCAAGGGACAGTCCTTGCAGGATCCTTTCCTGAACGCGCTGCGCCGCGAACGCGTGCCGGTGTCGATCTATCTCGTCAACGGCATCAAGCTGCAGGGGACGATCGAGTCCTTCGACCAGTTCGTGGTGCTGCTGCGCAACACCGTCAGCCAGATGGTCTACAAGCACGCGATCTCGACCGTGGTGCCGGCGCGCAACGTGCGCGTGGGCCCGGGCGGCGGCGTCGTGCAGGCTGCGGATGAACCGCACGCCGCGGCCGAAGGGGCCGACGAGGCCGAGTGACGCTTGCGTCGGCCGCCTGCGCCCCCATCTCGGGGCCATGACCCGATGCCGACGACCGAATGCCCACCGAGCTGTTTGAACGTTCCCGCAAGGGCGAGCACGCGCTGCTGATCCAGCCGCACCGCGGCGGCCCGCCGGATGAAGGCGCGCTGGAGGAGTTCGCCGAGCTCGCCCGCTCGGCCGGCGCCACCGTTGCCCACGTCATGCCGGCGCGCATCGACCGCCCGAATCCCGCCACCCTGCTGGGCAGCGGCAAGCTCGAGGAGATCAAGGCCGCGGCCGATGCCACCGGCGCCGACCTGGTGCTGGTCAACCATCCGCTGTCGCCCGGCCAGGAGCGCAACCTCGAGAAGCTGCTCGAGCGCCGCGTGGTCGACCGCACCGGGCTGATCCTCGACATCTTCGCCCAGCGCGCCCGCAGCCACGAAGGCAAGCTGCAGGTCGAACTGGCCCAGCTCAAGCACATGGCCACGCGTCTGGTCCGCGGCTGGAGCCATCTGGACAGCCAGCGCGGCGGTGCCATCGGCCTGCGCGGCCCCGGCGAGACCCAGCTCGAGACCGACCGCCGGCTGCTGCAGAAGCGCGTCGAACAGCTGCAGGCGCGGCTGGCGAAGGTCGAGGTGCAGCGCACCCAGATGCGCCGCGCCCGCGTGCGCAGCGAGCTGCCGCGCGTGGCCCTGGTCGGCTACACCAACGCCGGCAAGTCGACGCTGTTCAATGCCCTGACCGGCGCCGACGCCTACGCCGCCGACCAGCTGTTCGCGACGCTCGACCCCACGGTGCGCAAGATCACCCTGCCGGGCGGCTACGTGGTGCTGGCCGATACCGTCGGCTTCGTGCGCGACCTGCCGCATGAGCTGGTGGCCGCCTTCCGGTCGACCCTGAGCGAGGCCCGCGAGGCTGACCTGCTGGTGCACCTGATCGACGCCTCCGACCCGCTGCGCGACGAACGCGTGGCCCAGGTCGACGAGGTGCTGACCGAGATCGGCGCCGGCGACATCCCGCAGCTGCTGGTCTACAACAAGATCGACCGCCTGGGCGTGCCCGCGCGCCACGACCGCCCGCACGATGGCGACCACGCCGACGAGACCGCCGTGCGCGAGCGGGTCTGGGTCTCGGCGCGCGATCGCGAAGGCCTCGACCTGCTGCGCGAGGCGCTGGCCAGGCGCCTGGGCCTGCGCCGGCTGCAGGCCGAGTTGCGCCTGTCGCCGGATGCCGGACGCCTGCGCGCCCGCCTGCACGAGGTCGACGCGATCCGCGGCGAAGCCCACGACGAGGACGGCTGGACGCTCGACATCGACCTGCCGCTCAGCGATGCGAGGCGGCTCGCCGCCCAGGACGACGGCGCGCCGCTGCGCGCGCTGCTGCCCGCGGAGTAAGCGCGGGCGATGCGGCCGGACCGCGGCGCCCGCACCTTGTAGAATGCCCCTTCGTCGCCGGTCCCCCGGTGGCGGGATCCCCAGACTGGAGCCAGCATGGCCTGGAACATCCCCGGCAAGAACAACGATGACCGCGGTTCGGGCCGCGACGGCGGCAACAACGGCCGCCAGAATCCGTGGCCTCCGCGCCGCAGCAGCGGCGGTGGCCGTGGCCGCGGGCCGTTCGACGGCCTGGTCGACCAGCTCCGCGGCCTGTTCGGCGGCGCCGGCGGTGGCGGCCATCCGCTGCGCTGGATCGGCATCGCACTGGCGCTGTGGCTGGCCTTCAACTGCTTCGTGCTGGTCGGCGAGCAGGATCGCGGCGTGGTGCTGCGCTTCGGCAAGTTCTCGCGGGTCATGCAGCCCGGGCCAAACTTCAAGCTGCCGTGGCCGATCGAGCGCGTCACCAAGCTCAACACCACCGGCGTGCGGACCTTCAGCAACGCGCTGCCGGTGCTGACCCGCGACGAGAACATCGTCACCGTCTCGTTCAACGTGCAGTACCGCATCAGCGACCCGGAGATGTACCTGTTCGGCTCGCGCGACGCCGACCGCGTGCTCGAGCAGGTGGCCCAGAGCGCCGTGCGCGAGCAGATCGGCCGCGCCAACCTCGACTCCGCGCTCAACGCGCGTGGCCCGCTGTCGGCGGCCGCCGCGACCTCGCTGCAGGCCTCGCTCGAGACCTACCGCACCGGCCTGATCGTCACCGAGCTGAGCCTGCAGGACGCGCGTCCGCCGGAAGAGGTCAAGCCGGCGTTCGACGAGGTCAACAGCGCCCAGCAGATGAACGAGCGCCTGGTGAACGAGGCCCGCGCCTATGCCGCGCGCATCGTCCCCGAGGCCCGCGGCCAGGCCCAGCGCGTGCGCACCACCGCCGAGGGCTACAAGACCGCGTCGGTCGCCAACGCCAGCGGTGACGCGCAGCGCTTCAGCCTGCTGGTCGACGAGTACAAGAAGGCCCCCGACGTCACCCGCAAGCGCCTGTGGCTGGAAACCGTCGAGGACGTGCTGGCCGAGAACCGCACCGTGATCGGCGGCGACGGTCGCCAGCTGATCTACGTGCCGATGGCCGGCCAGGGCGCCGGCGCGCAGCCGCTGCTGACCCCCGACATGGTCGCGCCCGCGGCTGACGCCCGCGAGTCCGAGGCCGTCGTGCCCGCCGCCTCCAGCAACCTGCCGCGCCCGCCGCGCGAGGGAGCCTCCCGCTAATGAAGCCGCAACTGATCATCCCCGTCATCCTGGTCGTGCTGCTGGGTCTCCTGGGCTCGATGTTCGTGGTCCGCGAAGGCCAAGTCGGCCTGGTGCTGAACCTGGGCCGCGTCGCGCGCACCGACCTCGGCCCCGGCCTGCACTTCAAGATCCCGCTGGTGGAAAGCGCGCGGGTCTTCGACCGCCGCTTCACCGCCAACGAGTTCCCGCCCGAGCGTTCGCTGACTTCCGAGCGCAAGGACGTGAGCGTGGACTTCGTCGCCATCGGCTTCATCGTCGACGCCGCGGACTTCTACCGCGCCACCGGCGGCAACGAGGAGCTGGTGACCGCGCGCCTGGCGCCGATCATCAAGGAATCGCTGCGCAACGAGATCAACTCGCAGACCCTGACCGAGCTGGTCTCGGGCAACCGCGCCGAGCTGATCGACCGCCAGCTGCCGGGCATCAACGAGGGCGCCAAGACGCTGGGCATGCAGGTGGTCGACATCCGCTTCAAGCAGATCGACCTGCCCACCGACAGCGACGTGATCAGCCAGGTCTACGACCGCATGCGCGCCGAGCGCCGCCAGGTGGCCGCCGCGCTGCGCGCCGAGGGCGAGGAGCAGGCGCGGATCGTGCGCGCCGAGGCCGACCGCGAGCAGACCGTGCTGCTGGCCGAGGCCGAGCGCGACGCCCAGGTGCTGCGAGGCGAGGGCGACGCCGAGGCCGCGCGCATCTACGCCGAGGCCGCGAACCGCGATCCCGCCTTCTTCGCCTTCCAGCGCAGCCTGAACGCGTACCGCCGTTCGTTCGCGTCCGGCGACGCCGTGGTGGTGCTGGAGCGCAACGACCCGTTCCTGCAGTACCTGCGCAGCGACCGCTGAGCGGGAGTGCGCGCGGGTGGATGACCTGTGGGCCGCGCTGTGCCTGGTGGCCGTGCTCGAGGGCCTGGTGCTGTTCGCGGCACCCGGCGCCTGGAAGCGGGCGATGATGCAGATGCTGGCCACGCCCGACGACCGGCTGCGCCGGATCGGCGCCATCGTGCTGGGCGCGGGCATGCTGTCGCTGTGGTGGCTGCGGCAGGGCTGAACCTTTCAATTCAGGAGTAGTGGCCATGGGCCAGTCGGTGGTGGTGCTGGGCGCCCAGTGGGGCGACGAAGGCAAGGGCAAGATCGTCGACCTGCTGACGCAGGACATCGGTGGCGTGGTGCGGTTCCAGGGCGGCCACAACGCCGGCCACACGCTCGTGATCGGCGGCAAGAAGACGGTGCTGCACCTGATCCCGTCCGGCATCCTGCGCGAGGACGCGCTGTGCCTGATCGGCAACGGCGTGGTGCTGTCGCCCGCGGCGCTGATGAAGGAGATCGCCGAGCTGGAAGAGGCCGGTGTCGAAGTGCGCTCGCGGCTCAGGATCAGCCCGGCGACGCCGCTGATCATGCCGTACCACATCGCGCTGGACCAGGCGCGCGAACGCGCCGCCGGCGGCAAGGCCATCGGCACCACCGGCCGCGGCATCGGCCCGGCCTACGAGGACAAGGTGGCCCGCCGCGGCATCCGCGTGGCGGACCTGCACTACCCGAAGCAGCTGGAAGAGCTGCTGCGCACCGCGCTCGACTACCACAATTTCGTGCTGACCCGGTACCTGGGCGCCGACGCCGTCGACTTCCAGCAGACCTATGACGATGCCCTGGCCTTCGGCGACTACGTCGAGCCGATGAAGTCCGACGTCGCCGGCATCCTCCACGACCTGCGCAAGCAGGGGAAGAAGGTGCTGTTCGAAGGCGCGCAGGGCTCGCTGCTCGACATCGACCATGGCACCTATCCCTACGTCACCAGCTCCAACACCACGGTCGGCGGCGCGCTGGCGGGCACCGGCGTGGGCGCGGACGCGATCGATTACGTGCTGGGCATCTGCAAGGCCTACGCCACGCGCGTGGGCGGCGGTCCGTTCCCGACCGAGCTCGAGGACGACGTCGGCCAGCGCCTGCGCGACCGCGGCCAGGAATACGGCGCCACCACCGGCCGCCCGCGCCGCTGCGGCTGGATCGACATCGTCGCGCTCAAGCGCGCGGTGGCGATCAACGGCATCAACGGCCTGTGCATCACCAAGCTCGACGTGCTGGACGGCTTCGACACGCTGAAGATGTGCATCGGCTACCAGTACCGCGGCAAGCGCACCGAGTACGCGCCGCTGGACGCCCAGGGCTGGGCCGAGTGCGAGCCGGTGTACCTGGAGTTCCCGGGCTGGACCGAAGACACCCACGGCATCACCGAGTGGGAGAAGCTGCCGCCGGCGGCACGTGCCTACCTGCGCGCGCTGGAGGAGCTGGCGGGCTGCCCGCTGTCGATCGTCAGCACCGGGCCGGACCGCGAGCACACGATGGTGCTGCAGGACCCGTTCGCCTGATCGACCCCCGCCGGGCGCCGCATACGGTGTCCGGTGGTGGACCACCCGCGCACGGGCGGCTCACGCGACGGGCACGGTGCGGCTGGTCCACTGCCGGGCCATGTCCACCCCCGACCGCCTGACCGGATCCCGCGCCTGCCTGGAGGCGCGCGCGCGCGCGCGCCTGCGCGGCGACGCGGCGCTGCCGCTGCCCGGCGGCGGCGCGACCCTTGCGCGCTGGCAGGCCCTGGCCGCCCTGGGCGCGGACGACCTGCCGTTGGCCAAGGTCCTGGAGGCACACCACGACGCGCTGGCGATCCTTGCCGGACTGGGCGCGGCGCCCGCGAACGGCAGCGACCTCCTCGCGGTGTGGGCGGCGGAAGGGCCAGGATCGACGGTGGCGGTGGACCAGGGCGCGGACCGACCGCGGCTGACCGGCCGCAAGTCCTGGTGCTCGGGCGCGCGCTTCGTCGATGCGGCGCTCGTCACCGTCGTCGATGGCGATGCGCGGCAGCTGGTTCTGGTCGGGCTGGACCAGCCCGGGGTGCATGTTGGCGACTCCGGCTGGGAAGCGGTCGGCATGGCCGCGATCGAAAGCGGTCCGGTGGACTTCGACGGCGTGGCCTGCCTGCGCGTCGGCGCGCATGGCGCCTACCTGGACCGGCCGGGCTTCTGGCACGGCGGTGCCGGCGTCGCGGCATGCTGGTTCGGTGCCGCGGTCGCGATCGCGCAGCGCATGGCGGAACCGCAGCGCGTGGCGCGCGACCCGCACCTGGCCGCGGCGCTGGGGCGTGTCGACATGGCACTGGCCGGAGCCGCCGCGCTGCTGCGCGAGCTCTCGGCGCGCATCGATGCCGAACCGCTGCTGCCGCATCGCCGCGAGGTGGTGCGGCTGCGCTCGGTGGTCGAACGCGCCTGCCACGAAGTGCTCGATGCGGCGGCGCGCAGCCTTGGACCCGGACCGCTGTGCAGGGACGGCGAACATGCGCAGCGCTGCGCCGACCTCGCGGTGTTCGTGCGCCAGAGCCATGCCGACCGCGACTGGGCGGCGCTGGGCGCGGAGGTCGCCGCCATCGACGCGGAGGTACGATGGCCGCTGTAGCGCCGCCGCGGATCCATGGCGAGGGCCGGCCCGAGGCGGCCTGGCGCGCGGCGCCGTGGCTTGCCGCGCTGCCCCTCAAGTCGCCGCGCGAGGTGCTGGACGGCTGCCGGCGACTGGTCCTGCTTTCGCCGCACCCGGACGACGAAACCCTGGCCTGCGGCGGCCTGATGCGCGCCGCGCGCGGTGCGGCCGTCGACGTCCACCTGGTGGCGGTGACCGACGGGGAGGCCTGCTACCCCGGCAGCGCGGAGTGGCCCGTCGAGCGCCTGCGCGAGGTGCGCCCGCGCGAGGTCGAGCAGGCGTTGGCGGTCCTGGGGCTGCGGGCCCGGATCCAGCGCCTGGGGATTCCGGACGGCGGGATCGGCGCGCACCGCCGCGTGCTCGAGGCTGCGCTGCGGCGCCTGCTGCACCCGGGCGACCTCGTGCTTGCGCCGTGGGAGCACGATGGCCATCCCGACCACGACGCGGTGGGGCATGCGGCGCTTGCGGCGGCGAGGTCGCCCGGCATCCGCCTGCTGCGCTATCCGGTATGGGCCTGGCACTGGCTGGAGCCGGATACCGACGAACCCCCGTTCACCGCCTTCCGGCTGCCGCTGGACCCGGACACCGCGGCGTGCAAGCGACGTGCGATCGCCCGTTTCGCCTCGCAGACCGAAACGGGCGAGGCGGGCGGGGCGATCCTTCCGCCGCACGTGCTGGAGCGCTTCCGCCGCCCGTTCGAGGTCTACCTGCCATGACCCGCGCGCAGGACATCGACCAGGTGTGGCGGGAGGGCGACGATCCCTACGGCTACCGGACGCGCTGGTACGAGGCGCGCAAACGCGCATTGCTGCTCGCCGTACTGCCGCGCCCGACGTTCGGCCGCGCCTGGGAAATCGGCTGCGCCAATGGCGAACTGACCCGCGGACTCGCCCCTCGTTGCGCGTCCCTGCTGGGCACCGACATGCATCCGCGCGCGGTCGCCGCTGCGCGCCGGCGCTGCGCGGGCGTCGGCAACGTCGACATCCAGCGGATGGAGCAGCCGGCCGCGTGGCCGGTCGGCCGGTTCGACCTGATCATCGTCGGCGAGATGGGCTACTACCTCGACCCGGGGGAGCTGGCGCCGTTCGCCCGACAGGTCGGCGAGCGTCTCGCGCCCGGGGCGATGCTGGCGGCCTGCCACTGGCTGGCGGAGTTCGACGCCCGCCGCAGCGGCACGGCCGAGGTGCATGCGCAGCTGGCGGCGATCCGGGGGCTCGACTGCATCGCGCACTACCGGGACGCCGACTTCGTCCTTGACTGCTGGAGCAGCGACCGCGTGTCGGTAGCGCAGCGCGAGGGCTTGCGGTGATCGGCGTGCTGGTGCCCGCGCACGACGAGGAGGTGCTGGTCGGCGACTGCCTGCGCTCGATCCTGGCCGCGGCCCGCGCCCCGGCACTGGGCGGCGAGGTGGTGGAGGTGGTGGTCGCGCTCGACCGCTGCACCGATGCCACCGCCGACATCTGCGCCGCGCTCGGAGTGCGCACGGTGGCGATCGACGCACGCTGCGTCGGACGCGCCCGCGCCGCCGCCGCCGAGGTTCTGCTGAGGGCCGGCGCGCGCTGGCTGGCTTCCACAGACGCCGACAGCCAGGTTCCCGTCGACTGGCTGTCGGGACAGCTTGCCTGCCGCGCCGACGCTTTCTGCGGCACGGTGCGCGTTTCCGATTGGCTCGACTTCGCGACCTGCGTCCGCGCGGCCTTCCATGCCGCCGAGCACCACATCGACGGGCATCCGCACGTGCATGGCGCGAACCTGGGCGTTTCGGCAGGCGCGTACCGGGCGGTGGGTGGGTTCGCGCAGCTGGCTGCGCACGAGGACCGGGCGCTGCTCCAGGCCCTGGACCGCGGCGGCTTCACCGTCGCGCGGCGGGCGACGCCGGCGGTGGTGACGAGCGCACGCCGCGACGCGCGCGCGCGGCACGGCTTCGGGGACTACCTGCTGGGGCTCGAAGCCGGCGCAGCCTGACCTGGTGTTCGTGTTCGTGTTCGTGTTCCGGGTGGACTCGTGCTCGACCGCCCGGAGTCCTTCGGGCGCCGGACGCTGCAGGCGCGTGGGTCAGCCGCGCGTCCTCAGGTGAACCGGCCCTGGATTTCCTCGAGGCCCTGCGCCCGCGTTTCCACGCCGCTGCGCCCCAGCATGATCGCCGACGCGGCCATGGGCAGCGCGAGCAGGGCGGCCGACAGCGCGAAGTGGTCGAAGAACCCGAGCACGCCCAGGCCCGCCCCCAGGATCCCGCCGAACTTGGAGCTCGCGGCGATGACGCCCGAGCCCGTGCCGCGCAGGCGCAATGGATAGATCTCGGCCGCGTACGGGATCAGCATGGCGATCACGCCGCTGACGCTGACGAGGAGCGCGGCGATCGCCGCCGTCGTCAGCGCGGACGAGCGCACGCCTGCGAGATCCATCGCGGCGAACGCCAGCAGGGATGCCGCCGTCAGGCCCAGGAAGAGCACCAGCGACCTGAAGCTGCTCCAGCGGTAATAGAGCCAGATCACCAGCGCGATGCCGGGCAATGCATAGACCGCCGACCTGGCAAGCAAGGCGCTCGCGGCGGCCGCGTCGACGCCGAGTTCGGTCAGGTTGGTCGGCAGCCACAGCAGGAAGCCGAAGTTCACCAGGCCCCAGGCGCTGCCCGCGACCAGCAGGCTCCACGAAACCGGTGCATGACGGCCGCGCACGAGATCACGGACGCCGGAAACGGGGTGGCTTTCGTCGATGACCGGCGGTGCCGGGTGCGTGGCGTCATCCTTCTCGACCCGCCCTCCCGGGCCGGCAAAGCGCGCCAGCAGCGCATGTGCCTGGCCCTGCATGCCCATGCTGGCAAGAAAGCGCGGCGATTCCGGAATGAACCGGTTGAGCACGATGATCAACGCGCCGGTCGGCAGGCCGAGCAGCCACAGCACGCGCCAGCTGAACATCGGCTCCAGCACCGCGGCGGCGCCCGCCGCCAGCAGGTATCCGCCGGACGTGCCGATGCCGCCGAGCGCCACGAGCAGCCAGCCCCGGTGCAGCGCCGGCACGGTTTCCGCCATCAGGGTGAAGGTGATCGGCAGCAGGCCGCCAGCGGACGCGCCCATCAGGAAGCACATCGCCAGGTTCCAGCCGAACGAGGGCATGGCCCCGCAGATGGCGGTGCCGATGAACATCAGCGCCGACAGCAGGATGGCCGAGCGTCGACCGAAGCGGTCGGCAACCCGTCCCCACACCACCGAGCCCACCGTGGTGCCGGTCAGTGCGAACAGGGCCAGCACGCTGGCGCCCGCGGTGTCCATGCCGTATTCGGCGCGCATCCCCGGCATCACGAAGCCCAGGGTGGCGGGCTTCATCACGTCGATCGCGAGCGTGATCACCAGCACCGTCACCAGCGTCCAGTGCGCGCGATTGAGCGCGACCCCGTCGGCGACATGGAAGTCGAGCGGCGCGCCGGTGCCCGGCTGCACGCCTGCCGGGGTCCGCGGCAGCATCCCGTAGGCGGAGAGCGCCAGCCCGACCGGAATGATCGCCATGCCGATCCACATTCCGGTGGTCATCGGCATGCCGACCATGTGCCAGTCCGTGTGCTGGCCCATCAGGAACATCGGCCCGTGCGAGAGCACGCCCGCCAGGATCAGGGCACAGCCGAACCAGAAGGCGACGGGATGGTGGAACGAGATTCCTGCTTGACTCATGGCGCCCCCGTGGAGGACGCATGGTAGCGCGGCCGGATCGCCCCTATCCTGCGCGGATGGCAGCACTGAAGTATCTCGCCGGCTATCCGCTCGAGGTCCAGGCGCGGGTGCAGGAGCTCATCGACCGGGATCGACTAGGCACCCTGCTGGCCGCGAAGTACGGCGACCGCCACGCGGTACGCAACGACAGCCAGCTCTACGGCTACGTCCAGGACCTGAAGGACCGCCACCTGCGCATGTCCGCGCCGCTGGGCAAGGTGCTTTACGACAGCACGCTGCAGGTGGTGAAGCACGCGCTGGGCACGCACACCACCATCTCGCGCGTGCAGGGCGGCAGGCTCAGGGCCAGCCGCGAGATCCGCATCGCCAGCGTGTTCCGCGACGCGCCCGCGGAGTTCCTGAAGATGATCGCGGTGCATGAACTCGCGCACATGAAAGAGGCCGCGCACGACAAGGCGTTCTACCGGCTGTGCGTGCACATGGAGCCGGACTATCACCAGCTGGAGTTCGATACGCGCCTGTACCTGACGCAGCTGGACCTGGTGCGCCGGGCCGGGGGCTGACCCTCCCTCAGCGGCGCGCCGACAGCCGCTGGGCGGCGACAGCCGGCCCAGCCCGCACACGCCGTGGCCGCTGGTGCAGCCATTGCCCAGGCTTGCGCCGAAGCCGACCAGCAGGCCCGCGGCCACGAGCATCAGCGGCGGGAAGCCGTCGCGCGGGGTCGCCATCGCCAGGCCAGCTCGCCGTCGCCGGGCACCATCACGCCGGCAAGGATGCCGCTGACGCCGGCCACGCGCCCGGTGAGCTACAGCAGCAGGCTGGCGGCCAGTCCGATCAGCACGCCACCCGACAGCGCAGAGAGCCAGACCGCGCGCATCAGCCGCCGCCGAACTGGTTGAGCGGCAGCCGCAGGAGGCCGCGGTGGCCGAAGGACGGCGCTGGGGCTTGCGTGGGCTGGAAGGCGAGGTGCGGGAACGGTTGCAGCGCGAGCGGTGCGTTGCCTTGGCGCCGGATGGGGATGCGACGCCACTTCGGTCAAGGTTCGGACAGTCCGGCCAGGCTCCGCTCCAGGAGTCCGACCAGCGCCTCCTGCTCGTCCCGATGCAGGCTGCCCATCGCGGCCTCGATCGCCTCGCGTGCCACCACGCTGCCGCGCTCCATCAGCTCCAGGCCGTGGGCGGTCACGTCATGGGCCTGCACCCGCTTGAGGCATGGATGCGGCCGGCGCGTGACCAGGCCGTCGCGCTCCAGCCGCAGCAGGGTCTGGTGCATGGTCTGTGGGGACACGTCGAGCAGTCGGGCCAGCTCCGCGTTCGATGCGCCGGGGTGTTCGGCCAGCAGCAACAGGGCCAGCCCCTGCGGCCGGGTCAGGGTCAGCCCGGCCTCATGCAGTCGCCGCTCCACCACGACCGTCAGGCCCAGGTGCAGGCGCCGGAGGAGGGTGCCGATCCGGTAGGCGCGTGATTGCCTGAACGCGTGAAGCGCGGATGTCCGGGGATCCTGCATGGTGGCGTGATCCTCACCTGGGAGTTATCAGCAAGCTGATATCTTGCGCGTTTTCCGGTTCGAGTCCCGTGATGGCCTTCCTGTCCCGACCGCTGGCGCTGTGCGGCGCACTGGCCCTGGCCCTGGCGTTGTCCGGCTGTGGGGAAGATGCCCCGCCAGAGGCCGTGCCCAGCCTGACCGTGAGCCTGGCTTCGCCGCAGCTGCGCGAGGTCACCCGCGAGGTGGTTGCGTCCGGCGCCGTGGCGGCATGGGAAGAGGTGTCGGTGGGCGTGGAGCTTTCCGGACTGCGCGTGGCCAGCGTCGCGGTCGAGGTCGGCAGCGTCGTGGCCGCGGGTGATGTGCTGCTGCGCATCGACGACCGCACGCTCGCCTCGCAGCTGGCGCAGTCCGACGCGCAGGTGCGCGAGGCGCAGACCAATCTCGAGACCGCGCGCCGCAAGGCCGCACGCATCCGCGAACTGGCCGATTCGCAGATGGTGGCGCTGCAGGACGCGGAAGAGGCCGAGGCCGCGCGTGCAAACGCCCAGGCGCGCCTCAATACCGCGATTGCCAGCCGCGACGCCGCCCGCGTGCAGCGCGACTTCACCGTGGTGCGCGCGCCGGTCGGGGGGGTGGTTTCGGCGCGCAGCGTCCAGCCGGGGCAGGTGGTGGGCGGCGGCAGCGAACTGCTGCGCCTGATCCGCGATGGCCGCCTGGAGTGGCGCGCGGAGCTGGCCGAAGCCGACCTGCTGCGGGTCGACACCGGCACCCCGGTCCGCGTGGAGTCGCCGGGCGGCAGCGTGGTCGAAGGCGGGGTCCGTACGGTGTCGCCGGCGCTCGACGCGCAAAGCCGCACCGGCACCGTGTACGTCGATCTCCCGGATCCCGGCGCGCTGCGTGCCGGCATGTTCGCGCAGGGCCGCCTTGCCCTCGGTCGGGCGCAGGCCCTGCTGGTCCCGGGCGATGCCATCGTGCGCCGTGACGGCCGCGCCTTCGTGTTCACCGTCGGCGAGGATGGGCGCGCGCACGAGCGGTCCGTCGAGCTCGGCGGGCCGCACGGCGAACTCGTCGAGGTTCGCGACGGACTGGGACAAGGCGATCGCGTGGTGGCGCGTGGCGCCGGCTTCCTGGGAGACGGTGACCTCGTGCGCGTGGTCGACAGCGCGGAGGCGGCCCGGCCCGCGGACGCGAAGGCCGGCCCGAAGCCTGCGACCGGGACCGTCGCCAAATGAATTTCTCCGCCTTTTCGATCCACCGGCCCTTGCCGGCGATCCTGGTCTTCATCCTGCTGACCGCCGCGGGCCTGCTGGCCTTCAACCGGCTCGCCGTTTCCCAGTTCCCGGACCTCACCGTGCCGGTGGTCAACGTGACAGTGCTGCTTCCGGGCGCGAGCCCCAGCACGCTGGAAACCCAGGTCACGCGCAAGGTCGAGGACGCCACCGCCAGCATCCCGAACCTGCGCAACACCGCCTCGATCGTCAACGAGGGTGTGTCGACCACCATCCTCACCTTCGAGATCGAGAAGGACGGCACCCTGGCCAAGGACGAGGTGCGCGATGCCATCGACCGCGTGCGCATCGACCTGCCGGCGGATGTGGAGCCGCCGATCGTCTCGCTGGTCAACGTGACCGGCGGCGACATGCTGACCTATGCCGTGACCGCCGACGGCTGGAGCGACGAAGAGCTCAGCTGGTTCATCGACGACACCGTGTCCAAGCGCCTGTTCGCCGTGCCCGGCGTGGGCACGGTGCGGCGCATCGGCGGCGTGGACCGCGAGATCCGCGTCGCCCTGCGGCCCGAGGCCGTGCAGGGCTTCGGCGTGAGTCCGGCGCTGATCAGCCAGCAGCTCGCGCGCATCCAGCAGGAGCAGCCGGGTGGCCGCACCACGGTCGGCGGCAGCGAGCAGGCCGTGCGCACGCTGGGCACCGTCGAGACCGCCGCCGACCTCGCCAACTTCCCGATCTCGATGCCCGACGGCCGCAGCGTGCGCCTGTCGACGCTGGCCACCGTGAGCGACGGCAACGCCACCGTCAGCCAGCGCACCACGCTCGATGGCCGCCCGGTGATCGGCTTCGCCGTGCAGCGCACCACCGGCACCAGCGAGGTCGATGTCGGCAACGCCGTGCGCGACAGCGTGGCGAAGCTGCAGCAGGAGCAACGGCGCGTGCGCGTGGTGGAAGTTGCCTCCACCACGCAGGTGGCCGAGGACTCGTTCGAGTCCTCGATGCACATGCTCTACGAGGGCGCCGCACTCGCCGTGCTGGTGGTCTTCCTGTTCCTGCGCGACTTCCGCGCCACCTTCATCAGCGCCATCGCGTTGCCGCTGTCGATCATCCCGACCTTCGCGGTGATGCATTGGCTTGGCTTCAGCCTCAACATGATCACCCTGCTGGCGCTGGCCGTGGTGGTGGGCATCCTGGTGGACGATGCGATCGTCGAGGTCGAGAACATCGACCGCCACCTGCGCATGGGCAAGGCGCCGAAACAGGCCGCGCTGGAAGCCGCCGACGAAATCGGCCTGGCGGTGATCGCCACCTCGTGCACCCTGGCCGCGGTGTTCATCCCCGTGGCCTTCATGCCCGGCATCCCCGGCAAGTTCTTCCGCGAGTTCGGCTGGACCGCCGCAGCCGCGGTGATGTTCTCGCTGCTGGTCGCGCGCCTGATCACGCCGATGATGGCGGCCTACATGCTCAAGCCCATGCCCGAGCACAAGGGCGACTCGAAGCTGATGCAGTGGTACCTGGGCTTCGTCGACAACTCGCTGAAACACCGCAACCGCACGCTGCTGATCGCGCTGGCGATCTTCATCGGCTCGCTGGCGCTGCTGCCGCTGCTGAAGGTGACCTTCATCCCGCCCACCGACGGCATCCAGAGCAACGTGCTGATCGAGCTGCCGCCGGGCACCGCGCTGGCCACCACCGAAGAGGTGGCCGAGACCGCGCGCCAGCGCATCGCCGACATCCCCGAGATCGAGCACGTGTTCGTGACCGCCGGCAGCAACTCCGGCGCCAATGGACCCGCCGGCGACCTCACCAGCGCCGAGCTGCGCAAGGCGACCCTCACCATCCGCTGGAGCGACGACCGCGACCTGACGCAATACGAGCTGGAAAGCGTGGTGCGCGAGCGCCTCGCCGATCTTCCCGGCGTGCGCCTGAGCTTCCAGGGCGGCGAACCCGGCCGCGCGCTGCAGCTGGTGCTGGCCGGCGACGACCCGGTGAAGCTGGCCACCGCCGCGCGCGACGTGGAGCGCGAGATCCGCCAGCTGCCCGGGCTCGGCACCGTCGGCTCGTCGGCCTCGCTGGTGCGCCCGGAAGTGATCGTGCGCCCGGACCCCGCGCGCGCCGCGGACCTGGGCGTGTCGACCGCCGACATCGCCGCCGCCACCCGCGTGGCCACCCGCGGCGACTACGAACAGTTCCTCGCCAAGCTCAACCTGCCCGAGCGCCAGGTGCCGATCCGCGTGCAGCTGGACGAACGCGCGCTGTCGGATCCCTCACTGCTCGGCCAGCTGCGCGTGCCCACCGCCACCGGCGGCAGCGTGCCGCTGTCGTCCGTGGCCGAGATCACCACCGCCAGCGGCCCCTCGCAGATCGACCGCTTCGACCGCCGCCGCAACGTGACCATCACCGTCGACCTCAACGGCATGGCCATGGGCGAGGTGGAAGGCCAGATCAACGCGCTGCCATCGATCAACAACCTGCCCCCCGGCGTCGAGCGCCAAGCCGCTGGCGACAGCGAGATCTTCGCCGAGATGTTCGGCGGCTTCGCCATGGCCATGGTGGCCGGCATCTTCTGCGTCTACGGCGTGCTGCTGCTGCTGTTCAACCACGCCAGCCAACCGATCACCATCCTGGTGGCCGTGCCGCTGGCGGCGGGCGGCGCGTTCGGCGCGCTGCTCATCACCGGGCTGGATATCTCGCTGTCGGTGCTGATCGGCCTGATCCTCTTGATCGGCATCGCGGTGAAGAACTCGATCCTGCTGGTGGATTACGCCGTCATGGCGGAAGAGAAGGGCATGAGCCGGCACGAGGCGTTGATGGATGCGTGCCACAAGCGCGCGCGCCCGGTGATCATGACCACGATGGCGATGGGCGCGGGCATGATGCCGATCGCGCTCGGGCTGACGGCGGATGCGAGCTTCAGGATGCCGATGGCGGTGGCGGTGATCGGCGGGCTGATCACGTCGACGGTGCTGAGCCTGGTGGTGGTGCCGGCGGCGTTTACGCTGGTGGATGATGTGGAGGAGTGGGTGGTGGGGAAGTTGCGGCGGGGTAAGCGCGGTGCCGGGGCGACGGCTTAGGAGGTCGGCTGCTGCCATCGTCATCCCGGGTACGCATTGCTCCGGAGGAGGCGACTTAAGCGGCTGTCCCTAAACCCTGTCCATGGTTTTTGGCCCCGTGGCCCGTTAACAGCGGCGGGTCCGTGGCACGCTCCTTGCTTGTTCCGTGTCGAGAACTCCCTCGAACGCAGAGCACGGCAATGGGCAATTTCATGGAAGAACTGATTCGCGGGCTATCGGCGGACGCGGCAACTGACATTTTCATCTGGTTGACGTTGGCGGTGTTCGCCTTCGCGGTGTTTCAGGCCTCGAAAGGCCGGCATTCACGGTTCCTAGCTCAAGCCCCCAGCGTGATGACCTCGTTGGGCATCCTCGGCACGTTCTTTGGCATCGTGATCGGGTTGCTGGACTTCAACGTGAAGGACATCGACGGCAGCATTGGCCCACTGCTCGAAGGAATGAAGACCGCCTTCCTCACCAGTTTGGTAGGCATGCTGCTTGCGATCGTCTTCAAGGCGCTGGACGCTTTCAAGTTTGCGCCTGCACGCGACCTCTCGAATGCGCCTGACGAGGTCTCGCCGACTCACATCCTGGCCGCTCTGGATAAGCAAGGCGAATGCCTCGCGACGATCGCCCAGTCACTTTCGGCATCGGAGGAAGGCTCGGTCGTTGGTCAGCTGAAGATGGTCCGTGCGGACTTTTCAGATCAGGCCACCCGGCTGCGTACGGAGCGGGCCGAGTTCCAGGGAAAGCTCTTCACCCAGATGGAAAGCTTCGCCACCTTGCTGTCGAAGTCGGCCACCGAAGTGGTGATCGAAGCGCTACGGCAGGTCATTGTCGACTTCAATACCAATCTGACCGAACAGTTCGGCGAAAACTTCAAGGCGCTGGACGAATCCGTAAAAAAGCTCGTCGTGTGGCAGCAACAATACGCCGTACAGGTCGAAGCGATGGGCGAGCAGTTCGCAAAGGGCGTTGAAGCCCTTGAGACCACCGGCGGCGCCATCACGCTGATTAAGGATGAATGCAAACACATCCCCGAGGCGATGGACGAGCTTCGCGAGGTGCTGGATGTCAACCAGCACCAGATCCAGGAACTGCAGCGGCACTTGGAGGCATTCGTCGCAATGCGAAATGAAGCAGTTGCGGCGGTGCCGGAGATCCAGGGGCAGATCGAGAACATGGTGTCCTCGTTGGGCTCGGCAGCCAACGATATGTCAACTGCCCTCACCGACCGTTCCGAGCAGTTCGCTACGCACGTCGAGCGCAGCACAGTGTCCATGCGGGAGATGGCCATGACTGTCGCGAACGAGACGGAGTCCTTGAGCAAGGAACTTACACAGACAGTTGAAGAACTGGCCGTCGCCGCCCGTGAGATGGTCCGCAGCCTTGAAAGCGCAGGCAAAGAAGTCCACGAGCAAATCAGCGCATGTACTGAAGAGATGGCCGAAGCTGTGCGTCGTGATACCACGCGCATGCTCGGTGGAGTAGAGCAACAGATCAGCGCAGCAGTCGACAAAACGGGCGAATCGGTCAATGCCCAGCTTCAGGCGCTGGACAATGCAGTCGGCAAGGAACTGGAGCGTGTGATGAACCGGTTCGGTACTTCGGTTGCGCAGATCTCCGATGGCTTCAGTCAGGATTATCTCAAGCTGATCCGGCGGCTGTCCGACCTGTCGAAGGATGTGGCATGAGTGCTTCGGTCGCAAAGATCCTCGGAACCACAAGTTCAGCAGACGGGGATTCGGATCACTGGCTGAGTGTTGCCGATCTGATGTCCGGTCTAATGATCGTCTTTCTGTTCGTCGCTGTATCCATGATGCATTTCGTTCGCCTTGAACGCGACAGCATCAAAGAGATCGCCATGGCATACCGGGATACGCAGGTTAGCCTCTACCAGGACTTGTCATCGGAGTTCGCTGACGATCTGCAAAGGTGGGGTGCCGAGATCGATGATCAGACCCTCGAGGTCCGGTTCCTGAATCCAGAAATGCTCTTTGAATCTGGGCGCGCGAACATCAACCAGCCGTTTCGTCAGGTGCTAGCTGATTTTGTTCCCCGGTATCTCGAAGTGATCCTTCGCTATCGAGATCGCATTGAGGAGGTGCGGATCGAGGGCCATACCAGCAGTGACTGGGCGAAAGGAGTGTCTGTCGACAACGCCTACTTCAACAACATGGCGCTTTCGCAAGCTCGCACTAATGAAGTTTTGCGCTATGCGTATGACCTTGCCACCCCGGGGGAAGACCGCGATTGGGTCCGCCAGTCTGTCGCGGCGGTAGGATTCTCCTCCGCGCGGCCGGTCCTCTCCGAGGATGGAGTCGAAGACGTATATCGGTCACGACGTGTTGCCTTTCGGGTGGTAACCGACAGCGAGACTCAGATCAAGCGCATCATTAACGACCGTCCCGGAAGCTGACCCATGCGGCTGAATGTTGATTTCAGTGCGCTCGAGACCGTCGCGAGCAAGTTTCAATCCCGGCGGACGTTTCAGCTGAACCTCGACAACCAACCCCCTCTCGAGCGAATCGATATCGATCTCGTGAAGGGTATCGAGATCCAGTTGGAGGATCTGGACAGCGAGGACGGATTGCTGTCATACAAAGGGCGTCACGTCATCCTGTACATTCGCGACCACGGTGGAAAGCTGGACGAAGCGATCCTGGATCCCACGCGCGGGAAGAGGTTTCATGTCGCGGACTGCGAAACCCTCGAGTCGATGCGTACGCAGGGGCGCTTTGAGCGCTACGTGGTCACACAATCTACCAGCGGCGATTTCGAGATTTCAGGCAGGAGTTACGCAACGGGACGGACCACTACTGGTGTGGCGAGGCTGAAGGTTTGCAAGAACTGCTTGGCTAAGCTCAACTTCAACTCGTACCTGCTAGCGTCGCGCACGGAGAAGAGCGGGAAGTGGCTTTCGTTCAGTCTGCTAGAGTTCTTCGAAACATACAGCACGCGTTTTAGGCAACTCCCACGCGGCTTGGCCAGCAGTGAGGAAGCATCGACCTACAGCAAGGACTGGCAAGAGACTTCGCGGCGTCTGAGGGAGGCAAGCAATTACCGTTGTGAGGATTGTCAGATCGTCCTCCGCGAGCACATGGATCTCTTGCATGTCCACCACGTCAATGGCGTCAAGAACGACGATCGGCCCCCGAACCTCAGTGTTCTCTGCAAAGACTGCCATCGGAAGCAGCCCTTACACGGGCATATCTTCGTGTCGCGGCGGGAGATGGGGATTATCTCGCGCTTACGTGCTGCGCAAGGCATTCAGCCCAGGACGTGGGATGAGGCGATTCGGATGGCAGACCTCGCAGTTCGCCCGACGCTGGAACTCGCCCGACACCAACGATGGGATGTGCCCGAGTTCGCCTTGAATATCCCGGGGCGGAGGGGTGGCTCTTTCCATGTTGAAGCGGCATGGGCGAGATCAAAGCGGGCGATCGTCTCGGTGGAGGGGGCAGAGGTGCCCGCCGAATGGCGCGCGGATACTGCAGGCGCTCTTCTTTCTGAACTTGGCGCGTCGCTCTGAAGTTCCTCTCTTCTTGGAATCTCCCTCTGCTTGTCGGGGTTCTACCCCGGCCGAGGCCGGGGGGCATGATGCGGTGTCCAAGGTCGAGAAGGACAAGCTCGATGCGCTGGCGCTGTTCAAGTCCGACATGGGCGCGTTCAATCGGTTGTACGCATTCCTGTCGCAGATGATCGACTACGGCAACACGGCGATCGAGAAGCGCTTCCTGTTCTACAAACGCCTGCTGCCGCTGCTGGAGTTCGGGCGCGAGCGCGACACCGTGGACCTGTCGAAGGTGGTGCTGACGCATCACACGCTGCGCGACCGCGGGAAGCAGGCCCTGGACCTTGCGGCAGGGGAAGCCTACAAGCTGCAGCCGATGGATGAGGTCGGCAGCGGTCACGTGCAGGAAAAGCAGCAGGCCTACCTCGCCGAGATCATCGAGAAGGTCAACGGCCTCTTCGAGGGCGGCCTGAGTGACGGCGACCAGCTGGTCTACGTCAACGGTGTGATCAAGGGGAAGCTGCTGGAGAACGAGACCCTGCTGCAGCAGGCGGCGGACAACAGCAAGGAGCAGTTCGCCAACTCGCCGGACCTGAAGACGGCGCTGCTCAACGCCGTCATGGATGCGCTGGACGCCCATACGACGATGAGCAGCCAGGCGCTGGCGTCGGAAAAGGTAAGGGACGGCCTGAAGGATATTCTGCTTGGACCCGGCCAGTTGTATGAGGCGCTGCGTTCCGGGCGGGGCGCTGCTGGCAGCCGCGCAGCAGGCAGGCCAGCGCCGCGGCATTCCATGTGAAACGTGGCCAGGCGGGCTGCTGCCTGATCCAGCGGGAAGGGGTCATGACGTGGCGTGCATGAGCTGAGTATCGGGTCTATTTGGCTCGAATGATGAGCCGAATATGCCCCGTATTCGGCTCACCTGGACCTAATCCAGCCTGGTGCCAGAGTTGCTCCCCGATGTCGTCCAGGAGCCCGTCGAGCCAGCCCCGACAGCGAGATCCTTCGCGAACCCTTTGCCCAGCTGGCGGAGGGTGATCTGGGGCGTTTCGGGATCGGCGGCGACTAGCTGCTCGGCCATGGAGACCAGCTTGAGAGAGACAGGGTCATGCGTCTGGAGAAACCAGAGGTTGCTTTCAGCCGGCGTACTGCCCGATGGTCATCCTCGGCGATCCCCGCGGCTGGCCTCACCCACGACTCTGCGCGAACTCCGGAAAGGTCTCCTTGATCGGATCCTCATCCGGCAGGACATAGAACACCCCGCCGCGCTCGAAGGTCGGTCGGACGACCTGCTCATAGAACTCGGGCGAGACGTTGATGCAGCCGTGGGTGACGCGGTTGTCATCCGGCGTCGGCGACGCCAGCCGTTCGGCGCGCTTCTCGGCCGGGACGCCGGTCGCGGTCGGATGGATCGAGACCGCGGACTCGTAGTCCACCCACAGCACGCGGCCGGCGTCGATCGACGGGCCGTAGCCGCCGACGAAGCGGCCGGCGGGAGTCGTGCGATCGCGGCCGGGAATCTCGCGCAGCGCGAGGCCGGCGATGCCGGGGGCCGTGTGGTCGCCGACCGCCGAGCCGAACAGCCCGGGTGCGGCTCCGCGAAGGCGGCCGTCGCCGCCGAATACCAGGATCTGCGCGGCGGCCTTGTCGATCACGGCGAACGGATAGCCCTGGCTGTCCTTGGACGCGACCACCCAGCCCGCGAGGTCGATCACCGTGCTCGACACGTCCTGTCCCGGTGGAAGCTGGTCAGCGGCGGCGACCGCCGGATCTGCGGCAACGGCATCCTGGGCCAGTGTCACGCCAGTGAAGCCTGCGGATGCCAGTGCCAGGGCCAGGACGACCTGGGCGGTCCGGATCGGAAGGGGGTGAGGGTTACGGATGGGATCGGCCCTGGAAACGGAAACAGTCAATACAACAGCACCGGTGGCCAGCAGGGGCCACGGGCAGGGACAGGCCGCTGGGCGCGACCTGTCCCGGCGCGCACTCAGCCGCGCGGCACGCGGCGCGGCGAGGCTTCCAGCTGCTGGACGCGACCTTCGATCTGGTCCAGACGCTGATTGGCCCGCTGCGCGCCCTGGTTGGCGGATTCGGCGCTCTGGGCCGCACCCTGCACCTGCGTATCGAGGCGGTCGAGGCGCGAGTTGATGCCTGCGAACTCGTCGTCATAGGTTGCGCATGCGGAGAGGCCGACGGCGGCAACCATCGCCACGCCGAGGGTCCGCGCCATCACACAATGTTTCCTGGTCGGGAACATGGCAATCCTCCTTACGTTTGGGGGGTCGAATATAGCCCCGTTTATTCCGGCACCCGGTGACGCCTTCAGCTGGCATTCGCTTACGTGGACGCAGCGTGAAGGCGCGGGTGCGTGCCTACCGGGACGGAGCTTCGCGGCTGAGCACCCGCTGCATCACGATGCCCGCGACCATCGCGGGCACGAACCAGAGGGCCTCGATTGAAGCCACGCCCAGGCCCGCCAGCGCAGGGCCCGGGCAGTAACCGGCCAGTCCCCAGCCGATCCCGAACAGCGCGGCCCCGGCCAGCAACCGCGCATCCACCTGACGCAGCTGCGACAGGCGGAAGTCGTCCGCGAACAGGGGGCGCCCGCGCCGCAGCACCGGTCGGAACAGCAGCAGGGTCGTCGCCACCGCGCCACCGAGCACGAACGCGAGGGTGGGGTCGAAGGCGCCGGTGACATCGAGAAAGCCGAGGATGCGCCGCGCATCGGTCATGCCCGACATCGCGAGCCCCACACCGAACAGCGCACCGGATGCGAACGCCGCAGCGACGAATCGCTTCATGCCCAGCCTCCCGCGTGGCGCACCACCCATGTGGTCGCCACCGCCGTGGCCATGAAGGTGAGCACCGCCACCAGCGAGCGCAGCGACAGCCGGCCCAGCCCGCACACTCCGTGCCCGCTGGTGCAGCCGTTGCCGAGGCTGGTGCCGAAGCCCACCAGCAGGCCCGCAGCCACCAGCAGCAGTGGCGGGAATCCTTCGCGCGGGGTCGCGATGCCCGGCAACAGCGCAATCGACGCGCCGCCCGCCAGGACCAGACCGGCGAGGAAGGCGACTCGCCACGCCACCTCCCCGTGCCGCGGGAACACCACGCCTGCGAGGATGCCGCTGACGCCGGCAACACGGCCGTTGAGCCACAGCAGCAGCGTGGCGGCCAGTCCGATCAGCACGCCGCCTGCGAGCGCCATCAGCCAGGTCGTACTCATATGTCCTTGCCGATGCGGTTCAGCGGCAGCCGCAGGTAGCGCACGCCATCAGCGTCTGGTGGCGGCAGGTCGCCCCCGCGGATGTTGACCTGCAGCGAGGGCAGGATGAGCTTCGGCGCCGCCAGTCCCGCGTCGCGCTCGTTGCGCATGCGGACGAAGGCCGCCTCACCGACGTCGCCGGCCAGGTGCACGTTGCGCTCGCGCTGGGCCGCGATGGAGGTTTCCGCGCGCGCGTCGCGGCCGTCCGGCGGATAGTCGTGGCAGAGGAACACGCGGGTGTCGTCCGGCAGTTCGAACAGGCGGCGGATCGAGCGGTACAGCGTGGCCGCATCACCGCCAGGGAAGTCGGCGCGCGCGGTGCCGGTGTCGGGCGCGAACACGGTGTCGCCGACGAAGGCGGCATCGCCGATGACGTAGGTCAGGCTGTCGTCGGTATGGCCCGGGGTGGCGATGACGCGAGCCGGGAGCTCGCCGATGGAGAAGGTGTCGCCATCGGCGAACAACCGGTCGAACTGGCGGCCGTCCACTGCGAACGCGTCTTCCAGGCCGAACACCGCCTTGAAGCGTGCCTGCACGCCGGTGATGCCCCGGCCGATGGCAACGCGGGCGCCGGTCTCGGCACGGAGCCCGGCGGCGGCGGAGAGGTGGTCGGCATGCGCATGGGTCTCGAGGATCCACTCCACGTCCAGCTGGTGCGCGCGCACGAACTCGAGCAGCCGCTGCGCCGAGTCGAGCGACGTGCGAGCGGTGGCCGCGTCGTAATCCAGCACCGGGTCGACGATTGCTGCGCGGCCTCCGTCGCGGTCGTAGGCCACGTGCGAAAACGTGGACGTGGCTTGGTCGTAGAAGCTTTCCACCTGCGGATCCATCGTGGGCTTCCCATGTTGTTTAGCAAGCGCTAAAGTAGGGGCGCTTCCCCGGCCCTGTCAAGCGAGTCGCCCGCCCATGCCCACGTCCACTTCCGACCCGCCTGGTCCAGACACGCTGGCGGCCGACATGGCCGCCCACGCCGGCAAGGCGGCCGCCCTGCTGAAGGCGCTGGCCCATCCCGCCCGCCTGCTGGTGCTGTGCCAGCTGGTGGAGCGCGAGCGCACCGTGGGCGAACTGCAGCCGGCTACGGGACTTGGCGCTTCGGCGCTGTCGCAGCACCTGGCCGTGCTGCGGGACATGGCGCTGGTGCACACCCGGCGCGAAGCGCAGTGCATCCACTACTCGCTGGCCGATGGACCGGCGGTGGGTGTGCTGGAGGCGCTGCATGCCGCCTTCTGTGCCGGGGAGGTGCATGCCCGATGAGCACCGGATTCCCTGCCATGACCTCACGACGCACCATGTCGCTGATCGCCTTGGCCGCCGCGCTCTCCGCCTGCGGCACGCCCGGCGATGCGCCGCGCGCCCCCACCCACCAGGAGATGACCATGCAATCGCCCGTGCTCGATCGCTTCAAGAGCCCCGTCGCCGGATTCCGCTCCGGCGGCCGCATCGCAGCGGCCGAGGTTCCCACGCTGCGTGCCGCCGGCATCCGCCATGTCATCAATCTCGCGCCGGCTTCCGAAACGCCAGGCTTTGACGAGGCGGCCGCGGTGCGGGGGGCAGGGATGCGCTACGACGCGCTGCCCATCGCCGGTGCCGGAGATCTCGACCGGGAGGCGGTGCTGGCCTTCGACGAGCTGCTGCAGGCCGCCGACGGACCCGCGCTGGTGCACTGCGGCAGCGGCAACCGCGTGGGTGCGCTGGTGGCGCTGCGCGCGGCCTGGCTGCAGGGCGCGGACGATGCGTCCGCGGTGGAGGAGGGCCGCCGCTGGGGCCTCGGCGGCCTGGAAGGTGAGGTCCGCCAGCGCATCGCGCGCGAGCGCTGCCTCGCCGATGCGGGTGATGCCGACGGCGGCCCGCGCTGTAACGCTGCGGGCTGAGCCGGCCTGGTGAAGCGAGGTCCGGCACGACACTTGCATGGGGATGCCGGTTGATCCGTTTTCCGAGTAGCCGCATGCCACACACCGCACAGTCCACCGTCATCACCGGACCCTGGGGGACCCGGCCCCATCCGCCGGTCATCCGCACGCCCGAACGCCGCCGGTCCGTGCCAGCGAACGACTCCGCGCGGCTGTGCGAAGGCCTGGCGCCCGCCCAGCTCGTCACGCTGGAAGCGCTGCAGATCTTTGGCTGGCGCCTGGCGTTCGTGCGCCGGCCGCTGTTCCAGGCGCCGATCCCGGTGGTGTTCGACCAGGCGGGCACGCGCCACGTGGTGATCAACGAGGACGGCACGCTGGACGAACACCCCACGCTGAAATTGCGCGACTGATCGCGCGGTCGCTGCGGCGGGGCGGCCGGCCCAAGGGCATGCGCTCGACACGCCATCCCGGCGTACCCACGCGCACGTTCGGCCGCGGCACCGCGAAGCGCCCGCTCAGTCGAACAGCACCACCTGCCGGATCGCTTCGCCCGAGGCCAGGCGGTCGAAGCCTGCGTTGATGTCGTCGAGGGCCAGGGTATGCGTGAGCAGGCGCTCCACCGGCAGCCTGCCGGCGCGGTGCAGGGCGATGTAGCGGGGAACGTCGCGTCGCGGGACGGCCGAGCCCATGTACGAGCCCTTGACCGTGCGCTCCTCGGCCACCAGGCCCACGGCCGGCACGCTGAACATGCGGTCGGGAGCAGGCAGGCCGACGGTGACGGTGCAGCCGCCGCGACGGGTGGCGGCGTAGGCGGCGGCGAGCACGCGTTCGTCGCCGGCGGTTTCGACGGCGTGGTCGACGCCGCCGCCCGTGGCCTCGCGCACCTGCGCGGCAACGTCGCCCGTGCGTGCGTCGATGCAGTGGCTGGCACCCAGTTCGCGCGCCAATGCCAGCTTGTCCGGCACCACGTCCACCGCGACCAGCGGCCAGGCCGAGCAGGCAACTGCGCCCAGCAGGGCCGAGAGGCCCACGCCGCCGAGGCCGAACACGGCGACCGACTCGCCCGGGCGCACGCCGGCGGTGTTCACCACCGCCCCCACGCCGGTCATGACCGCACAGCCGAACAGGGCGGCGATGGACGGCGGCAGGTCGGGATCGATGCGCACCGCCGAGTGCCCGGAGACGACCGCGTATTCGGCGAACCCCGAGACGCCGAGGTGGTGGTGCAGCGGTGCGTCGTCGGCATCGCGCAGGCGCGCGCCGCCGTCGAGCAGCGTCCCGGCGGCGTTGGCGGCCGCGCCGGCCTCGCACAGCACCGGGCGGCCGCAGGCGCATGGATCGCAGTGGCCGCACATCGGCACGAACGAGAACACCACCTGGTCGCCGAGGCGCAGGCCGGAGACGCCTTCGCCGAGTTCGACCACTTCGCCCGTGGCCTCGTGCCCGAGCAGCATCGGCAACGGCCGTGGCCGCGAACCGTCGATCACCGACAGGTCCGAGTGGCACAGGCCCGCCGCGCGCACGCGCACGCGCACCTCGCCGCGGCCCGGTGGCTGCAGCTGCACGGTTTCGATCGCAAGCGGCCGCGAGGCGGCATACGGCGCCGTTGCGCCCGTCCGGCGCAGCACCGCGGCGCGCATCGTGGTCACGTGGCCGCCTCCATCAGCAACGGCGTGAGTGCGGTGCGGATGGCGTCGGGGATCGGCGTGCTGCGGCGGCTCTCGCGGTCGACGAACACATGCACGAACCAGCCTTCCGCCGCCAGCGCGTCCTCGCCGGAGCGGAACAGGCCGATGCCGTAGCGCACGCTGCTGTTGCCGAGCTTCTCCACGCGCAGGCCGGCATCGACGCTGCCAGGGAAGGCGATCTCACGCAGGAAGCGGCAGTGCGATTCGGCGCACAGGCCGATCGCGGTGCCGCGGTGGATGTCCAGGCCCCCTTCGGTGATCAGGAAGGTGTTGATCACCGTGTCGAAGTAGCTGTAGTACTCGACGTTGTTGACGTGGCCGTAGACGTCGTTGTCCTTCCAGCGCGTGGGAATGGACAGGAAGTGCCGGTAGTCGGCGCGCGTGCTCATCCGTGGTCCTCCGCGGCGCCAGGCGCCGACGCGGCCGTCCGCGGTTCGCGCCCCACCAGCAGCCACCAGCAGGCCACCGCGGCGGCGAGCGCGATCCAGGGGTCGAACAGCGACAGGGCCACGCCGCCCAGCACCGCGCTGCCGCGCTCGGCATTGGTGCGCGCGATGCCCATGCCGATGTAGGCGCAGGCGAAGCCGGTGGTCACCAGGGTGATGGCGAGTGCCACGCCCAGCAGCGGCTGCAGCCCGGTCAGCAGTGGGAGCAGGAAATAGATCACCGGCAGGCCCATCATGTAATAGGAGATCAGGCCGCTGTGCAGGTCGCGCATGGCCTTGGGCCCCTGCCGCCAGCGCGACACCACGACCACGTGCACGCCTGCCCACAACGCGCCCTGGGTGGGAAAGAGCGGCGCGAAGAGGCCCGAGGCGGCATTGCGCACGGCTAGGACCAGGTGCGAGCGGCGTGCATCGATGCGGATGGGATCGTCGGGGCGCGCGGGCTGCGCGTCGCGGATCACGGCCTCGCCGGTGACCCAGTCGCCGAAGGTGATGACATAGGTCAGCAGCACCAGTGGCAGCGCGTCCACGTACATCGACAGCGGCGGCCAGCCGATCGAGAAGGGGGACATCTTCGCCAGTGCGTCGCCCACCGGTGGCAGCAGCCAGCCCCACTGCACGTCGTAGACCACTTCGCCCACCAGTGGACCGACGATGGCGGCCGCCAGGAAGCCCGGCAGCAGGCCCAGCGCGACCAGGTGGCGCAGCCACGGCATGCGGCCCTGCATCCGCTGCAGCGGCGCGGAGAACACCACCACCAGGCAGATCGCGCAGGCCAGCAGGATCGACACCGGCTGCTGCTCAAGGAAGCGCGGCGCATCGGTCACGAACACCTGGCGGAACGCCGCAAGCGCGGAGCCGATCAGGATGGTGGCGCGCAGCGTCGGCGGCAGCCACGCCATCAGGCGTGGTCCGGCGCGGGTGATACCGAGCACGAATACCAGCAGCGCGAACGACAGCGACAGGGCGGTCATCGCCTGGAAGCGCAGTTCCGGCGTCTCATAACGTGCCAGCACGAAGGCCAGCACCAGCGGCAGCGCCGGCGTGATCCAGCCCGGCGCATAGGGATCGCCGAACACCCACAGCGAGATCACGATCAGGGTGCTGACCAGCAGCGAGGTGGCGATGCCTTCCTCGAACGACATGCCGAAATAGCCCATCAGGATCGGCACCAGGGCCAGGCCGGTCGCGGTCGCGACCAGCAGCCCTTGGGCGACTTCCGGCCAGTGCGGACGTGTGTGCAGGAAGGGCAGGCGGAAGGTGAACGGCCCCCAGCGCCAGCCGGTGCTTTCCACCACCGGTGGCTGGGGCGCGCCGGTCACGACGGCCGCCCGTCTTCGGCTTCCTGCAGTGCGCGCCACTGCACCTTCCCGGTCGCGCTGCGCGGCAGCGCCGTGCGGAACTCCACCTCGTGCGGCACCTTGTAGGCGGCCATGTGGCCGCGTGCCCACTCGATGATGTCGTCGGGGGTCACCTGGTGGTCTTCGCGCAGCACGATCACGGCCTTGGCGCTTTCGCCCCGGTGCTGGTCACGCATGCCGATCACGCAGGCCTCCTGCACCGCCGGGTGCCCGTAGAGCAGGGTTTCGACCTCCGCCGGCCAGATCTTGTAGCCGGACGCGTTGATCATGCGCTTGAGCCGGTCGACCATGAAGAAGTAGCCCTCCCCGTCCACGTAGGCCAGGTCGCCGGTGCGCAGGAAGCGCTTGCCGTCGATCTCGACGAAGGTCTGCGGGTCGTTGGCGGGGCGGCCGTGGTAGCCCAGCATCACCTGCGGGCCGTGGCTGACGATTTCGCCCACCTCGCCCGCGGGCAGTTCCTCGAACGTCAGCGGATCGACCACGCGCGAATCCACGTCGAAGATCGGCAGGCCAAGGCACTGCGCCTTGGGCCGGTGCACGGGATTGAGGTGGGTCGGCGCCATGGTTTCCGATAGCCCATAGCCTTCCACGTAGTCGATGCCCCAGAGCTGGCGGATGCGCTCGGCCACCGCCTTGGGCATGGCTGCACCGCCGCCGGTGAGGATGCGCATCGAGGACAGGTCGAAGGCGGACAGGTCCTGGTGCAGGAAATCCATCAGCATGGTCGGGATCGCGGTCCACGAGCCGCAGCGGTAGCGCTCGATCAGCCTCGCCGCGCAGGCCTTGTCCCAGCGCGTCATCACCACGATGGTGTTGCCGCGCCAGACCGGCGTGGTCACGCCGTTCTGCAGGCCGGTGACATGGAACATGGGCAGGCAGGCCAGCACCACCGTGTCCTTGGGCGCGAAGCACCACTCCGGGCCCGCCACCGTGGTGTGCATCACCGTGCGGTGCGCGTGCAGGCAGCCCTTGGGATGGCCGGTGGTGCCCGAGGTGTAGGGCATCACGGCGAGGTCGTCGGGCCTGGCCAGGTGCGGCGAGGGCGTCAGTTGCTCGTCCAGTGCGTCCTGCCAGGCGACTGCGCCATCGAAGTGCTCGCGCGCGAAGGTGACGACCTCGGGCAGGGGCAGGTCGGTGTCGGCGTCGATGTAGTCGGAGTAGGTCGCGACCACGACGTGGTCGAGCAGTTCGCCGCGCAGCGGCAGCAGCTCGGGGGTGAGTTCCTGCGCCACCAGCGCGGTGCGCGCGCCGCTGTCGCGGACGATGTGTCGCACTTCCTCGAGCCGATTCATGCTGTTGACCGGCACCACCACCGCGTCGGCGCGCAGGATGGCGTGGAAGGCGATGACGAACTGCGGGCAGTTCTGCATGAACAGCGCGACGCGGTCGCCGCGCGCCACGCCGCAGCGCTGCTGCAGGTAGCCCGCGAGCGCGTTGACCTGCGCATCGAGCGTGGCGTAGTCCAGCGGCTGGCCGTAGTAGATGGTCGCCGGCCGTTGCGGATAGCGCCGTGCGCTGACGGCGAGGTTGTCGTACAGCGAGGTCTGCGGCAGCTCGAGGTGGTGGGGCAGGCCGGGCGGCCAGTGCGGGGAACGTTGCATGGTCGGCTCCTGTGGATGTGCCAGGCGGTGCCTCAGTCGGCGAGGTGTGGCAGGACCAGCAGCTTGCCCACGGCCTCGCGGGCGAGCAGGGCATCCAGTGCGGCCGGTGCCTTCGACAGTGGATAGCGCTGCGAGACCAGCGGCTGCAGGGTGCCGTCGCGCAGCCACTCGAGCAGCTGGCGGGTGTTGGCGGCGCTGGCCGCCGGCTCCCGGCGCACGAAGTCGCCCCAGAACACGCCCACGAGCGCCGTGCCCTTGAGCAGCAGCAGGTTGGCGGGCACCTTCGGGATGTCGCCGGCGGCGAAGCCGACCACGAGGTGGCGCCCGCCCCAGGCCAGGGTCCGCAATGCGGTTTCGGTCAGCGCGCCGCCCACCGGGTCGTAGACGATGTCGACGCCGCCCTTGCCGGCATGCGTGCGTACCTGGTCGCGGAAGTCCTCCACGCCGGAATCGACCGTGGCGTCGGCGCCACGCGAGCGTGCGGCCTCGCGCTTATCCGCGCTGGAGGCCGCGGCGATCACGCGCAGGCCCATGTGCTTGCCCAGTTCCACCGCGGCCAGCCCCACGCCGCCACCGGCGCCCAGCACGAGCAGCGTCTCGCCCGCCTTGGCCTGGGCGCGGTCCTTGAGTGCATGCCAGGAGGTGCCGTAGGTCAGCAGGAAGCTGGCGGCCACGGCGAGGGCCTCGTCGCCGGTGTCGGCGGGCAGCACCACGACGTGGCCGGCCTCGGCCACCACCTCTTCGGCAAAGGCGCCATGCGTTGCGGTGCCGACCACCTTGTCGCCGGTGCGCAGGGTGTCCACGCCTTCGCCCACCGCGCTGACCACGCCGGAAAATTCCAGGCCCGGCGCGAACGGCAGCTCCGGCCGGTACTGGTACTTCCCGGCCACCATCAGCGCATCCGGGAAGTTCACCGCGGCCGCGTGCACGCGCACGCGCACCTGCCCGGGCCCCGGTTCGGGCAAAGGCAGTTCGCCGATGCGCAGTGTGTCGGGTGTGCCCCATGCCTCGCAGACGACCGCTCTCATCCTGCTGCTTCCTCCCGGTTCTAGAAACGCCCCTCGGCGGCCTCGTACACGCGGTTCCGCAATGCGACCAGCCGGGGGCCGAAGTCCTGCACCAGCTTCTCGCGCGTCATCACCGACACGCGGCCACTGATGTTGAAAGCGAAATGGCGGCTGCCGTCGGCCGAGGCCATCGGCACGCCGACCGCGAACACGTCCGGGTTCCAGTCGCCCAGCGAAAACACGAAGCCGTAGGTCTCGTAGTCCTTGCGCGCGCGCTCGATGCCGGCGCGGATCTTCGGCCAGGCCTCCGGCGTGCTGGTGCGCTCGAGTTCGGCCAGGCGCTGTTCGAACACTTCGCGCGGACGTGCGGCCAGGTCGGCGCGGCCCAGCGCGGTGGTGCCGTGCGGCACGCGCGAGCCTTTCTCCAGCCGCAGGTTGAACATCGCATCGCCCTGGCAGACGTCCAGCAGCAGCATGCGCAGGCCCTCGGGCACGGCCAGCATCACTGCCGCCTGGGTGTAGTCGGCCAGTTCCTGCATCAGCGGCTGGGCGATGTCGATCACGTCGTGGCCGGCCATGTAGGCGTGGCCCAGCCCGAGCACGGCAGGCCCGAGCGCGTACTTCTCCAGCGCTGGCGCGTATTCGAGGTACCCCAGCGCGGCCAGCGTCTGCGTGAGCCGCGACACCGTGGCCTTGGGCAGCTGCGTGCGCCGGGCGATGTCCTGGTTGCCGAGGAAGCGGCCATCGCCGCGGCCACGGCCGTGTTCGAAGCAGCGCAGGATCGAGAACGCGCGCACCACCGAGTTCACCAGTGGGGTGCCGCCGTCGGCTTCGGCCAGTGATCGCGGATCGCGCCTGGGATTGCCCATGTCAGCCGGCCTCCGCACGGTATTTGCGCAGTTCGAGACGGGCGATCGACTCGTGGTGCACCTCGTCGGGGCCATCGGCCAGGCGCAGGGTGCGGGTATGCGCCCACGCCTTGGCCAGGAAGCTGTCCTGGCTCACGCCGGCGGCGCCGTGGGCCTGCACGGCCCAGTCGATCACCTGTTCGACGGCCTGCGGCGCGATCACCTTGATCATCGCGATCTCGGCGCGCGCGGCCTTGTTGCCCACGGTATCCATCATGCGGGCCGCCTTCAGCACCATCAGCCGCGCCTGGTCGAGCAGGCAGCGCGAGCGCGCGATGCGTTCGCGCCAGACCGAATACTCGACGACCGCCCGCCCGAACGCGTGGCGCGCGGCCAGCCGCCGGCACATCGCCTCGAGCGCACGCTCGCCCAGTCCGATCGCGCGCATGCAGTGGTGGATGCGCCCCGGACCGAGGCGGCCCTGGGCGATCTCGAAGCCGCGGCCCTCGCCCAGGATGAGGTTCGATGCCGGCACGCGCACGTTCACCAGCGCGACCTGCATGTGGCCGTGCGGTGCGTCGTCGTAGCCGTACACGTCCATCGCGCGCTCGACGGTGATGCCCGGCGTATCCGCGGGGACGAGGATCATCGAGTGGCGGCGGTGGCGGTCCGCGTCCGGGCTGGAGATGCCCATGACGATGTACACCGCGCAGCGCGGGTCTCCGGCACCGGAGGCGTACCATTTGCGCCCGTCGATGACGTACTCGTCGCCATCGCGGCGGATCGCGCATTCGAGGTTGGTGGCGTCCGACGAAGCCACGTCCGGCTCGGTCATCAGGAAGGCCGAGCGGATGCGGCCGTCCAGCAGCGGGTCGAGCCAGCGCGCCTGCTGCTCCTCGCTGCCAAAGCGGGCCAGCACCTCCATGTTGCCGGTGTCGGGCGCGGCGCAGTTGAACACTTCCGGCGTCCAGTAGACCCGGCCCATCAGCTCGCACAGCGGCGCGTAGTCGAGATTGGACAGGCCCTCCGGCGCGCGCGGCGAGTCGGGCAGGAACAGGTTCCACAGGCCCTCGGCGCGGGCCTCGGCCTGCAGCTGCGCCACCACGGCGCTGGGCTGCCAGGGGTCGCCGGCGGCGCGGGCATCCGCTGCCTCTTCGGCATGCGCCGCTTCGTTCGGCCAGACGCGGCGCTGCAGGAAGTCCTGCAGGCTGCGCTCGAGTTCGCGTGCTCGGGACGAGGGGGTGAGGTCCATCAGTTTCGCCTTATGGAACTTGATTCCATTATGGGGGTTGATCCTATTCGGGGATGCGGCGGGCCGCAAGTCGCGTGTTTTCGCCAGTGAAACTGCTGCATCGCAGCACATGTACCGGTTGCGTAGCCGGAACTGCCAGCCTAGAGTAGTTCCGAAGTACAGAAGTCAGTTCCACTATACGGAATCACAGACCGATGCAGCCAGTCGCCTTGCCGCCCTCGCTTCATGTGCTCGTCCGCCGGGAGGACGTCGACCCGGCGCGCCTGGCGGGGCGGGTGGTGGTGGTGATCGACGTGCTGTTCGCGACCTCGACGATCGTGCATGCGCTGGGTGCGGGCGCCACGGCCGTCTATCCGGCGCGCGATGACGACGACGCGCGCGCCGCCGCGGCCTGCCGCCCCGGCGTGGTGGTGGCGGGGGAATACATGGCGCGGACCCTGCCGGGGCATGCCCCGGCCACGCCGCTGGCGCTGGCGCCGCACCTGGCTGCTGGCGGCGAGCTGGTCTACCTGACCACCAACGGAACCCGCGCCATCGCTGCCTGCACGGGTGCGGCGGCGGTCTACGCGGGTGCGCTGGGCAACGCCGGCGCGCTGGCGCGGCACGTCGTTGCGCGCCACTCCGGGCAGCCGGTGCTGCTGCTGTGCGCGGGCTCGCTCGGGCGCTTCAGCCTCGAGGACTTCGTCGGTGCCGGCCACCTGGTGCGTGCGCTGCGCGCCGCCGGCGTCTACGCGCCGAGCGACGCGGCGCTGGCGGCGGAGTTCGCCAGCCTGGGCATGAATCCCGGCGAGGCGCTGTCCACGTCGCGGGTCGGACGCATGCTGTCGGGCGCGGGCCTGGACGCGGAAATCGCGCACGCCGCGGCCTGCGACACCTGCGACGTGGTGCCGGTGCTGCGCGATGGCGTGCTGGTGAGGGCAGCGGCATGAGCGCTGCCTTCCCGGCGGTGCAGGCCAATGCCGCGCGCCTGCAGGCCTGGCTGCGCGCACACCTCGAGGGGTTCGACGGCGAGTTGCACGTCGAGCGCCTCGCCGGCGGCCGCTCCAACCCCGGCTGGCGCCTGCGGACCGCCGCGCGCGATTGCGTGCTGCGCGCGCGCCCCGGCCCGCGGGAGAAGCTCCTGCCCTCGGCGCATGCGATCGAGCGCGAATTCCGCGTGCAGCAGGCCTTGGCCGGGAGCGCCGTGCCGGTCGCGGCCATGCACGCCCTGTGCGAGGACGAGTCGATCGTCGGCGCCGGCTTCTACATCATGGATTTCGTCGACGGCGAAATCTTCCGCGACCCGGCGCTGCCGGAGTTGCCGCCCGAAGGCCGCACGCGCCGCTACGACGCGATGCTGGCGGCCATTGCCGACTTGCACCAGCTGGATGTCGACGCGCTGGGCCTGCGCGACTACGGCCGGCCCGGCCGGTATTTCGCGCGCCAGATCGACCGCTGGACGCGCCAGTACGTCGCCAGTCGCGATGGCGACATTGCCGCGATGGAGAAGCTGGTCGCCTGGCTGCCCGGCGCCGTGCCGCGCGAGGACGATGAGCCGGTGGCGCTGGTCCACGGCGATTTCCGCATCGACAACCTGATCTTCGCCCAAGGCCAGCCACGGCTGCGCGCGGTGCTGGACTGGGAGCTGTCCACGCTCGGCCATCCGCTGGCCGACTTCGGCTACCACGTGATGACCTGGCACATCGCGCCCGGCTTCCTGCCCGGCCTGGGCGGGCTCGACCTCGACGCGCTCGGCATTCCCGACGAGCAGGCGTATGTGCGCGAGTACGAGCGCCGCACCGGGCTGCGCGCGGGCGAGCACTGGGACTTCTGCCTGGCCTACAACCTGTTCCGCCTCGCCGCGATCCTGCAGGGCGTCGGCGCGCGTGCGCGCGCCGGCATGGCCACCGATCCGCAGGCGGCGCGCTTCGGTGCGCAGGTGCCGATGCTGGCCGGGCTCGGCTGGCGCTTCGCGCAGCGCGCAGGAGCCGCGGCATGAGTCCCGCGGCCCGCCACGTCCTTTCCCCACACGCCACGGTGCCGACAACGACATGGCCGTAACCACGACACTGCATGACGGCATCGCCGTCGTCACCTTCGACAACCCGCCGGTCAACGGCCTGGGCCTGGACGTGCGCCGCGGCCTGGCCGAGGCGGTGGAGGCCGCCAATGCCGACGACGCGATCCAGGGCGTCGTCATCACCGGCGGCGGCCGCTTCTTCTCCGGCGGCGCCGACATCAAGGAATTCGACACGCCGCGCGCCGGGCAGGCGCCCGACCTGCACGACGTCATCGCCGTGGTGGAGTCCAGCGCCAAGCCGGTCTGCGTCGCCATCAACGGCACCGCCCTCGGCGGCGGGCTGGAGCTGGCGCTGGGCGCGCACTACCGCGTGGCGCTCCGCGGCGTCGAGGTCGGTCTGCCCGAGGTCAGGATCGGCATCCTCCCCGGCGGCGGCGGGACCCAGCGGCTGCCGCGCGCGGTCGGACTGGAGACCGCGCTGAACATGATCGTGTCGGGTGCGCCGGTCGCGGCCGAGCGGCTCGCCGGCACCGCCCTGTTCGACAGCGTGGTGGACGGGGATCCGGTCGAGGCCGCGATCGCCCTGCTGCGCGAACGGATCACAGCGGGCGCCGCGCACCCGCGCGTGCGCGACCGCCAAGTCGAACATGACGATGCGCAGGCTTATCTGTCCTGGGCGCGCATGGGCGTGGCCGCGGCGTCCGCCAACTATCCGGCGCCGCTGCGCTGCGTGGAGGCGGTCGCCGCCTCGCTGCGCCCCTTCGACGAGGGCATGGCGGTCGAACGCGAGGGCTTCACCGTGCTGGTGAACTCGCCCGAATCGCGCGCGCTGCGCCACGCCTTCTTCGGCGAACGCGCGGCCAGCCGCATCGACGACATCGGCCCGGACGTGAAGCCGCGCCCGGTCACGCGCGTGGGCATCGTCGGTGCCGGCACCATGGGCGGCGGCATCGCCATGAACTTCCTCAACGCGGGCATCCCGGTGTCGATCGTGGAGACCTCGCAGGAGGCGCTCGACCGCGGCCTGGCGACCATCCGCCGCAACTACGAGGGCAGCGCGAAGAAGGGCCGCCTGACCGCCGAACAGGTCGAGCAGCGCATGGCCCTGCTCGCGCCCGCGCTGGACTACGCCGCGCTGGCCGATGCCGACCTCGTGATCGAGGCGGTCTACGAGGACTACGCGGTCAAGCAGGCGGTGTTCGAGAAGATCGACGCGGTGGTGAAGGACGGCGCCATCCTCGCCACCAATACCTCCACGCTCGATGTCGACCGCGTGGCCGCGTTCACCCGCCGCCCGCAGGACGTGCTGGGCCTGCACTTCTTCAGCCCGGCCAACGTCATGCGCCTGCTGGAGGTGGTGCGCGGCGCGAAGACGGCGAAGGACGTGATGGCCACGGCCATGGCGATGGCCAAGGCGATCCGCAAGACCGCCGTGGTCTCGGGCGTGTGCGACGGCTTCATCGGCAACCGCATGGTCGAGCAGTACTCGCGCCAGGCCACCTTCCTGCTCGAGGAAGGCGCGTTGCCGCAGCAGGTCGACCGCGCGATGGAGGCGTTCGGCTTCGCCATGGGGCCGTTCCGGATGGGCGACCTCGCCGGCAACGACATCGGCTGGGCGATCCGCAAGCGCCGCTACCTCGAGCAGCCGGACATGGTCTATGCGAAGAACGCCGACCTGCTGTGCGAGATGGGCCGCTACGGCCAGAAGACCGGCAAGGGCTGGTACGACTACCGGCCCGGCGACCGCACGCCGCATCCGTCGGCCGAGGTCGAGGCGATGATCGTCGAGCAGTCGAAGGCGCTGGGCATCACGCGCCGCGGGATCTCCGACCAGGAGATCGTCGAGCGCCTGGTCTACGCCCTGGTCAACGAGGGCGCGCACATCCTCGCCGAAGGCATCGCGGCGCGCGCCTCGGACATCGACATCGTCTACCTCGCCGGCTACGGCTTCCCCGCCTGGCGCGGCGGTCCGATGTTCCATGCCGACCAGGTCGGCCTCTACAACGTGCTGGCGGCGATGCGCCGCCATGCCCGCGGCCACCGTGGCGAGGCCTGGGAGCCGGCGCCGCTGCTGGTCGAACTGGCCGACGCCGGCCGTTCCTTCAACGATCCGGTCGCGCGCCCGCGCGCCGCCGCTGCATGAGTCCCGCCATGAACGAAGCCGTCATCGTCTCCACCGCGCGCACCGGCCTGGCCAAGAGCTGGAAGGGCGCGCTCAACCTGAGCCACGGCGCCACGGTCGGCGGCCACGTGGTGCGCCACGCGGTCGAGCGCGCCGGCGTGGACCCGGCCGAGATCGAAGACGTGGTCATGGGCTGCGCCTGGCCCGAGGGCGCCACCGGCAGCAACATCGCCCGCCAGATCGCGCTGCGCGCCGGCCTGCCGTCGAGCGCACCGGGTACCACGGTCAACCGTTTCTGCGCCTCGGGGCTGCAGGCGATCGCGCAGACCGCGCAGCGCATCGTGGCGGGCGAAACCGGCGTTTTCGTGGCCGGAGGAGTCGAGTGCATCTCCACGGTGCAGAACACCATCAACCAGCACATGCTGGAAGACACCTGGATGCAGCGCCACCATCCGGCGATCTACATGCCGATGCTGCAGACGGCGGAGAACGTCGCCAGGCGCTACGGCATCGACCGCGAACGCCAGGACCGCTACGGCGCGGAAAGCCAGCAGCGCGCCGCGACGGCGCAGGCGGCCGGCCGCTTCAACGACGAGATCGTGCCGATCACCGTGCGCCAGGCGGTGGCCGATCCGGTGACGAAAGCGATGGGCACGCGCGAAGTCACGCTCTCGGCCGACGAAGGCATCCGCGCCGACACGAGCTATGAGGGCGTGTCGAAGATCCGCACGGCGCTGCCCGGCGGCGTGATCTCGGCCGGCAACGCCAGCCAGTTCTCCGATGGCGCCTCGGCCAGCGTGCTGATGTCGGCCGCCGAGGCCGCGCGCCGCAGCATCCGCCCGCTCGGCATCTTCCGCGGCTTCGCGGTCGCGGGCTGCGAGGCCGACGAGATGGGGATCGGCCCGGTGTTCGCCGTGCCGAAGCTGCTGCAGCGCGCCGGGCTCACGGTCGACGACATCGGCCTGTGGGAGCTCAACGAGGCCTTCGCCGTGCAGGTGCTGTACTGCATGGACCGTCTCGGCATCCCGGACGAGCGGCTCAACGTCAACGGCGGCGCGATCGCGGTCGGCCATCCCTACGGGGTCAGCGGCGCGCGCCTGATCGGGCATGCGCTGATCGAGGGCCGGCGCCGTGGCGTGAAGTACGTCGTGGTCACCATGTGCGTGGGCGGCGGCCAGGGCGCGGCCGGCCTGTTCGAGGTGGCCTGAGCCGATGACCGGCCACCGCACCCTGTTCGACCTCGACGGACGCATCGCGCTGGTCACCGGCGGTTCGCGCGGCCTTGGCCTGCAGATCGCCGAGGCGCTGGGCGACCACGGCGCCGCGGTGATGATCGCCGCGCGCAAGCAGCACGAGCTCGACGCCGCGCTGGTGCACCTGCGCAGCCGCGGCATCCGCGCCGAGACCTGCGCGGTGGACCTCGCCGCCGATGGCGGCGCGGAGACCCTGGTCGAGGCGACGCTGGACGCGTTCGGCGCCATCGACGTGCTGGTCAACAATGCCGGTGCCAGCTGGGGCGCGCCGGCCGAGGACTATCCGCTCGAGGCCTGGGACAAGGTCTTCGGCCTCAACGTGCGCGCGCTGTTCGCGCTGTCGCAGCAGGTGGCGCGGCGCGCGATGCTGCCGCGCGGCAGCGGCCGCATCGTCAACATCGCCTCGGTCGCCGGACTGCGCGGCAATGCCGGCGCCCTGCTCAAGACCGCCGCCTACAACGCCTCCAAGGGCGCGGTGGTGAACCTGACCCGCGCGCTGGCCGCGGAGTGGGGCGGGCGCGGCATCACCGTCAACGCGATCGCGCCCGGGTTCTTCCCTTCGAAGATGAGCCAGGGCGTGATCGGCGCGCTGGGCGAGGATGCGCTGATGGGCAATGCGCCGCTGCGCCGGCTCGGCGGCGATGCCGACCTCAAGGGCGCGGCCCTGCTGTTCGCCTCCGACGCGGGTGCGCACATCACCGGCCAGGTGCTGGCGGTCGACGGCGGGTACACGGCGGTATGAGCGCGATGGCGGCCATGGGCGACCTGCGCGGCAAGGTGGCGGTGATCACCGGCGCCGGCTCCGGCTTCGGCCGCGAGTTCGCGCGCCTGGCCGCCGATGCCGGCATGGCCCTGGTGCTGGTGGACGTGCAGGCCGACGCGCTCGCCGGGACCGCGGCCAGGCTCGAAGCCAAGGGCGCGACCGTGATGCAGCGCCGGCTGGACGTTGCCGACGGCGATGCCATGCAGACTTTGGCGCACGACACCTGGGCGCGCTTCGGCGCGGTCCACCTGCTGTTCAACAATGCCGGCGTCGGCACCACCGGCATGGTCTGGGAAGCCAGCGTCCAGGACTGGGAGTGGGTGCTCGGCGTCAACCTGTGGGGCACGATCCACGGCGTGCGTGCCTTCGTGCCGCGCATGCTTGAGGTCGCCGCCAAGGAGCCGGCCTATCGCGGCCACGTGGTCAACACCGCGTCGATGGCGGGGCTGGTCAATCCGCCGCTGACCGGCCCGTACAACGTCGCCAAGCACGCCGTGGTGTCGCTGTCGGAGACGCTCCACCAGGACCTGTCGCTGGTCGGCGACCGTGTCGGCTGCTCGGTGCTGTGTCCTTCCTGGGTCGGCACCGGGATTGCCCGGGCCGACCGCAACCGCGACCCGCGGGCGTTGCGCACCCACAGCCGCGCGGCCGCCGTGGGCCAGTCGCTGGTCGACAAGGCGGTGTCCTCGGCGAAGACCACCGCCGCGGACGTGGCGCAACTGACCTTCGAGGCCATCGCCGAACGCCGCTTCTGGATCCTCCCGCACCCGCAGGCGCTGGAGGGCGTGCGCGCGCGCCTCGACGCCCTGCGGTCGCTCGCACCTCCCCCCGACCCCTACGCCGCGCTGCCGCAGCTGCGGCGCCAGATCCTCGACGCGCTGCACGCGCCCTGAGCCACCGGAGCCTGCATGGACCTGAACTTCAGTCCCGATGAACTCGCGTTCCGCGCCGAGGTGCGCGCCTTCGTCGCCGCGCACCTGCCGGACGACATCCGCGATCGCGTGCGCCGCGGCGACGAGAGCCAGGTGGCCGACGACCTGCGCCGCTGGCAGGAGATCCTGCACGCGCACGGCTGGGGCGCGGTGATGTGGCCGCGCGAGTTCGGCGGCACCGGCTGGGACAAGACCCGCCAGTACCTGTTCGAGATCGAGTGCGCCGCGGCGGACGCGCCGATCCAGCTGCCCTTCGGCCTGAAGATGGTGGCGCCGGTGATCATGCGCTACGGCACGCCGGCGCAGCAGCAGCGCTTCCTGCCGCGGATCCTCGACGGCAGCGACTGGTGGTGCCAGGGGTATTCGGAGCCCGGCAGCGGCTCGGACCTGGCGTCGCTCAAGACCCGCGCCGAGCGCGACGGGGACCACTACGTGGTCAACGGGCAGAAGGCCTGGAACACGCTCGGCCAGCATGCCGGCTGGATCTTCTGCCTGGTGCGCACCGACCCGGCCGCCAAGCCGCAGCGCGGCATCAGCTTCCTGCTCATCGACATGCGCACGCCGGGCATCCGCCTGCAGCCAACGCGCCTGCTCGATGGCGGCCACGAGGTCAACGAGGTGTTCTTCGACAACGTGCGCGTGCCGGTGAAAAACCTGGTGGGCGAGGAGAACGCGGGCTGGACCTGCGCCAAGTTCCTGCTCGGCCACGAACGCACCAACATCGCCGGCATCGGTGCCAGCCGGCGCGAACTGGCGCGGCTGCGGCGCATGGCCGGCGAGGCCGGTCGCAACGGCGCGCCGCTGGCCGACAACCCGGTGTTCGCCTCGCGCATCGCCCAGGTCGCGCTGGAGCTGCGCGCGCTGGAGGTCACCAACCTGCGCGTGATCTTCGGCGAGGCGCGGCAGCAGGCGCCGGGACCGGAGGCCTCGATGCTCAAGATCCGCGGCACCGAGATCCTGCAGCGCATCACCGAGCTGCAGGTCGAGGCGCTGGGTGCGCGCGCGCTGGAATACGAGGGCGACGGCGAGGACGTGCCGCGCGCCGTCGGCCACTACATGAACCTGCGCAAGCTGAGCATCTACGGCGGATCCAACGAGATCCAGAGAAACATCATCGCGCAGATGGTCCTGCAACTCTGAGGTCACGACGCATGGATGTTTCCTTCACCGAAGAACAGCAGATGCTCCATGACTCGATCCGGCGGTATCTCGCGTCCGACTATCCGCTCGAGCACCGCGCGAAGACCATCGCCGGCGAGGACGGCTGGTCGGCCGACACCTGGCGGGCGCTGGCCGACCTGGGCCTGCTCGCGCTCGACATCGAGGAGGCCGATGGCGGCATCGGCGCCGGCCCGGTCGGCACCATGCTGGTGTCGCAGGCCACCGGCGCGGGGCTGCTGCTCGAACCCTTCCATTCCAGCGCGGTGCTGGCCACGCGCGTCATCTCGCTGCTGGGGCAGGGCGAACGGCGCACGATGCTGCTCGACGCGCTGGCTTCCGGCGACGCGGTCGCGGTGCTGGCACACGACGAGGACGGCGGCTGGTTCGATGCGCGCAGCACCACCGCCGAGCCGGATGGCGACGGCTGGCGCCTGCATGGCCGCAAGGCGCGCGTCTACCACGCGCCAATGGCGCGCTGGCTGCTGGTGAGCGCGCGCACGCAGGACGGCAGCGGCGTGTTCCTGGTCGAGCGCGATGCCGAAGGCATGGAGCTGCGGGCGCTGCGCACGGTCGATGGCCAGCGTGCTGCGGACATCGAACTCGATCTGCACCTGCCGGCAGATGCGCGGCTGGGGGGTGAGGCCTCCGCGGCGCTGGAGCAGGCGCTCGACCATGGACTCGCGGCGCTGTGCGCCGATGCGCTGGGCGTGCTCGATCGCACGCTGGCCACCACCGTGCAGTACACACGCGACCGCGTGCAGTTCGGCACGCCAATCGGCCGCTTCCAGGCGCTGCAGCACCGCATGGCGGACATGTACATGCAGGTCGAGCAGGCGCGTTCGATGAGCTATCTCGCCACCTCGGCCTGCCTGGGCGACGACGCGCAGGCGCGGCGCGAGGCGGTGTCGGGGGCGAAGGTCGTGGTCGGCCAGGCCGCGCGGCGGGTCGGGCAGGAGGCGGTCCAGCTGCACGGCGGCATGGGCATGACCGATGAACTCGATGTCAGCCACTGCTTCCGGCGGCTGCTGGCCTTCGAGCTGCGCATGGGGACGACCGACGAGCACCTGCGTGCGCTGCATGGGCTTGCACGGGCGGAGGCGGCGTAGCGGCAACACCGGCGGCCCGCGTCCACGGCGCGAGGTGGCCAGGAGGGAGGAGACGGACGTACGCAGGGGACGCGGCAGAACAGGAAGACACGCGGCACAGGCAAACATTCGAGGCTTCCGGGTCGCCGCAGGCGGTAGCGACCAGCGAGGGCCCAACGCAGGACTACGGGAGGGTAGACCCATGAACGGAAACACGATCCATCGCAACGTGCTCGCCGCGGCAGTGGCATGCGCGCTGGCCGGCTTCGCGACGAGCGCGCTGGCGGCCACCCCCATGCAGGACGGGGGCAACCAGGGGGAGGCGCCTGCGGACAACGAACGGGCGACCACGCTCGACGGCCTGATCGTCACCGCGCAGAAGCGCGAGGAGGCGCTGCAGGACGTCCCGATCACGATGAGCGTGCTGCCCGAGCAGCTGTTGCAGGATGCGGGCGCGCGCGACATCAAGGAACTCCAGCACCTGGTCTCGGGCATGAGCGTCACCAGCACGGCCTCGGAAAGCCAGACCACGGTGCGCCTGCGCGGCGTCGGCACGGTGGGCGACAACCCGGGCCTGGAATCGTCGGTGGGCGTGGTGATCGACGGCGTCTACCGTCCCCGCAACGGCGTGGGCTTCGGCGACCTCGGTCCGGTCGAGCGGGTGGAGGTGCTCAAGGGCCCGCAGGGCACGGTGTTCGGCAAGAACACCTCGGCCGGCCTGGTCAATGTCGTGACGCGGGCGCCGTCGTACACCCAGAGCGCGGAAGCCGAGTTCACCGCCGGCAACTACGGCCTGTTCGGCGTGTCGGCCAGCTACAACGATGCGCTCAGCGAGACCGCGGCGTTCAGCCTCTATGGTGTCAAGCGCTGGCGTGACGGCTTCCTCGACGTCGAGACCGGCGCGGGGCCGCGCACCAGCCGCGAGGACAACGACCTCGACTTCCACGGCCTGCGTGGCCAGCTGCTGCTCGAGCCGACCGATGGCCTGCGCATCCGCATGATCGCCGACTTCGCCAGCCGCGACGAGGAATGCTGCGCAGCGGTCACCACCACGCGCGGCCCCACCGCCGCCATCGTCGATGCCCTGGCCGGTGGCGCGGGCGTCATTCCCGTGCCCGATCCCGAGCGTCGCCTGGCCTACAGCAACGACGGCAGCCGCCAGTCCGTGGTGGACAAGGGCGTATCGGTGCAGGTCGACTGGGACATGCCATGGATGGGCGATGCCACGCTGACCTCGATCACGGCCATGCGCGAGTGGACCAACCTCAACTCCGGCGATCTCGACTTCACCACGGCGCCGATCTGGGTCCGCCCCTACGGCGAAGGCCTGAACGACGTCGGCTTCGAGACCTTCAGCCAGGAGCTGCGCCTGACCGGCTCGAGCGAGCGGGTGGACTGGATGGTCGGCGCCTTCTATGCCGACGAGGACCTGGTGCGCAACGACAGCATCACCATGGGCGGCGCCTACGAGTCCTACCTGTCGATCGCGCTGCTGAACAACATCGCCAACGCGTTCCCGGCCGGCCTGGTCGACACCAGCAACCCGTTCCTGTTCCTGTCGCAGGCGGCGGGCCGGCCCTTCGGCTCGACCTTCGTCGGCGGCGGCAGCCACGACCACTTCGAGCAGAACGCGCGCAGCACGGCGCTGTTCACCAACAACGTGTGGCGGGCCACCGACGCGCTCGACATCACCCTGGGCGCGCGCTACACCGACGAGAGCAAGACGCTGCGCTCGCAGCTGTCCAACCCCAACGGCGGCATTGGCTGCCTCAACGGCCTGGCCAATCCGGCCCAGGTCGGCGCGGCGCTCGCCGGCCGCGGCGTGCCCGGGCCCTACATCGCCGGCCTGGTGCCGACGGTCATCGGCTACATGTGCCTGCCGTGGAGCAACGTGATGCACAACGGCCGCGACACCTGGCAGGAGCGCGACGAGAAGGAATGGTCCGGCTCGCTGCGGGCGTCGTACCGCTGGAGCGATGCACTGATGACCTATGCGTCGGCGGCGCGCGGCTACAAGGCCGGCGGCTTCAACCTGGACCGCGTGCAGTCGTCGAACGGCTTGTCGTCGGGCGATGCCGGCATCACTCCGGTGGTCGACACCGCGTTCCCCGGCGAGTTCGTCGACAGCTACGAACTCGGCCTGAAGTCGACCCTGGCCGGCGGCAACCTGCTGCTCAACGCCGCGCTGTTCCAGCAGACCTTCACCGACTTCCAGCTCAACAGCTTCCTTGGCACCAGCTACGTGGTGCGTTCGATCCCCGAGCTCAGGAGCCAGGGCCTCGACCTCGACCTGATGTGGCAGACGCCGGTGGACGGCCTGTCGCTGCAGGGCGGCGCGACGTACCTGGACGCGGAGTTCGGCAGCGAGCTGCTGCCCGACGCCGACCTGGTGCTGCTGCCCGGGGCGACGCCGGGGTTCATGCCGCGCTGGCAGGCCAATGCGTCGATGACCTACGAGTGGGATTTCGCCGACAGCATGCTGGGCCGCGTGTATCTGGGCGCGCGCTACACCGGCGACCACAACACCGGCTCCGACCTCGATCCACAGAAGTTCCAGGAGGCCTACACCGTGGTCGATGCGCGCGTCGTGCTCGGCTCGCGCAACCGCCGCTGGGCGGTGGAGCTCTGGGGCCGCAACCTGACCGACGAGACCTACAGCCAGGTCGGTTTCGACGCGCCGATCCAGACCGGGTCGTGGAACGCCTTCCTCGGTGCGCCGCGGACCTGGGGCCTGACCCTGCGGGTCATGTACTGAGCCCGGCCCGGTGATGCGGCGGCGGACGTCTCAGCGCGGCGGAGGCGTCCGCGCAGCACCGGGCGGCGTGTCGGCTGGGCTGGAGTCCACGGCCCGCCGCTTGCCGAATGCCATATGGTCGAACACGCCATCGCGCCGCACCCAGGCGTGGTGCAGCGCGGCGCCGGCATGCACCAGCACCAGGGCCAGCAGCCCATAGGCCAGCCATGCATGCAGTTCGCGCAGCAGCCCATAACGGGCGAGGTCGGCGTCCATGAGCGCGGGCAGCACGAATCCGCCCACGCGCACCGGCAGTCCGGCGGCGCCGTGCATCGCCCAGCCGGTGAGCGGCAGCGCCAGCATCAGCCCATACAGCGCCCAGTGACTGGCCCGCGCAAGCGCGCGCTGCAGCGCGGGAATGCTGTGCGGCAGTGGCGGAGCGCGGAAGCGCAGGCGGTTGGCCAGGCGCAGCAGCACCAGCACCAGCGCAAGTACGCCGAAGGCCTTGTGCAGCTGGATGGCGGGCGTGGTCCAGGTCTGCCAGCGGTCGACCATGCTCACGCCCAGGCTGAGTTGCGACAGCAGCAACGCGGCCATCGCCCAGTGCAGCAGGCGCGCGGACAACGGGTAGCGGCTCATGGCGCGCCGTCCAGCAGGGTTTCGCGCGCGCGCCGGCGCAGGCTTTCGGCATAGGCGGCGCGGCGGGCGTGCAGGACGGGATCGGCGGATGGCTCGATGCCTTCCGGCAGCACCAGCGGGTCGAAGTTGAGGCCGTTGCAGTCGCCGCCCTCCTGCGCACGGGCGGCGGTGAGTTCGACGGTGCCGGCATCCACGGTGCGGCGGGTGTCAGGCCAGGGCAGGGCGCCGTTGTCGACGGGATCGCCGGGTTCGGCCAGCTGCAGGCGCAGCGTCCAGCGCAGCGGGCCGTCGGCCAGGCGCTGCTGGAACTCGCGGCTCAGCGCGTCATCGGAGTGCGCGCCGTCGCCCAGCGGCACGAACGAGGCCTCCGGCACCATCGCCCAGCGCACCGGCTGGCGCTGGCCCTGCGCATCGACCAGCACGAAGGCGTTGATGCCGTGGTACTGCGTGTTCGCCCAGCTGTCGCTGGCCGTGTAGCCCGCCTGCCACGCGCGGAATGCGGCGCTTTCGGGATGGGCCTCGAAGAACGCCGCGATGCGCGCCGGGTCCGGCTTGCCGGTGGCGGGGTCGGGCGCCATCGCGCGCAGCTGGTCGTGGAACGCCTCCGGCGTGCCCACCGCCAGCACCGGCGGGGTGTTCATCGCCATCCGCCACTGCTGCCCATCGGCCTGGGTGATGGCCAGGGCCATGCTGCGTACGCCGGCGCTGGCTTCGGGTGCGACCGGGCTGCCGCCGCCGATCGACATCCGCCCCAGCACGGGCGACTCGCCGGCGGCGAACAGACGTGCCGACGACAGCGCCGCCGCATCGCCCGAGGCGATGAAGCGGCCCGATACGCACAGCCCGCGTGCGTGGGCACGGCGGAACCCGGCATGCATCGGCTCACCGCCGCCCTGCATGGTGTCGACGATCGCGCTGGCGCGGTGTTCTGCGCCATTGCCGAACGCGCCGCGCAGGCCGGCGACGCCGACGGCCACGGCGCCCAGAAGCAACGCAATGAGGACGGTGCGCAGTACGCGGCTGCGGGCTGGCAACGGGGCCCCAAGGGGCGAGGGCTGCGGGGCGGGATCCATGGGGCGCCTGCGGAGGGTGGTGGGGGAGGTCAAGCAATGGCCATCATCGCCCAAGCTGGCAGCTTCGGCCGCATACGCCTGACCGGGCGCGATCCGCCATCCCGGCGCGGTGGACGCTGCCGTTCGGATTGCAAAATGGGAATCGTTCGCATCTAATGGGCCTCGGCCGACGCCATGTCGGCTGCCTATGCACCCGATTCGTCCCGCCAGCTGAGGTCGCCAGCGGACACAGGGCTCGTCCCTCGTCCGACAACCAGCGACCCTCAATGCCCCCCACCTGCCAGATCCCTTCGCGGCCCTTCCGCGATCGCATCACCGATCCCGCGTTCCGCGCCAGCGCGTTCCGCACCAGCGCGCTCCGCGCCGCCATCGCGCTCGCCCTGCCGCTGATGCTCGCCACGGCTCCCGGCCTGGCCGCGGCCCAGTCCGCCGAGCTCGCCACCCAGCCCGCGGCCGAGGCCACCATCAGCACCGGCACCCTCGCCGCCACCGACCTCGACACCATCCGCGTCGTCGGCCAGCGCGCCAACCGCGTCAGCAATGGCGCCACCAACCTCGACCTCTCGATCCGCGAGACGCCGCAGTCCATCAGCGTGGTCACCGCCGAGCAGATGCGCCAGTTCGGCGCCAACAGCGTCAACGCCGCGTTGCGCCTGGCCACGGGCGTGCGCGTGGACGAGTGGGAGACCAACCGCACCAGCTACAGCGCGCGCGGCTTCGACATCCTCAACACGCAGGTCGACGGCGTAGGCCTCCCCAACGGCTGGGGCACCACCACCGGCGCGGTCGATGCCGCCGGCTACGAGAAGGTGGAGGTGATCCGCGGCGCCAACGGGCTGCTGACCGGCGTGGGCAACGCGGCGGGCACCATCAACTACGTGCGCAAGCGGCCGACCAATGAACGCGAGGGTCGGTTCGGCCTGTCCTACGGTTCCTGGAACACGCTGCGCGCGGAGGTGGATTACTCCACGCCGTTCACCGCCGATGGCACCTGGGCCGGACGCGTGGTGGCCGCGCACGAGCAGGGCGATTCCTGGCTGCGCGCCAACGAGAATTCCCGCGACTTCTTCTACGGCGTGGTCGATGGGCAGGTCGGCGATCGCGGCACGCTGACGCTGGGCTGGTCGTACCAGCGCGCGGAGTCCGACGGCATCATGTGGGGCGCGCTGCCCTTCACCAACAGCGACGGCACGCAGCGCGAATGGCCGCGCAATACCAGCACCACCCAGGACTGGACCTACTGGGACACCACCGCGCACACGGCCTTCGCCGAGTACACGCACGACGTGGCCGACGATTGGCAGTTGAAGCTCTCCTACAACTACCGCCGCAACACCGGCGACGAGCGCATGTTCTACGCCTTCGATGGTCTGGGCACGGGCCTGGATCCGGAGACCGGCCTCGGCCTGTCCGGCTATCCCTGGGGCGGCGACGACGAAGCCACGGCGCACCTCGGCACCGCCACGCTCAACGGCACGTTCCAGATGTTCGGGCGCGAGCACGAGGCGATGGTGGGCCTCGCCCGCGCGCGCAGCACCACCGACAACCGCGAGCGCACCGCGGACTTCTCGTCACCCGCCTGGGGTCCGCTGCCACCGTTTCCGTATCCGACCAACGCCATCCCGGAGCCCGACTGGAGCGAGCCCAACCTCTACTCCGAACTCGACCAGGAGCTCACGCGCGCCTTCGCGGCCACGCGCATTGCGCTCACCGATCGCTTCAAGGCCATCGTCGGCGCCAACCACGCGCGCTACCGCCGCAGCGGGAATTCCTATGACCTGGGCTTCGACCAGACGACGAAGCACACCAGCCCCTACGGCGGCCTGACCTTCGACTTCACCGACCGCGTGCTCGGCTATGTCAGCTACTCCGATATCCATCAGCCGCAGGACCAGGTGGATGCCAACGACCGCTACCTCGACGCCAGCCAGGGCGTGAACTACGAGGCGGGCATCAAGGCCGACTGGCTGGACGGGCGGCTGCTGACGACGGTGGCGGTGTTCAAGGCCGACCAGGAAGGCCTGGCCACGCCGACGGGCCAGTACAACGAGTTCGGCATGGCGATCTATGCGCCGGTGGACGTGCGCTCGAAGGGCGTGGAGCTGGAGGCGGTGGGGCGGATCACCGATCACCTGGATCTCGTTGCCGGCTACACCGCGCTGCGGCTGGACGGCCTCGACGGCCGCGACACCTATCCCTGGGTGCCGCGCCGCACGGCCAACCTGCTCTTGAGCGGGCGCTTCCCGGCCTACGAGGCGCTGTCCTGGGGCATTGGCGGGCGCTGGCAGAGCGGCATCTTCAATACCGAAGCCAGCGGCTTCCGCGTGCGCCAGGACAGCTACGCGGTGGCGAACGCATTCGTCGCCTGGGACTTCGCGCCCGACGCCACGCTGCGCCTCAACGCCAACAATATCACCGACGAGAAGTACATCAACACGCTGCGCTACAGCGGCTATTACGGCGCGCCCGCGAACTACACGCTCAGCCTTGACTGGAGGTTCTGATGCCGTCGCGTGCCACGCCCGCCACGCCCGCCACGCCCGCCACGCCCGCCACGCCCGCTCCGTCGGCTACCCGAGCTGTACGCGCCAGGCATGCGGTGCGCAACGCAGCAAACACGCCCGCTGTCTCGACGCGGCTGGCTGTGCTCGCACGCCTCGCCGCCGCCGTGCTCGGCGGCTACGGCTTGGCCTGGGGCCTGGTGGCCGCGTGCACCAGCCTGGCGGTCGCGGCCGGCATGGGCTTCCACGACGCGGAGTTCCTGTCGAGCCTCGTTGGCGTGCTGGCCTTCCTCGGCGCGCTGCTGTGGGCGATCGCGGCACGTCGGCTGTGGCCGGTGTGGGCTGTGCTGCTGGGCGGCGGTGCGCTACTTGCCGGCGTGGGCTCGGCCGTACAGGCCGCATTGATCTGAGGAGGATGCAGCCGATGTTCGCCACCTTCCGCCAGGCGATGGCCTGGCTGCATACCTGGTTCGGCCTGGTGCTGGGCTTCGTGCTGATGGCCGCGTTCTTCTTCGGCGCGCTGTCGGTGTTCGACCGCGAGTTTGACCGCTGGGCGATTCCGGCCACGCGCATCGAGCCGCAGCCGATGCCCTCGTACGAAGCCGTGCTGCGCCCGGCCTTCGAGCGCATGCAGCCGACGCCCGAGGCCATCGACGCCATGCGCCCGCGCGCCAACGGCGCGCTGCCCGAACGCTTCGACACCATCGCCTACTGGAGCGCCTACACCACCCACCGCGACCCGGTGGTGGCGCTGTTCGCCGGCTTCGAGGTGCCCAACGCCAGGCACCCCGGTGAGCAGATCCATGCCGAAGCCACCGTCGACCCGCGCGACGGCCACGTGCTGCGCGACGACCGGCTGAAGGTCGGCAGCGGCTTCTTCTATCCCATGCACTACGGCCTGACGCTGGACTGGAAGAACCTCGGCATCTGGATCGTCGGCTTCTCGGCGCTGGTGATGCTGGCGGCGCTGGTAAGCGGCGTGGTCATGCACCGGAAGATCTTCCGCGAGTTCTTCACCTTCCGGCCGGGCAAACAGCGGCTGCGCAGCGTGCTCGACCTGCACAACCTGACCGGCGTGGTGGCGCTGCCGTTCCACTTCTTCTTCGCGCTGACCGGGCTGCTGATCTTCGCGGCGACCTACTACTTCCCGCTCGGGCACACCCAGCTGCACGAGCTGCACGACCGCGCCGCCGCACTTGAAGCGCAACAGACCGGCCTGCCGCACGAGCGCGCCGGCGTGCCGGGTGGCCTCGCCAACGTCGACGCGATGGTGGCCGACGCGCGCGCGCGCTGGGAGGCGGCGGGCAAGGCGGGTGACGTCGGCTTCCTGGTGCTGATGCACGTGGGCGACGCCAACGGCTACGTGAGCGTGTACCGCGCCGGCACCGACCGCATCGCACTGGTCGGCGACGGCATCCACTTCAAGGCCGCCACCGGCGAGCTGATCCGCGTCGATCCGCCGCCGACCGCCGTGGGCCGCGTGGCCGAGTTCCTCACCGGCCTGCACCTGCAGCATTTCCGCCACTGGCTGCTGCGCTGGCTATACGTGTTCGGCGGGCTGGCGGGCGCGGTGTGCATCGCGACGGGCTTCGTGTTCTTCGTCGAGAAGCGCAAGCGCCAGCACGCGGCGCGCGGCGTGCAGGGCGCGCGCGTGGTCGATGCGCTGGCGGTGACCACGGTGACCGGCATGGTGGTGGCTACGCTCGGCATCCTTGTCGCCAATCGCCTGCTGCCCGTGGACCTGCCCGCGCGCGGTGACTGGGAGCAGCGCGCCTTCTGGTTCACGTGGCTTGCGGCGCTGCTGCACGCGGGCTGGCGCAGCGCGCCGGTAACCAAAGGATTGCCGAATCCCGCATGGCGCGAACAGACCTGGGCGATCGCCGCGCTGGCGATTGCGGCGGTGATGCTCAACGGGCTCACGACCGGCGACCATCTGCTGCGCACGTTGGCGGACGGCTACTGGCCGGTGGCGGGCGTGGACCTGGCGCTGCTCGCCGTGGCGGCCATTGCAGGCTTCACGGCACGCTGGCTGGGCCAACGCGCCCGGGCGGTTCCGGCTGAACAAGGCGTCCCTCGGGCCGCCGTGCAGCGTGCGGCGCGACTGTCCGGAGCGGCTGCGCGGGATCCGGGACATGCATGAGCCCGGCGCCACCACGTGGCTGCTCGCCGCCGCAGCCTGCGCCTTCGCCGGCATGGGCTGGCTGGCCCTCGCCATGCCCGTGCACGCACTGCAGGCCTGGGGCGCACCGCCCTCCGCGGCCCAGCTCGCGCGCCTGCGCTGGCTGGGCGGCAGTGCCGTGCTGCTCGCATTGGCCTGCTGCCTCGGCAGCGACCACGCCACCATGGCGGTGCTGGTGTGGGTGATGCTGCTCGCGGCGGCGGCCGTCGCGATGGCGCTCGTGATCGCTGGTCGCCCCCGGCGCCTGCGGCTGCTCGCGCCGTGGGTGCGACCGCAACCTGCGATGAGCTGATCCGGCCGGGCGCGAGCCAGGGACGCAGGTTCGTCCGTGCATTCACGACCCCGGAACACCGGCTGCAGGATTCTCACCTCCGCCATGCATCTCGTCGAACTCTTCCTCCCGCTGCGCGACAACTCCGGCGCGGCGTTCCCCAAGGCCCTGTACGACAGCGTCCGCGCCGAGCTTGCGGACGTGTTCGGCGGCGTCACCGCGTTCACCCGCGCGCCGGCCTCCGGGCTGTGGGAGGACGACGAGGGCGAGGTGCAGCGCGACGACGTGGTGCTGTTCGAGGTGATGGTCGACAACGTCGACCACGCCTGGTGGCGCAACTACCGCGGGACGCTGGAACAGCGCTTCGACCAGGACGAAGTGCTGGTGCGCGCGACCGCCGTCGAGCGGCTGTAGCGGGGCTGGACGTAGACTGCAGCATCACCCCGCCCGGAGTCGCCCCATGGCCATCCAGCCCCTGATGCCGGCCGCCTTCCTCGGCCACGGCAGCCCGATGAACGCATTGGAGCGCAACCGCTTCACCGAGGCCTGGCGCGCGTTCGGCGCCGCGGTGCCGCGGCCGCGCGCGATCCTGGCGGTTTCGGCGCACTGGTACGTCAACGCCACGGCGGTGACCGCGATGCCGCGGCCGCGCACCATCCACGACTTCTACGGTTTCCCGCGCCCGCTGTTCGAGGTCGATTACCCGGCGCCCGGCCTGCCCGAGCTGGCCGAGGAAGTCGCCGACGTGGCGAAGCCGGACTTCGTCGGTCCGGACCACGATGGCTGGGGCCTCGACCACGGCACCTGGTCGGTGCTGGTGCACGCCTTCCCCGACGCCGACATCCCGGTGGTGCAGCTGTCGATCAACGCGCAGAAGCCGCCCGACTGGCACGTGGCGCTGGGCGCGCGGCTGGCCGCGCTGCGCGAGCGCGGCGTGCTGGTGGTGGGCAGCGGCAACGTGGTGCACAACCTGCGCGCGATGGACTGGAGGCAGCCGGACGCCGGCTTCGACTGGAACGAGCGCTTCGACGCGCATGCGCAGCAGCTGCTGGCCGAGCGCCCGGGTGACGCCGCGGGGCTGGCCACGCATCGCGACTACGCGGCGTCCGCGCCCACGCCGGAACATTTCCTGCCGCTGCTGTACCTGGCCGGCATGGCCGCCGCGGCGGGGAACGGCGCCGACGTGCTGGTGGAAGGGCCGGCCTATGGATCACTGTCAATGACCTCGTACACCGTGGGCGCGCCGTGTCCGCCGCCCAGCGAGGTCGAAGACGGCGCCGCGCCGCCGTCCACCATCGTGCCAGCCGACGCGTCCAACCTGTAGGCGCGCCTTGGCCGGACGCGACGGAGGGCTGACACGCGTCGCGGTGGCGCGCCTGGCCTGGCCGATCATCCTGGCCAACGCCGCCGTGCCGGCGCTCGGCCTGGTCGACACGGCGGTCATCGGCCACTACGGAACCGCGACCGAGCTCGGTGGGCTGGCGCTGGGCGCGCTGCTGTTCAACTTCGTCTACTGGAGCTTCGGCTTCCTGCGCATGGGCACCACCGGCTTCGTCGCCCAGGCCCGCGGGGCCGGCGACGAGGCCGAGGTGCGCGCGGCGTTCGCGCGCGCGCTGCTGCTGGCGGCCGGGATCGGCGTGGCGCTGCTGGCGCTGCAGTGGCCGGTGACGCGGCTCTACTTCGGCTGGATGGACGGCAGCGCGGCGGTGGAGTCGGTGTCCGGCGCGTACTTCCGCGCGCGCATCTGGGGCGCGCCGGCTGCGCTGTGCCTGTTCGCGGTCAGCGGCCTGCTGATCGGGCTGGGACGCAGCCGCGAGCTGCTGCTGGTCCAGCTGCTGCTCAACGGCCTCAACGCCGGGCTCGACCTGTGGTTCGCGGGCGCGCTGGGCATGGGCGCGCGCGGCATCGGCCTTGGAACCGCGATCGCGGAATGGGTCACCTGCGCGGTGGCGCTGCCGGTGGCGTGGCGCGTGCTGCGTGAACGCCACCAGGATCACGGACCGGTGCTGGCGTGGTCGCGCATCGCCGACCTGCCGCGCATCCGCCAGGCACTGTCGGCCAATGGCGACATCCTGGTGCGCACGCTGTGCCTGCTGTTCGCCTTCGCCTGGTTCGCCAGCGCCGGCGCGCGCTTCGGCGACGTGACCCTGGCCGCCAACCACATCCTGCTGCAGCTGGTGTCGTTCAGCGCGTTCTTCCTCGACGGCTTCGCCTTCGTCGCCGAGGCGCAGGTGGGCGCCGCGTGGGGCGCGCGCAACCTCTACGCGTTCCGGAGGTCGGTGCGACTCACCAGCGAGCTGGCCGTGGCCACGGCGCTGCTGCTGGCGCTGGCGATCCTGTTCGCCGGTGGTCCGGCGGTGCATGCGCTGACCAGCCTGCCGGCCGTGCGGGAAGCGGCGGTGCTGCACCTGCCATGGGCCGCGCTCTATGTGCTGGTGTCGGTCGCCGCGTTCCAGCTGGACGGCGTGTTCATCGGAACGACCCGCACGCGCGAGATGCGCAATGCCGCGCTGCTTGCGCTGGCGGTCTTCCTGCTGGTGGCGTGGCCCGTGGCCGCAGCCTGGGGCAACCATGGGCTGTGGGCGGCCTTCGTGATCCATGTAGTGGCCCGCGCGGTGGCGTTGTGGCCCTATCACCGGCGGCTGCAGGCGGAGATGGCTTCAGGCTGAGACCAGTGCCTCGGCGTCGAATCAGCGGATCAGCGCATCCGGCCGACCGTTGGGCTGTCCTGCCGCCGCGGGTCGTGCATCCGCGTGACCGCCCACGGCCTGCTGAGCCTCCTGCACCCCATCGATTGGCGTCGCCTTGGGGAAGTGCTCGCGCAGCGCGTCGACGCCGGACTGCGGCCGCGCGAGGTCGCGCAGCTCCCGCCGCGATTCGCGCCGCTCGCCGGTGTCGATGTCCATGCGCCGATCGCGTTCGGCCAGCAGCGCCGGATCGAGCTCGCCATCGCGGTTGAACGACCACGCCAGTGCCGCCGGACCCAGCGGCAGCGCATCGCCCGGCTCCACGCCGTGGCGCGTATTCCAGGTGTGCCAGGTCTTGCCATAGCTGTTGATCTTCTGCCGCATCAGCGCGTGTTCCGCGGCTTCCGGGATGCCCGGCGCGACCAGCTGGCCGCTCAGGATCTCGGCATTGTGCGGATGCCAGTAGGCGCGCTCCTCCTGCGGCAGGCGCTCGAACGCCGCCTCGGAGATGATGTATTCGACCCCGTTGAGGTTGGCATCCGCACCGTTGCCGTCGAAGAGGGCGCACTGCGCGAAGTCCTCGTTGACCTGCCGGCAGAAGTGGTGGGCCTCCATCTGAATGTGCGGCGCGTCCTTCATCGGATGGAAGCCGATCAGGTGCATGTCGAGCGCTTCCACCGGCGCGGTGTCCTGCAGTGCGCGGGCGCCGGTCTCGAGCACGGCGGTGCCGGGTGCCTTGGGTGCGCCGGCCGGTTCGGGCGACGGGACCTCGCCGTCACCGGTGCAGGCGGCGAGCGAGAGGGCAAGGAGCAGGCCGGTCGGCCCGGCCTGGAAGCGTCGTGATCGGTCCATGCGGCGAGGATGCGCCGCGCGGTGTCGATGCGCGGTGCACGCTGGGCCAGCGCCTCGGCGCAGGCTTCACCGGGCGCGCGAAGTCGGCGACCTGGAGGATCCGGACGCCGAAGACGACGGCTGGACGGCGCCCGGGTTCCGCGCGGCGCACCGGCAGATGACACGGGTCACGCCGTATTGACCGTCCATCGGCCAACGTGGGGTCCTTCCTTCCCGACGGAGTTCCGCATGGCCCAGGTTCCCTCAGAAGCGCTCGTGGTCGTGGCCGATGGCACCAGTGCCCGCCTGTTCCGCAATGCCGGTGAAAAGGGCGCGATCGCGCTCCACCAGGTCGACCTGCGCGAGCTGGTCAACATGGACGACGACGGTCCCGCCGGCCGGATGCCGCACGAGTCCACCGGCTCGCAGATCGACGAGGCCACCTTCGCCAAGCAGCTGGCGAACGCGCTCAACGAGGGTGCGCTGAAGCAGGACTACGCGGACCTGGTGCTGATCGCCGACCCGACCACGCTCGGCCGCATGCGCCCGCTGCTGCACAAGGAGGTCCAGCAGCGCCTGAAGCTGGAGGTGCCGAAGACCCTGACCAATTCGCCGCTGCCGGACATCGAGACGGCGCTGCGCAGCCACGACTGAGGCAAGCCGATGGATGACGCCACCAGCCCCGGCCGATACCAGGCGGACTACGCCGGGCAGGAACCCGCGCGCAGCGACCTGGACGCGATGGAAGGCACGCTGCTGCTGGAGTTCGGCGCGCCGTGGTGCGGCCATTGCCAGGCCGCCCAGCCCGCCATCCGCGCGCTGCTTGCGCGACGGCCGGGGGTCGGGCACATCAAGATCGAGGACGGCCGGGGGCGCCCGCTGGGGCGCTCCCTGCGCGTCAAGCTGTGGCCGACGCTGGTGCTGATGCGCTCGGGCCAGGAGCTGGTGCGGGTGGTGCGTCCGGTCAGCGATGCAGACCTGGAGCCCCTGCGCGACGCGCTCGCACGCGCGCCCTGACGCGGCGTCTCACGCAGCCGGAGAGCGCGGCAGCCGCAGCGTGAAGCGTGTCGTGCCGTCCTCGGAGTCGGCCTGGACCGTGCCGGCGTGCGCCTTGGCGATCTGGCTGACGATGAACAGCCCCAGCCCCAGGCTTCCGCGTTCCAGCTCGTCGCTGGCCATCGCGCCGCGCCGCAGCGGTTCGAACATCAGTTCCAGCAGTTCCCGCGGAATCGGTTCACCGTAGTTGGAAACCACGATCTCCACGGCCTCGCCGGCCTCGCCGGCTTCGCGCAGCTCGACGCCGATCCCGGTCCCGTCGCGGCCGTATTTCCAGGCATTGACGACCAGGTTCGAGAGGGCCTCGCGGATGGTTTCCGCGTCGAACATGCCCTCAAGGGCTGGCGGAGCGCGGAATTCGACCCGGGCCTCGGGCATCGACTGCAGCAGCACCCCGATCTCTTCGCGGCAGGCTTGCGCAAGGTCCACCTGCGTCCTCTGCACGTCGAAGCCGATGCCCATCCGGGCCCGGTTGTAGACCAGCAGCCTGTCCAGCAGCTGGCTCATGCGCTCGCCGCTGCTGATCAGCCGCTGCACGGCCTTTGCGACGGGGGCATCCATCGCCATGCGGGACAGGTGCTCGGACGTCAGCATGATCGCCGTCAGCGGCGTGCGCAGGTCGTGGCCGAGCACGCCCAGGAAGATGGCGCGCCAGCGATCGACTTCCTCCGCGTAGTACTTCACCGAGACCGCCACCGCCTCGTCGATCGCTTCGTTGAAGCGGGTAATGTCGGCTGGCGCGGCCCCGATCGCCTCCGGAGACTGGGCCCAGGCACGCAGCACCGCGGCTCGCATCGCGCGGTATTCCGCGACGAGATCGGAGATGCTGAAGCCACTGCGCGCGCGATGCAGGGCATGCGTCGCCGCGGGTGACCGCTCGTCGCTGACGTCCGACGGGCAGCGCCCTTCGGCCTTGGCGATCTCCTCGGCGGGCGTCTGCCGGGTGCGCAGGTCCTCGACGATGGTCGACAGGATCTGAGGCAGGTGGTCGCGCAGCTCCACATCGTCGAGAGGGCTTCCGACTTCGATCGTCCTGGCGAACAGGATCGCCTCGTCGACGATCCTGGCCCGGTGTCCTTCGATGAAATCCGCCAGTCCGCTGTGCATGCAGAGGGTTCCTCCCCGTTGGCAGCCCGCTCCCATCCTACGCCCGGTCGGGACTGAATACCGGGCTGCGCATCCCGTCGCGCGCCTTTGACGTGGCGGGGAGAACCCTACGGGTCCTTTCCCCCCCGAAGGTGCGTCGAAACCATGTCCAAGCGCGAGCTCATCACCCCCAACGAAGGCGACAGCCGCTACGTGCGGCGAGACGCCGAAGGCAAGTTCAAGGAGCAGGACGACGTCGGCCGTTCGCAGAAGCAGGACAAGGCGAAGAAGGCCGAAACCACCGTCAGGTCGGGCCAGGGCGACAAGGGCGACCAGAAGAAGCGCGACTGACCACTGACCCAAGGAGCGTCAACGATGTTTACCCACAACAAGAGACTGCAGTACACGGTGCGCGTCGCCGAACCGAACCCCGCGCTGGCCAACCTGCTGCTGGAGCAGTTCGGTGGCCCGCAGGGCGAACTCGCCGCGGCGATGCGCTACTTCACCCAGGCGCTGGCCGAGGACGATGCGGGCCGCAAGGACATGCTGCTCGACATCGCCACCGAGGAGCTGAGCCACCTCGAGGTGATCGGTTCGCTGGTCGGCATGCTCAACAAGGGCGCGAAGGGCCGGCTGGCCGAGGGCGTCGAGGCCGAAGGCGAGCTGTTCCGCTCGCTGCAGGGCAACGGCTGCAGCTCGCACGTGACCCAGGTGCTCTACGGCGGTGGCCCCGCGCTGATCAACTCCGGCGGGCAGCTGTGGAACGCCGGCTACATCGACAGCATCGGCGAGCCGACCGCGGACCTGCGCTCGAACATCGCCGCCGAGGCCCGCGCCAAGATCGTCTACGAGCGGCTGATCAACGTGACCGACGACCCGGGCGTCAAGGATGCGCTGATGTTCCTGATGACCCGCGAGATGGCGCACCAGAAGTCGTTCGAGAAGGCGCTGTACGCGATCGAGCCGAATTTCCCGCCGGGCAAGCTGGCGGGGATGCCGGAGTTCCAGGAGATGTACGTCAACACCTCGCAGGGCGACGGCGACATGCGTGGTCCGTGGAACAGCGACGACAACTTCGACTACGTCAGCGATCCCGACGCCTTCACCGCGGTGGATGGTGGCGACGGCGTGCCAGGCGTTGGCCTGGATCCGGCGGAAGAGCGCCTGGTCGCCGCGATGGCCGCGCGCACCGCATCCGATCCGGGCAGCAACCCGGTAACCGGCATCGAACTCGGCAAGGCCGAAGGCACGATGGAGAAGACCACCAAGGTGACCATGTCCGCGGACGGCGCGGATGACACGAGCGCCCGCGACGCCTGAGGAGCGCCGCCCTGCAGCCGGACGCCCGATCGGGCGCCCGGTCTGCGCACCGGGCGTTTCGCGCCTCGTTGACGCGCCCGCGGCGAACCTGCAGTGCCGCAAGGCGAGCGACCGATGGCACGACTGCGACACACCGACTGGCCCGACCGTCTCTGGATCGTGCGCCATGGCCAGAGCGCCGGAAACGTCGCGCGTGACCGCGCGGAGCTGGCCGCCCACCACCTGATTGACCTCGAGACGCGCGACGCGGACACGCCGCTGTCCGACCTCGGCCATGAGCAGGCCCGCGCGCTGGGCGAGTGGTTCGCGCGGCTGCCGCCGGGCATGCGTCCGACCACCCTGATGAGCTCGCCATTCGTCCGCTCGCGGCAGACGATGGAGGCGGTGGCACGCGCGCTGGGCACGCCGGACGACGACGTGCTGGTCGACGAGCGCCTGCGCGAGAAGGAGTTCGGGATCCTGGACGGCTATACCAGCGCCGGCATCCGCGCGAAGTTCCCCGACCTCGCCGCGCAGCGCGACAGCGTCGGCAAGTTCTACTTCCGGCCGCCCGGCGGCGAGAGCTGGTGCGACGTGATCCTGCGCCTGCGCAGCGTGCAGGAGGTTCTGCGGCGCGACTACGTCGGCGAGCGCGTGCTGATCGTGGCCCACCAGGTGATCGTCAACTGCTTCCGCTACCTGCTGGAATGCATGGACGAGGCGGAGATCCTCGGCGTCGACCGCAAGGCCGACGTGCCCAACTGTTCGGTGACCGCCTACGCGCTCGACCGCTCGGACCCGGAGGCGCGCTTCTCGCTGGAGGTGGCGAACCTTGCGCTGCCGCTGCGCGAAGCCGGCGCCGCGGTGACCGGCGCGGCCGACGTGCCTGCCGGCCCGCGATGAGCGCGGTCCCGCGCGCGCCGTCGGCGGCACGCGCCCTGGGCGCCGGCCTGTTGCGTGCCTGGCCGCTGCCGACGCCGGACGGCGGCGGCAAGGAGGCGCGTGGCCGGGTCCTGGTGGTTGGCGGCCATCGCGAGCTGGCCGGCGCCGTGCGCCTGGCCGGAGAGGCGGCGCTGCGTGCCGGTGCCGGCAAGCTGCAGATCGCGGTGGCGCGCGGCGCGGCGCCCGCGCTTGCGGTTGCCGTGCCGGAAGCCCGCGTGCTGGGCCTGCCGGAGGACGCCAATGGCGACCTAGCCGGCACCGGACGCGAACTGCCGAAGGTTGCAGCGGGTGCGGACGCGGTGGTGCTGGGGCCGGGCGCCGAGTCCGGTCCGAAGCTGCGCGCGATGGCGGCGCGGCTGCTCACGCGCGCGCAGCGCAGCGCGGTGCTCGACGCCGGCGCGATCGATCTCGCCGTGCTCCGGGCCTGGCGCCGGATGCGCGAGCGTCCGCGCCTGGTGCTCACCCCGCACCACGGCGAGATGGCCTCGCTCCTGGGTTGCGACGCCAGCGAGGTCGAGGCCGACGCCGCAAGGATCGCGACCGCCTTCGCGCAGGAATGGGACGTGGTGCTGGTGCTCAAGTCCGCCACGACCTGGATCGCCGATGGCTCGGGCACGCTGTGGGTGAACCGGGGTGGCTCCGAAGGCCTGGGGACGTCGGGATCAGGCGACGTGCTCGCCGGCATCGTCGGCGGCCTGTGCGCGCGGGGGGCGACGCCGGCGCAGGCGGCATGCTGGGGCGTGTGGCTGCATGCGCGCGCCGGTGCGCGGCTCGGGCGGCGCATCGGCGACCTGGGCTTCCTCGCCCGCGAGATCGCGGGCGAAGTGCCGGCGCTGCTGGCGGAACTCAGCCGGCCGCGCCGCCCAGCCTGACGAAGGTGCGGATCTCGGCGGCGACGCAGGCGGCACGACGGGTCGCCGGTGCGTCCGCGGCCAGGCCTGGCGACCAGCGCACGAGGCAGGTTGCGCCCGGACCCACCGCGGGATCGGCGTCCGCGCACGTGGCGAGCGATCCGGCGGTTGCGGGATCGCGCGGGAGGGCGTGCAGCAGGCGCAGCGCGCCGGCGTCGAGCGGGCGACAGGCGGCCACCTGCCAGCGGTCCTCATCGAAGAAAAGCACCGCGAGCGCCAGGTCGCCGCGCACGAGTGCCAGCGCGGCACGGTCGGGATCGACCGGCGCGACCTCGAGCCACGGCGCGCACTCGAGCGGGATGCGCTCGCGCATGTCGTCGCCCGCCAGCAGTTCGGCCAGGCGGGCCATCGCCGGCTCCATGCGCTGCCAGTCCGCCCTGGCGTCCGCGGCGCGCAGCTGCAGGCCGAGCAGCATGTCGGCGAGCGGCGGCTCGCCGTCGTTGGCGACCGCCGCCTGGAACACGGGCAGGGCGACGGGATAGGGGATGGCGGGAAGTCCGAGGACATCGAGCGCGTCGGGCTTCGGGTGGAGTTCGATCATCTGGTGCATGCGCCTATTGTCCCCGTCTTCGTCTCACATCGCGTGACTGGGCGATGACGCGCGGGCGCTTGACAGGCACGAAAAAAGACGGCCCCTCATGTGCGGGGCCGTCCGTGTTGCTGGAGCCGCGGACCGGTCAGTGGCCGGACGATGCGTCGATCTTCTCGCTCGTGTCGAAGATCGTCGGATCCGCCTCGCCGGTGACGGTCAGGAATCCGGCCAGGCCCTTCTCGGCGCGGGACAGCGCGTGGTCGACCAGGATGTACTTGCCGGGATAGTCGACCTTGAACTCGACCATGGTCGCGCCACCCGGGGGCACCAGCGTGGTCTGCACGTCCTTCAGCGGCGGGCTGGTGAACGAGGCCAGGTCGTAGACCCGGTCGAACACTTCGCCGATCAGGTGGAAGCTCGACACCAGGTTCGGGCCGCCGACGCCGAAGAAGATGCGCACTTCCTCACCCACCACGGCGTTCATGTTGAAGGTCTTGGTGAGGGCGTTCATCGAACCGTTGAACATCAGGTGCTCGGGCTTCTCGTCGAGCAGCTTGTCGACCGAGAACTCCTGCAGGCCGCTGGAACCGTGCTTCTGCGCGGTGTAGAGCTCGCCCTGCATGACGTAATACTCCTTGTCGACCTTGGGCAGGCCGCCCTCGGGTTCGACCAGGATCATTCCGTACATGCCGTTGGAGATGTGGTGGGCGATCATCGGCGTGGCGCAGTGGTACACGAACAGGCCCGGGTGCAGCGCCTTGAAGGTGAAGCTCTTGGTCTCGCCGGGGCGCACCTGGGTCACCGCCGCGCCGCCGCCGGGGCCGGTCACCGAGTGGAAGTCGACCGAGTGGATGTTGATGCTGTCCTCGGCGTTCTTCAGGTTGATCGTCACCGTGTCGCCCTGGCGGATGCGCAGGAACGGGCCCGGGACCGTGTTGTCGAAGGTCCAGTAGCGGTAGGTGCTGCCGTCGGACAGCTGGCCCTCCACTTCCGTGGTCAGCAGGTCGTAGGTGATGTGCTTGGGTGCGCGGTCGCCCACCGGCTCGCCGACCTGCGCCGGATCCTTGGCGACGTCGATCGCCGTGCTCACCACTTCCTTGACGTCACCGACGATCAGCTTGCCGAACATGCCGGCGAGCTTGTGGCCCGGGATCGTGCACAGGTACTCGAACGCACCGCCCTTGGTGGCGCGGAACACGATCGTGGTGGCGGCGCCTTCGCCGATCACCTGGTCGGACTGCGCGCCGAACTCGGGCACCGCGATGTCATGCATCGCGCCGTCGGCGTTGGTCAGCGTGATCGCGACCACCGCGCCTTCAGGCACGCGCAGGTCCGGGTTGACCTGGTCCTTGATCGGGCCGGCGTTGCCGATGAACACCATCTGCCCGTCCTGGATCGCGGTACGCAGGCTGAAGGTGACGTCGGCGACGGGGGTGACCGAGGACGGGCCCTGGGCGGCGACGTCGTGCGGGATGAAACCGCCTGCGGCGGCGAGTGCGAACATCAGGACCAGGTTTCTCATGGCGGGTTTCCTTGCGGGTTGACTGAGCCGTTGGGGCTGGGGAGCGCGTGCTCCTTCGCCGATGGGACGCACGTTAATGACGCGCGGACGACGGCTCCATGACCTGGATCAAGCGCATACGCGGTGGTACGGAAATGGCGGCTGCTTGACCTGGGTCAGGGGCGACGCGCCGGTCGATTCCGATAATCCGTCCACGATGAACGCGCGTGCATTCCAGGAGTGGATCGGTCGGCTGGCACTGCTGGCGGCGCTGATGCTCGTGGCGGTGCCCACCGCCGGTCGCCTGGTCCACGTGGCCAGCGGAGCGGCGCACGACGCGGGCGCGCATTCGGCGCTCCAGGCGGGCCACCACGCGCACGCCGCCACCGCCGCCACGGACGCCGTTGCGCCGGGCGCGCCGCTCGCCGCCCCGGGCGATGCCGACTGCGACTACTGCCCGCTGCTGTCCTCGCTGCTTGCCACCACGCGGTTCGCGACGACACCCGCGGCCGTGCTGCCGCCAACCACCAGGCCCGCCAGCCCCGCCGCGCCGCGGCTGCCATGGCTGCATCCCAGCGGGCTCGGCTCCCGCGGTCCGCCGCGCCTCGGCTGACGACCGCCCCGCGCGCCGCGTCCCGCCGCGCGCATCCGAAACCCCCTGTGTCTGTCCCATGGAGCTACCGCCATGTCGGTCCGCTATTGCCCCTCGATCCGTTCGTCCTGCCTCTTCATCGCCATCGTCGCCGCGCTTGCCAGCCCCGTGGTCCTCGCCAACGAGGTAGCCGGCGGTGATTCCGCCACCGATCCGCTGCGCACCGTCGACTTCGACGCGATGGTGGTCACCGCCGCCGCGCCGGTGTCCGCGCTCACCTGGGAAACCAGCCCGAAGCTCCCGCGCCAGCCGGTGCCCGCCAGCGACGGCGCCGACTACCTCAAGACCATCCCGGGCTTCAGCACCGTGCGCAACGGCGGCAGCAACGGCGACCCGGTGCTGCGCGGCATGTTCGGCTCGCGCCTCAACCTGCTCACCAACGACGGCGCGATGCCCGGCGCCTGTCCGTCGCGGATGGACAACGCCATGTCCTACATCGCGCCCGAGACCTATGACGCGCTGGTGGTGACCAAGGGTCCGCAGACCGTGCTCTGGGGTCCGGGCGCATCGGCCGGCACGGTGCGCTTCGAGCGCGACCGCGAGTACTTCGCCGAGCCGGCGTTCAAGTTCGCCGGCAGCGCGCTCGGCGGCAGCTGGGGCCGCAACGACCAGGTGGTGGATGCGACGTATGGCGCCCCGCTGGGCTATGCGCGGGTCAGCGCCAACCGCTCCGAGTCCGGCGACTACGACGACGGCAACGGCGACCGCGTCGGTTCGGCCTGGAAGAAGTGGAACGCCGACCTCGCGCTGGGCTGGACGCCCGACGCGGACACGCTGCTCGAGCTCGGCCTGGGCATCGGCGACGGCCAGGCGCGCTACGCCACCCGCGGCATGGACGGCAGCCGGTTCGACCGCACCAACACCAGCCTGCGCTTCGAGAAGTCCAACCTCGAGCTCGGCGCCCTCCAGGCATTCGAGGCCAGCCTGTTCCACAACGTGGCCGACCACGTGATGGACAACTACAGCCTGCGCGATCCCAACCCGGCCGGCGCCATGCCGATGCCGATGGCCTCGAACGTGGAGCGCAGCACCACCGGCGGACGCGCGGCGGCCACGTGGCGCGGCGCGGCCTTCGAACTGGTCACCGGCATCGATGCCCAGGACAGCCGCCACCGCCGCCGCAGCGCGATGGGCCGGGGCGCCTACCTGGCGGTGCCGTGGACGGTGGACGCGCGCTTCGACAACCTCGGCGCCTTCGCCGAGGGAACCTGGTTCCAGGGCGAGCGCAACCGCTGGATCGCGGGCGCGCGCGTGGATCGCGCGGGCGCCGAGGACGGTCGGGCCAGCATCGCCGGCGGCCACGGCGGACACGCGATGCCCAACCCCACCGCCGGCCAGTCGCGCGAGGAGACGCTCAACGCGGGCTTCGTCCGCTTCGAGCAGGACGTCGACAAGACCCTGAGCTGGTACGCCGGCATCGGCCACACCGAGCGCATGCCCGACTACTGGGAGCTGTTCTCGGCCAACGCGGGCCCCGCGGGCGCGGTCAACGCCTTCGCCGGCCTGGACACCGAAAAGACCACCCAGCTCGACGTCGGCCTGCAGTACCGCGGTGCGCGCTTCGATGCCTGGGTCTCGGCCTACGCCGGGCGCGTCGAGGACTTCATCCAGTTCCGCTACACCAGCGGAATGATGGGCGCGCGCTCGACGGTGTCGAACATCGACGCGCAGACCAGCGGCGCCGAGCTGGGCGTGGAGTTCCGGCCCTCGGACAGCTGGAAGCTCGGTGGAAGCCTGGCCTATGCCCGCGGCAAGGACCGCGACAGCGGACGCCCGCTGCCGCAGATGCCGCCGCTGGAAGGCCGCTTCAGCGCCGACTGGACCAGCGGCAGCTGGTCGGCCGGTGCGCTGGTGCGCGTGGCCGACGGCCAGGACCGCGTGGCGGAGGGCTACGGCAACGTGGTCGGCCAGGACATCGGTCCGAGCGCGGGCTTCGCGACGCTGGCGCTCAACGCCGGCTACCGCTTCGACAGCGGCGTGCAGCTGACCGCGGGCGTCGACAACCTGTTCGACCGCGCCTACAGCGAGCACCTCAACCTCGCCGGCAACGCCGACTTCGGCTATCCGGCCGACGCGGTGCGCATCAACGAGCCCGGCCGCACGCTGTGGGTGCGCATGGGCTACAGCTGGTGAGCACCGCCACGGACCGCACCCCGCGTTGCGCGGCCATTGCCGCTTGCGCCATGATCGGGCGCAGTCCGTGGAGGAGGGTGCCGATGTCCGATCGCATGCAGTGCAACGGGGTGGAAGGATGAGCCTGGAGATCGTGCCGGTCTGGAAGCAGGTGACGCCCGAGCTGTCGTCGGAGCTGATCTCGCTGTGGGCGCGCAACCGGGCGCTTCCCGATCCGACCAAGGCCGCCGAGCGCGCGTCGCAGGCGGTGGCGATCGGCCGCGACGCCGACAGCGGTGCGATCTGGGGCGTGGGCACGGCGGTACTGGGCATCGTGCCGTCCTTCGGCCAGCCGACCTACCTGTACCGGCAGTTCTTCGACGTCGGCGTGCGTGGCCTCAAGCAGACCATGCCGTTCCTCAATTGCATCCGCGACACGCTCGAGGCATACAACGCTTCGCTGCCGAAACCCGAAGCGGTGGGCGTGATGATCGAGCTGCAGAACGACGAGATGGCCCAGCGCTACCGCGACATGTTCGAGGAGGAGGCGCGGGCGCACTTCATCGGCTGGTCGCCGCGCGGCAGGCAGCTGCGGATGATGTACTTCAAGGGGGCGAAGATCATGCTGGCGCCCGAGGTGGTGCCGCGCCAGCGGCCGGACGTCGTTTCCTGAGCCAGGCGGCGCGTGGCGCGCGGCCGGGTTCCGCGCCCGGGCGCGGGATCACGCGCGGCGCAGCAGCCGCAGCGCGAACCAGTCGTCCGGGTCGTTCCAGCCGTCCACCACGCGCAGCCCGGCATCGGCGGCCAGCGCGGCGATGCGCGCATCGGTGTACTTCTGGCTCTGCTCCACCTGCATCTCCTCGCCGCGCGCGAACGCGAACGCTTGGCCTTCGACCGTCACCACCTGCGCGCGCAGGCTTTCCAGCGTGGTCACGATGCGTCCCTCGTCGCGCAGGTAGCGCGCGCGGTGGGCGAAGCCGGCGGGGTCGAAGTCGCAGCCCAGGTCGCGGTTGAGGCGGTGCAGCAGGTTGAGGGTGAACGCGGCGGTCACGCCGGCGTCGTCGTTGTAAGCGGCCTCGATGATCGCCGGGTCCTTTTCGAGGTCCAGCCCGAGCAGCGCGGCGCCGTCGCCGCCCATGGTGTCGCGCATCGCGGCGAGCAGGCGCACCGACTCGTCGCGGGTGAAGTTGCCCAGGGTGGAGCCGGGGAAGAACACCAGCGCCGAGGCCGCGGCGCGCGCAGGCACGGGCAGCGGCACCGGCCGGGTGAAATCGGCCAGCACCGGCAGCACCTCGACGTCGTCGAACTCGCGGTCCAGGCGGCGTGCGCTGGCGGTCAGCGCCGAGCGCGAGATCTCGATCGGCGTGTACGCGACCGGATCGACCAGCGCGTCCAGCAGCAGGCGCGTCTTGCGCCCGCTGCCGCTGCCGTACTCCACCACGTGCGCGCGCGGGCCGACCGCACGCGCGATGTCCGCGCCGTGGTCGGCGAGCATCGCCAGTTCGATCCGCGTGGGGTAGTACTCGGGCTGGCAGGTGATGGCCTCGAACAGCTCGGAGCCGCGCTGGTCGTAGAAATACTTCGACGGCAGCCGCCGGGGCGACGACGCCAGGCCGCGGAGCACGTCGCCGGCGATGTCGTCGTCGCTGGGATGCAGGTCGGTGATGCGGGGTGTGTTCACGCGGGATCCCTGGCCAGGCGCAGGCCCGAGAACTGCCAGCGCGCATGGGGTGCGAAGAAGTTGCGGTAGGTCCCGCGGGCGTGGCCCGGCGGCGTCGCACGGCTGCCGCCGCGCAGGACCAGCTGGCCGCTCATGAACTTGCCGTTGTATTCCCCGAGCGTGCCGGCCAGGGGGCGGAAGCCGGGATAGGCGCCGTAGGCGCTCGAGGTCCATTCCCAGCACTGGCCGACGCCCTGGAGCGCGGCGGCGCTGGCCTCCCATTCGGCCTCGGTGGGCAGGCGCGCGCCGGCCCAGCGGGCAAACGCATCGGCCTCGTAGTGGCTGAGATGGCGCACGGCCGCCCCGGGATCGCGCGCCTGCCAGCCGGCGAGGGTGAACTCGCGCACGCCGTCGGCGTGCCAGTACAGCGGGCGCTGCCAGCCTCCACGCTGAAGCTGGTCCCAGCCATCGCTCAGCCACAGGCTCGGCGTGCGGTAGCCGCCGTCGGCGACGAAGGCGGCGTAGCTGGCGTTGTCGACGGGCCGACGGGCGATCGCGTGGGCGGCGATCAGCACGCGGTGGCGCGGGGTTTCGTTGTCGTAGGCGAAGTCGGCGCTAGCCGATGGCCAGGCGGGCGCGCCCACGGTGATGATCGCTTCGTCGCGGGGGAGCCATTCGGCGCCAGTGCGATGTGCAGCGTCGCCGGCCTGCCAGGCGTCGCCGGGAGGCCAGGCGTCCAGCGCCGTACCGGGGTCCGGGCCCGCCGGCGCATACGCCGGCTGCAGCGGACTGGTCCAGAACGCGTGCTTGATGTCGGTCAGCAGCAGCTCCTGGTGCTGCTCCTCGTGATGGGTGCCGAGGACCAGCACGTCGCGCGCTTCCGGCCCCAGTTCGTCGCGCGCAAGACGGGCGAGGACGCGGTCATCCGTCCGGCGGCGCCAGGCCAGCACCTCGGACAGCGTCGGCCGCGAGACCAGGCCGCGTTCGGCGCGCGCGTGCCGCGGGCCGGCGCCCACGTAGTAGCTGTTGAACAGGAAGTCCCAGCCGGCGGGCATGTCCTCCGGCGCATCGCCGAGGACGAAGCGGGAGAAGAACCAGGTGGTGTGGGCCAGGTGCCACTTCGCCGGGCTGGCGTCGGGCATCGACTGCAGCTGGGCGTCCTCGGGCGAGAGCGGGGCGGCAAGGGCGACGGTGCGCGAGCGTACCGAGGCGTAGCGGTCGGCGAGGGCGGCGGACATCGTGGAAGCGTAGCCGGCGTGTGCTGCGGATCCGTGAAGGCGTGTGCCTGCAACGGGTGCTTCATGCGTCCGGTGCGAGGCTTGCCACCATGGCCCATTCGCGCACCAGCCGATGAAGCCGCCGCGTGCACCTGCGCCGGCCGACCTGTTCGGCGCCGCTTGCGTCCAGATTGTCGATGACGCCGAAGGCGGCATCCGCTGCTGGCCGTCCTTCGCCGCACCGGACGAGGCGGACGCCTGGTTCGAAGCCCTGGTGTCCGGCGTGCCCTGGACCACGCACCGGCGGCAGATGTACGACCGCATGGTCGACGTGCCGCGCCTGCTCGCGTCATGGCGCATCGACGCGCTGCCGCCGGAGCTGCCGCTGGCGGACATGCTGGAACGGGTGCGCACGCACGTGCCGGCGCCCTACAACGCCGTCGGCCTCAATCTCTATCGCGACGGCCGCGACAGCGTGGCCATGCACAACGACAAGCTGCACACGATCGTGCCCGGATATCCGATCACCCTGGTGTCCCTGGGTGATCCGCGGCGCATGCTGGTCCGTGCCAGGGGCGGGGCGCGCGAGCGCCACGCCATCGACCTGGTGCACGGTAGCCTGCTGTCGATGAGCCATGCCTCGCAGCTGACCCACGAGCACGGCATCCCGAAGACGGCGCGGGCCGTGGGCCCGCGCATGAGCGTGGTGTTCCGCGTGCGTCCGCAGACGCAAGCGGGCTGAGCGGCACGCCGCCCGCGGGGGCGACGCGCCGGCGGCTCAGGCGACGTCGGGCTCGCTGAACGCCTCGGGCTCGTCCTCGGCCGAGCCGATCGGGATGCAGCTGCAGAACACGTTCTTGTCGCCGTGCACGTTGTCCACGCGCGCCACCGGCGGCCAGTACTTCTGCAGGCGCAGGGACGGCAGCGGGAACACCGCCAGCTCGCGCGGATAGGCGTGGGTCCACTCACTGGCCGAGGCCTGCGCCGCGGTGTGCGGGGCGTGCTTGAGCGGGTTGTCCTCGCGGTCCAGGCGGCCGTCCTCGATCGCGCGGATCTCGTCGCGGATCTGGATCATGGCGTCGATGAAGCGGTCGAGCTCGTGCAGCGATTCGCTCTCCGTCGGCTCCACCATCAGCGTGCCCGAGACCGGGAAGCTCAGCGTGGGCGCGTGGAAGCCGAAGTCGATCAGGCGCTTGGCGACGTCCTCGGCACCGACGCCGGTGCGGTCCTTGAGCGGGCGCAGGTCGAGGATGCATTCGTGCGCGACCAGGCCGTTGCGGCCGGTGTACAGGGTGGGGTAGTGCGGCTCGAGGCGCTTGGCGACGTAGTTGGCGTTGAGCAGGGCGACCTGGGTCGCGCGGCGCAGGCCTTCGGCGCCCATCATCACGATGTACATCCAGCTGATCGGAAGGATGCTGGCCGAGCCGTGCGTGGCCGCCGAGACCATGCCGACCTCGCCCTCGCCGCCGAAGGCGCGCGGCAGGAAGGGCGCGAGGTGCGACTTCACCGCACAGGGTCCGACGCCGGGGCCGCCGCCGCCGTGCGGGATGCAGAAGGTCTTGTGCAGGTTGAGGTGGCTGACGTCCGAGCCCCACTTGCCCGGGCGCGCCACGCCGCAGAGGGCGTTCATGTTGGCGCCGTCGGTATACACCTGGCCGCCATGCGTGTGGACGATCTCGCAGATCTCGACCACGTCCTCCTCGAACACGCCGTGCGTGGACGGGTAGGTGATCATGATCGCCGCCAGGCGATCGGAGTATTTTTCCGCCTTGGCACGGATGTCGGCGACGTCGACGTTGCCGTTCGCGTCGCAGCGGGTCACCACCACGGTCATGCCAACCATCTGCGCCGAGGCCGGGTTGGTGCCGTGCGCCGACTCGGGGATCAGGCAGATGTCGCGGTGGCCTTCGCCCTTCGAGGCGAGGTAGGCACGGATCGCCAGCAGGCCGGCGAACTCGCCCTGGGCGCCGGAGTTGGGCTGGAAGCTGACCGCGTCATAGCCGGTGATCTCCGCCAGCATCTCTTCCAGGCCGTCGATCAGCACCGTGTAGCCTTCGGCCTGGTCGGCCGGCGCCAGCGGGTGGATCTGGCTGAACTCCGGCCAGGTGATCGGGATCATCTCGGCGGTCGCGTTGAGCTTCATGGTGCACGAGCCCAGCGGGATCATCGTGCGGTCCATGGCAAGGTCCTTGTCGGCCAGGGCACGCATGTAGCGCAGCAGTTCGTGCTCGCTGTGGTGGGTGTTGAACACCGGATGGGTCATGAAGCGGCTGGTGCGCAGCAGGCCGGCCGGCAGGGCGTCGGCGGTCGCCGAGTCGAGCGCGTCGATGTCGTCGACCTGGCCGCCGAACAGCGCGGCGAGCGCGGCCACGTCCTCGCGGGTGGTGGTCTCGTCGAGGCTGATGCCGACGCTGCCGTCGTCGATCATGCGCAGGTTGATGCGCGCCTCGCGCGCTTTCGCGTGCACGGCGGCGGCGTCGATGCCGCTCACGTGCAGGGTGTCGAAGAAGTCGCCGCCCACGCTGGCGCCGGCCTTGCGCAGGGCTTCGGCCAGGATCGCGGTGTAGCGGTGCACGCGGCGCGCGATGCGCGTCAGCCCGTCGGGGCCGTGGTAGACCGCGTACATCGACGCCATCACCGCCAGCAGCACCTGCGCGGTGCAGATGTTGGACGTGGCCTTCTCGCGGCGGATGTGCTGCTCGCGGGTCTGCAGGGTGAGGCGGTAGGCGGGGTTGCCCTCGGCATCGACCGACACGCCGATCAGGCGGCCCGGCATCGAACGCTTGAACGCGTCGCGGCAGGCCATGTAGCCCGCGTGCGGGCCGCCGAAGCCGAAGGGCACGCCGAAGCGCTGGGTGTTGCCGATGACGATGTCCGCGCCCCATTCGCCGGGCGCGGCGATCAGGGTCAGCGCCAGCAGGTCCGCGGCCACGGTCACGACGCCGCCGCGCGCATGCACGGCCTCGGCCACGGCGCGGTAGTCGTGGATGCGGCCGAAGGTGTCCGGGTACTGCAGCAGCACGCCGTAGCTGTCGACCGTGGCGGCATCGGCGTCGTCGCCGACGTGCAGCTCGATGTCGAGGCCGCCGGCGCGGGTACGCAGCACTTCGAGCGTCTGCGGATGCACGTTCTTGGACACGAAGAACACGTTGGACTTCGACTTCGCCGAGCGCTTGGCCAGGGTCATCGCCTCGGCCGCGGCGGTGGCCTCGTCGAGCAGGGACGCGTTGGCGATCTCCATGCCGGTGAGGTCGGCCAGCATGGTCTGGAAGTTGATCAGCGCCTCCATGCGGCCCTGCGAGATCTCCGCCTGGTAGGGCGTGTAGGCCGTGTACCAGGCCGGGTTCTCGAGGATGTTGCGCAGGATGACGTTGGGCACGTGGGTGCCGTAATAGCCCTGGCCGATGAAGCTGCGGAACACGGTGTTCCGGTCGGCGATCGCGCGGATCTTCGCCAGCGCGTCGACCTCGGTCATCGGCGGCGGCAGGGCCAGCGCGTCGCCGGAGCGGATCGAGCCGGGGACGATGGCGTCGGTCATCGCGTCGAGCGATTCGTGGCCGACCACGCGCAGCATCTGCGCGATCTCGTCCGCGTTGGGGCCGATGTGGCGTTCCACGAACGCGTCGTGATGCTCGAGCGAGCGGAGGGAGGCAGGCTGCTTGGACATGGCTATGGACTCTGGCGGGCGCGAAGGGGCCGCGTGCACGCACGCGGGGCGCCCCTCTGTCCTTTTGCCTGAGAGTTCGGGACGGGGTGCGAGCCCCATCCATGCACCTTCGGCGCCGGGTTTGACCGGTCTCTCCAGAGTTGTCCCCGCCGGCGGTACGTGGGCCTGAGCGATTACGGGCGTTGCGCCTTCGGCAGCCGGTCCGTGGACGTGGACGGCTTCTCCCGCTGGAGGGTCTTGCCCGGGGATTATAGCCCGCCGCCTGCTGTAGGAGCGGCTACAGCCGCGATCGCCCTTGCTGTGACGTCCCGCCATCGCGGCTGTAGCCGCTCCTACAGGGGTAGGCGGGTAGCCGGTATCCTTGTCGGCTCCGCCTTGTCCGCGCCGGCCCCGTGCCGGCGCCTGCCCATGCCTCCGCACCTCCCCAAGTCCATGGGCCGGCTGGCCCTGCTGCTGGCCGGCCTGTCGATGTTCGGCCCGTTCTCGATCGACGCCATCTTCCCGGCGTTCCCGGCCATGGGCGCCTCGCTGGGCGCCGACAAGCTGGCCATGCAGCAGACGATCAGCGCCTATCTGGTCGCCTACGCCGCCATGAGCCTGCTGCACGGGCCGCTCTCGGACGCCCTGGGCCGGCGTCGGGTCATCCTGGCCGGCCTGGTCGTGTTCATCGGCGCCTCGGTGGGCTGCGCGCTGGCCGACGACCTGCCGACCATGCTCGCCTTCCGCGCGCTGCAGGGCCTGTCGGCCGGCGTGGGCCTGATCGTGGGCCGCGCGGTGATCCGCGACGTGCTGCACGGCGACGACGCCCAGCGCCTGATGAGCCAGGTGTCGATGATCTTCGGCATCGCGCCCGCGATCGCGCCGGTGATCGGCGGCTGGATCCTGGGCGTGGGCGAGTGGCACGACATCTTCTGGTTCCTGGTCGGCTTCGCGGTGCTGCTGCTCGCGGCCACCTGGGCCTGGCTGCCCGAGACCCATCCGGCGGAGAACCGCAGCGCGCTTGCGCCGCGCAGCATGCTGCGCGACTACGCGCTGATCCTCGGCAACCGCCGCTTCCAGCGCCTGGCCGCGGCCGGCGCGCTGAACTTCGCCGCGCTGTTCCTCTACATCGCCTCGGCGCCGGCGTTCGTGCTCGACCTGCTGAAGCTCGACGAGCGCAGCTTCGCCTGGTTCTTCGCGCCGATGATCGGCGGGATGATGCTGGGCGCCTTCACCTCCGGGCGGGTTGCCGGGCGCATGGCGCACGCGGTGCAGGTCAACATCGGCTTCGCCTGCTGCGGGCTGGCGGCGGCCTGCAACGTCGCCTACGGCCTGCTGGTCGACGTCCCGACGGTGCCGTGGGCCGTGTTGCCGGTGGCCCTGAACGCGTTCGGCGTCGCGATGGTCTTCCCGGTGCTGACGCTGGCGATCCTCGACATGTATCCGCGCCAGCGCGGCTCGGCCTCGTCGCTGCAGGCCTTCACCAGCCTGGCGCTCAACGCCGTGGTGGCCGGCCTGCTGTCGCCTCTGGTGAGTGGCTCGACCGCGAGCCTGGCCATCGCCGCGGGCCTGTTCACCCTGGGCGGCTGGCTGGTCTGGCGGCTGGAGCGCTACCGCATCCGCCGCCTGCCGGCGGGGCAATGCGAACCCGGCATGCCGGATCCGGCGGAACACGTCTGAGGCCGTTGCCCCGCGTCAGCCGGGGACGGCCGGCAGCTCGAGCACGAATTCGAGCGCGTCCGCACCGCTGGCATGGGCCAGCAGCCGGCCACCGTGGGCGCGGGCGATAGCCGAGGCCACCACCAGGCCCAGTCCCAGCGCGCCGTCCGGCGGATCGGGATGCGGGGATTCCAGCAGCGAGGCGGCCAGCGCGTCGGACGCGTCGGGGCAGCGGGCGGTGCAGGCCATGCGCAGGCCCGTGGCCGAACGCTCGATCCGCGCCTCGACCGGCGTGGTGCAGCCCCGCGCCGCCTGCAGGCCGAGGAGGGCATCGAACAGCTGGCCCAGGCGCCGGCCGTCGCCCTCGACCTCGAGCTGCCCCGCGTCGGGGGCGAAGTCCACCCGCGGCGGCCGCGCCGGCAGGCGCGCGATCGCATCGGCCACCAGCATGCCGACGTCAACGACCTCGTGGCTGGCGACCAGGCCGCCGCGGTCCGCCTGCACCAGGTCGCTGAACTCGTCGATCATCGCGCCCAGGCGCTGCGCCTGGCGGTCGAGCACGGCCAGCAGCTCGTCGCGCTGGCCGGCATCCACGCCCGGCGCGCGCAGCAGGTAGACGGCGGTCTGGATCGGCGACAGCGGCCCACGCAGGTCGTGTGCCAGCCGGTCGAGCCAGGTCCTGTCGAGCGGCACCTCAGGCCTCCCCGCGCCGCTGGCCGGCGGCGGTGCAGAGGCGCTGCACGGCGTCGAGCCGCGGCGGCTTGACCAGGTGCTCGTCGAAGCCGGCCTCGCGCGTGCGTTCGCGGTCGGCCGGCTGTCCCCAGCCGGTGACCGCGACGATGGCCGGGGAGGGCGCGCGGGCGCGCAGGCTGCGCGCGATGTCATAGCCGCTGCGCCCCGGCATGCCGATGTCGAGGAAGACCACGTCGGGCGCGAAACGCTCGACTTCGGCTTCCACCAGCAGCGGATCGTGGACCTCGGCGGTTTCGTGGCCGAGCAGGCGCACCATCATCGCCAGGGTGCTGGCCGCGTCGTGGTTGTCGTCGACCACTAGGACGCGGGTCGGGGCGGCGGGCGCGGGCGCGGCGGCGACCGCGGCGACCGTCGGCACCGGGACCCGGCTGGCCGGCAGCGCGGCCTCCGGGCGCCACGGCAGGTGCACGCGGAAGACGCAGCCCAGGCCCAGTCCGTCACTCTCCACCTCGACGCGCCCCTCGTGCATCTCGGTGATCTTCTGCACCAGGGTCAGGCCGATGCCGAGGCCGCCGTGCGAGCGCTCGACCGTGGTGTCGACCTGGCGGAACACCTCGAAGATGTCCTCCAGCTGGTCGCTCTCCAGTCCGATGCCGGTGTCGCGGATGCTCACGGCCACCTCGCCGCGCGCCTCGTCCAGCGCGGCCTCGAGCTCGATGCGGCTGCCGGGGTCGGAGTACTTGGCGGCGTTGTTGAGCAGGTTGGCGAAGACCTGCGCCAGGCGCGCGTGGTCGGCCTGCAGGACCACGTCCTGTCCCGGCAGCTGCATCGCGAAGCGATGGCCGCCGGCATCGAGCCAGGGCCGGGCGATCTCGACCGCGCCGGAGAGCACGTCGGCGAGCGCGACAGGGTCCGGTCGCAGCGCGAGCTTGCCCTGGCTGACGCGGGCGATGTCCAGCAGGTCGTCGATCAGCCGGACCAGGAGATCCAGCTGGCGCTCCATGGTGTCCTGCAGCGCATCGGCCGCGCCGCCGCCCTGCAGGCGACGGATGCCGAGCGCGTTCTGCAGCGGCGCCAGCGGGTTGCGCAGTTCGTGCGCGAGGGTGGCGAGGAACACGTTCTTGCGCTGGTCCACGCCGCGCAGGCGCTCCTCGGCGCGTGCGCGCTCGGCGACTTCCGTCTGCAGCTCCGAGTTGCGGCTGGCCAGCGCCTCGTTCGCCAGGCGCAGCGATTCGTTGAGGGCCTCGAGCTCGCGTGCCTTCTCGCGCTGCAGCTCCTGGTTGCGCGCGGCCAGGCTGGCGTTGAGCGCCTCGAGCTCCTGCCGCTTGCGGTAGAGCTCGACCAGCACCTCGACCTTGCTGCGCAGGATCTCCGGGATCACCGGCACCATGACGTAGTCGACCGCGCCCAGCTGGTAGCCCTGCAGCCGGTCCATCTCCGACAGGTTGACCGCGGTGACGAAGATGATCGGCGTCTTCTCGTAGCGCGGGTGCTGGTGCACCAGGGCCGCGGTCTCGAAGCCGTCCATGTCGGGCATGTTCACGTCGAGCAGGATCAGCGCGTAGTCGTCCTCCATCAGCCGCTTCAGTGCTTCGCGCCCTGACCTGGCCTGCACCAGGCATTCACCCAGCGGTTCGAGGATCGCCGTGTAGGTGAGCAGCCGCGCGGGCTGGTCGTCGACCAGCAGGATGCGCACCGGCTCGATCGCCGGGGCGGGCAGGCCGGTGCGCGCGGCGGCGACGTGGGCGTCGCGGCTCAACGACGCAGCCATTGCCGCAGCACCCCCAGGAGTTCGTCGGTGATCACCGGCTTGGCCAGGTAGCCGGATGCGCCGGCCTCCAGGCACTTCTCGCGGTCGCCCTTCATCGCCTTGGCGGTGATCGCGATGATCGGCAGCGTGCGCAGCGCCGGCACCTGGCGGATCGCGCGCATCGTTTCGTAGCCGTCCATGCCGGGCATCATGATGTCCATCAGCACCAGGTCGACCTCGGCGCCATTGGACACCCGGGCGATGGCGTCCTGGCCGTTTCCGGCGGTGACCACCTGCATGCCGTGGCGTTCGAGCACGCTGGACATGGCGAAGATGTTGCGCACGTCGTCGTCGACCACGAGCACGCGCCGGTCGACCAGGGTGTCGTCCAGCGGCGCGGCTTCGCCCCGCTGGGCGGCGCCTCGTTCGCGGTCGGCAGGCGCCAGCAGCGGGGGCTCGACGGCCGGGCGCTCGCGCCCGGGTGTCCGCGGCACGCGCAGCGCCGCGAGCTGGCCGCCCGCGGCGTAATGCAGCGGCAGGTAGAGCGTGAAGGTGCTGCCGCGGCCGGCCTCGCTGCGCAGCTGCAGTTCGCCGCCGAGCAGGCCGGCGATCTCGCGGCTGATCGCGAGCCCGAGCCCGGTGCCGCCGTATTGCCGCGAGGTGCCCGCGTCGGCCTGCTGGAAGGCTTCGAAGACGATCCGCTGCTTGTCTCCCGAGATGCCGATGCCGGTGTCGCTGACCTCGATGGCGACCACGGTGCCGGCCTCGCGCAGGGTGGCGTTGTCCGGCGACCACCCCGACGCCGCCTTGAACGCGCGCATCCGCACGCTGCCCTGCGGCGTGAACTTGAGCGCGTTCGACAGCAGGTTCTTCAGGATCTGTTGCAGGCGCTTGGGGTCGGTGCTCAGCGCCGGGCCAAGCTCGGGGTCGAGTTCGATGCTGAAGTCGAGCTCGCGGCGCTCGGCCTCGTGGCCGAAGGCGCGCAGGAGGTTGTCGCGCAGGTGGGCGAACTGGACGGTCTCGCTTTCGACTGTCACCGTTCCCGACTCGATCTTGGACAGGTCGAGGATGTCGCTGATCAGGTTCAGCAGGTCGGTGCCGGCGGCGTGGATGGTCTTGGCGAACTCGACCTGGCGCCCGCTGAGGTTGTCGCCGGGGTTTTCCGCCAGCTGCTGCCCCAGGATCAGGATCGAATTGAGCGGCGTGCGCAGCTCGTGCGACATGTTGGCCAGGAATTCGGACTTGTAGCGCGAGGTCAGCGCAAGCTCCGCGGCCTTTTCCTCCAGCTCGCGGCGCGCGTGCTCGATCTGGCGGTTCTTGGTCTCCACCTCGGCCTTCTGCTCGGCCAGCATGTGCGCCTTGAGCGCGATCTCCTCGTTGGTCTGCTGCAGCTCGTCCTGCTGCGCCTGCAGCTCGCCCGCGAGCTGCTGCGACTGCGAGAGCAGGCGCTCGGTGCGCATCGTCGACTCGATGGTGTTGAGCACGATGCCGATGCTGCCCGACAGCTGCTCGAGGAAGATCCGCTGCGACGGGGTGAAGCCGGCCAGCGTCGCCAGCTCCAGCACCGCCTTGACCTGGCGCTCGAACAGCACCGGCAGCACGATCACGTTGCGCGGCACGGCGTTGAGCAGCCCCGACTCGATCTGCACCGAGCCCGGCGGCACGTCGTCGATGAGGATCAGCCGGCCTTCGGCCGCGCACTGACCGACCAGGCCTTCGCCGAACGCGAGGGTCCCCGGCTGCGGCGCGCCCGGCGCATCGGCATAGCGCGCGAGCTGGCGCAGCCGCGGCTGGCTGGCGTCGTCGGATTCGACGACGTAGATCAGCCCCTGCTGCGCGCCGACCAGGACCGCGAGCTCGGACAGCAGCATCTGGCCCAGGGTCTGCAGGTCGCGCTGGCCCTGCATCATGCCGCTGAACTTGGCCAGGTTGGTCTTCAGCCAGTCCTGCTCGCTGTTCGACTCGGTGGTCGCGCGCAGGGTGCCGATCATCAGGTTCATGTTGTCCTTGAGATCGGCGAGTTCGCCGCGGACATCGACCGTGATCGAGCGGGTGAGGTCGCCCTGGGTCACCGCGGTGGCGACCTCGGCGATCGCGCGCACCTGGGTGGTGAGGTTGGCCGCAAGCTGGTTGACGTTGGCGGTGAGGTCCTTCCAGATGCCGGCCGTTCCGGGCACGTGGGCCTGGCCGCCGAGGCGGCCTTCGACGCCGACCTCGCGCGCGACCGTGGTCACCTGGTCGGCGAAGATCGCCAGGGTGTCGGTCATGCCGTTGATGGTGTCGGCGAGCTCGGCGATCTCGCCCTTGGCCTCGACGGTGAGCTTCTGCTGCAGGTCGCCGGTGGCAACGGCAGTCACCACCTTGGCGATGCCGCGCACCTGGGCGGTGAGGTTGGTCGCCATCGAGTTCACGTTGTCGGTGAGGTCCTTCCAGGTGCCGGCCACGCCCGGCACCTGCGCCTGGCCACCGAGCTTGCCTTCGGTGCCGACCTCGCGCGCCACGCGGGTGACCTCGGCGGCGAAGCCGTTGAGCTGGTCCACCATCGTGTTGAGGGTGTCCTTCAGCTGCAGGATCTCGCCCTGCGCGTCGACCGCGATCTTGCGCGACAGGTCGCCGCGCGCAACCGACGTTGCCACTTCCGCGATGTTGCGCACCTGCGTGGTGAGGTTGGTCGCCATCGAGTTGACGTTGTCGGTCAGGTCCTTCCAGGTGCCGGCGACGCCGGGCACCTGCGCCTGGCCGCCGAGCTTGCCTTCGGTGCCGACCTCGCGCGCCACGCGCGTAACCTCGGCGGCAAAGCCGTTGAGCTGGTCGACCATCGTGTTGATGGTGTCCTTGAGCTGCAGGATCTCGCCCTGCGCATCGACCGCGATCTTGCGCGACAGGTCGCCGCGCGCCACCGCCGTGGTCACCTCGGCGATGTTGCGCACCTGGGTGGTCAGGTTGGTGGCCATCGAGTTGACGTTGTCGGTGAGGTCCTTCCAGGTGCCGGCGACGCCCGGAACCTGGGCCTGGCCGCCGAGTTCGCCCTCGGTGCCGACCTCGCGCGCCACGCGGGTCACCTCGGCGGCGAAGCCGTTGAGCTGGTCGACCATCGTGTTGATGGTCTCCTTGAGCTGCAGGATCTCGCCCTGCGCGTCGACCGCGATCTTGCGCGACAGGTCGCCCTTCGCCACCGCCGTGGTCACCTCGGCGATGTTGCGCACCTGGCTGGTGAGGTTGGACGCCATGGCGTTGACCGAGTCGGTCAGGTCGGCCCAGGTGCCGTCGACGCCGGGGACCTGCGCCTGGCCACCGAGCTTGCCTTCCGTGCCAACCTCGCGCGCCACGCGGGTGACCTCGGCGGCGAAGCTGTTGAGCTGGTCGACCATCGTGTTGATGGTGTCCTTCAGCTCGGCGATCTCGCCGCGCACGTCGACGGTGATCTTGCGCGACAGGTCGCCCTTGGCCACCGCGGTGGTGACCTCGGCGATGTTGCGCACCTGGCTGGTCAGGTTGGACGCCATCGAGTTGACGTGGTCGGTCAGGTCCTTCCAGGTACCGGCGACGTCGGGCACCTGGGCCTGGCCGCCGAGCTTGCCCTCGGTGCCGACCTCGCGCGCCACGCGGGTGACTTCCGCCGCGAAGCCGTTGAGCTGGTCGACCATCGTGTTGATGGTCTCCTTGAGCTGGGCGATCTCGCCGCGCACGTCGACGGTGATCTTGCGCGACAGGTCGCCGCGCGCCACCGCGGTGGTGACCTCGGCGATGTTGCGCACCTGGCTGGTCAGGTTCGACGCCATGGCGTTGACCGAATCGGTGAGGTCCTTCCAGGTGCCGGCGACGCCGGGCACGATCGCCTGGCCGCCGAGCTTGCCTTCGGTGCCGACCTCGCGCGCGACGCGCGTGACCTCCGATGCGAAGCCGCGGAGCTGGTCGACCATCGTGTTGATGGCTTCCTTCAGCTGCAGGATCTCGCCGCGCACGTCCACGGTGATCTTGCGCGAGAGGTCGCCGTTGGCGACCGCGATGGTCACCTCGGCGATGTTGCGCACCTGCGCGGTGAGGTTGGAGGCCATCTGGTTGACGGAGTCGGTGAGCTCCTTCCAGACGCCGGAGACGCCGGCCACCTTGGCCTGGCCGCCAAGCCGCCCGGCGGTTCCCACCTCGAGCGCGACGCGGGTGACCTCCGAGCTGAACTCGCCCATCTGCTCGATCATGCGGTTGACGATCGTCGCCGAGCGCATGAACTCGCCCTGCAGCGGGCGGCCGTCGGCCTCGAGCGGGACGCTGCGGGTCAGGTCGCCCTTGGCGACGCCGGCGATGGCCTCGGTGATCGTGGCCACCGGCCGCACCAGGTCGTCGACCAGCTCGTTGAACGAATCCTCCATGCCGCCCCAGGAGCCATGGCGGTTCGGCAGCCCGATGCGCTGCCGGGTCAGGCCTTCGCGACCGACCTTCTCGCCGACGCGCGCCAGTTCGAGCGCGAGTCCGCGGTTGCTGCGCGCGACGGTATTGAACGCGTCGGCGAGGCGCCCCTCGAGGCCCTCCCAGTGGCCCGGGAGCTCCACCGAGAAATCGCCCTGGGCCATCGCCTGCAGCGCCGAGAGCATCTGCTGCATGGCGCTGTCGGAGCCGCCCCGGGCGTCATCATGTTCCGGGGCGCTGCTGCGCTCCCGGGCCGTCGGTGTCCCCATCCTGTCTGCCCCCTGTGCGTGGATCGTCGATCCGACAGGGAACGATACGGGCGAGGCGTGAGCGCGCTGTTCACTCCGCCGTCACGGCGCCGCGGCGGGCGCCGGCCGCGCGGCCGCCTGCCAGCCACAGGTCTTGCCCTCGTTCTGCTCCACCAGCCACTCCTGCAGCGGCGCGAAGTATTCCAGCACCGCGGAGGCGTCCATCGCCTCGCCGCCGGTGAGCTCCTTCATCGTCTGCTGCCAGGGCTGGCTGTTGCCCTTGGACAGCATCGCCTGGAACTTTTCGCCCGCCGCCTTGTTGCCGGCGAAGCTGCATTCGTTCAGCGGACCGGCGTGGCCGGCGGAATCGCACAGCGCCTTGTAGAACTGGAACTGCAGCACGTGCGAGAGGAAGTAGCGCGTGTACGGCGTATTGCCCGGCACGTGGTACTTCGCGCCCGGATCGAAGAACTCCTCGCCGCGCGCGGTGACCGGCGCCACGCCCTGGTAGCGTGCCTTGAGGTCCCACCAGGCCTTGTTGTAGCTGTCCGGGGTGATCGAGCCGTCGAACACGCCCCAGCGCCAGCGGTCGATCATCAGGCCGAAGGGCAGGAAGGCCACCTTCGACAGCGCCATGCGCATCTGCGCGTTGATCAGCGCTTCCTGGCCGGGCGCGGCGCCTTCGACCAGTCCGATCGACTGCAGGTACTGGGGGGTCATCGACAGCACGATGGTGTCGCCGATCGCCTCGTGGAAGCCGTCGTGCGCGCCGTTCTGGAACAGCGGCGGCTGCTTGCCGTAGGCCAGGTAGTAATACACGTGGCCCAGCTCGTGGTAGATCGTGGTGAAGTCTTCCTCGTTGGGCTTGATGCACATCTTGGTGCGCACGTCGCTGGCGTCGGCGTTCATCTGCCAGGCGCTGGCGTGGCAGACCACGTCGCGGTCGCGCGGCTTGATGAACTGGGTCTTCGCCCAGTAGGATTCCGGCAGCGCCGGCATGCCGAGCGAGGTGTAGAAGCCCTCGGCCTGGCGCGTCATCGCCTTCGCGTGCTCGAGCTGCGCCCCGCGCGCGATCTCGACCCGGCCGTCGGTCGGCAGCAGCGCGTTCTCGCGGGTCATGCGTTCGTTGAGGCCGGCCTGGTACTGGCGCTCCAGCGCGCCGCTGACGTCGAGCTGGCCGGCATCGGGGTAGGGCGCGAGCAGCGACCAGAGGTTGCTCCAGTCCTGCTGCCACATGTTGCCCATCAGGTGCGCGGGCAGCATGCCGTTGACCGAACCCTTGCCGGGATACTCCGCCTCGAGGCGGGTGCGGGTATAGCAGTGCAGCTGCTCGTACAGCGGCTCGACCTGGTTCCACAGGCGGTCGGTCTCGGTGGAAAGCTCGGCCGGGGTCATGTCGTAGCCGGCGCGCCACAGCTCGCCGGCATCGGCGAAGCCGAGGTCGCGCGCGCCCTCGTTGACCAGGGCGGCGAAGCGCACGTAGTCCTCGCGCATCGGCTGGGCGATCGTGTGCCAGCCCTGCCAGGCTTCGAGCTGGGCGTCGTAGTCGCGGTCGTTGCGCAGCACGTCCTCGAGCTGGCCGAGCTGGCGGCAGCGGCGCGCCTCGCCTTCGCCGGTGCAGTATTCGCCGCGGCCGTAGGTGCCCTCCATCCTGCTGGCCAGCGTGGTCAGCTCGGACAGCTTGGCCGGGTCGCGCGGCGGCGGCATCGCGGTGCCGAGCTTGAGCAGGGCGATCGCGCGCTCGGTGGCCGGCGACATCTCCTTGCCCTCGAAGCGGCGCGACTGCTCGACCCACTGCTGCGTGCGGGCCAGGTAGCGCTCGTTACCCTTGGCGGCCACCAGTTCGCTGTCACCGTTGCTGTAGGTCGCGGCGATCCACTGCGAGGCTGTGTACTCCGGCATCAGCTGTGCCATCTCCTCGTTGACGCGGGCGACGAACTCGTCCGCGGTCTCCTTCTCCAGCTGGGCCTGCGAGGGACCGCCATCCGGACCGGGCGTGGTGGACGGGCCGCGGGAGCAGGCGGCGAGGACCAGGCCGACGGCGACGGCGAGGGCAAGGCGGGTGCGTGGCTTCACTGTGGATCTCCGGTGGCGCCTTTGGCGCGAAACCCACGCAGGCTAGTAGGCGGGTGGCGACCCCGCAAGTGACGCGGGCTCAGCCGGTGGGCAGGCCGCGCGCGGCGAGCCAGGCGCGCGCATCCTCCGCGTCGCGCTCGAACCAGGCGCGGGTGGAGCCCAGGCGGAAGCTGTAGCCCCAGGCATCCATGTCGACCATCAGGCGCGGGCGGCCGACGCCCGGCAGCGCGTCGGCGAGGACGATCTGCAGGTAGCAGGTGGCGTCTTCCTCGGGCACCGAGTCGGTGGCGTCGGTGTGCACGAGCGCCCGGCGCTCGGGCGGCAGCACGATCAGGTGGCAGGCCTCGTGCAGCAGCGAATGCACCGGCGTGTCGCCGCGTGCGTACACGCGCGAGCCGATGATGCCGGCCTCGGGCGCACCCCAGTAACTGCCGGGGATCGGCGCGCCGTCGTCGACGGCCACGAGCTCGAGGCCATGGGCCGCGAGCAGGGCGGCGGCATCGCGGAGCGCGATGTCGCCAAGCACGAGGACGCTCGCAGGATCGCTCAAGGCACGCCGCTCAGCCCGCGGCGCGCTCGTCGGTCAGGGCCACGGTGATGTCGAGCACGTCGTGCTCGCCGTCCTTGGTCAGGTCCACCTTCACCGCGTCGACGTCGACGCTGACGTACTTGCGGATCACTTCCAGCAGCTCGCGCTGCAGCAGCGGCAGGTAGTCCGGGGCCCCGCGGTTGGAGCGTTCCTGCGCGACGATGATGCGCAGGCGCTCCTTGGCGATCGACGCGGTGTTCTTCTTCGCCTTGAGGAAATCGAACATGCCCATGACTCAACCCCCGAACAGCTTGCTGAAGAAACCCTTCTTCTCCAGCTGTGTGAACCGCATCGGTCGCTCTTCGCCGATGATGCGCGAGACGGCGTCGTCATAGGCCTGTCCGGCGTGCGACTCCATGTCCAGGATCACCGGCTCGCCCTTGTTGGACGCGTTGAGCACGTCGCCCGATTCCGGGATCACGCCGATGGTCTTCAGGCCCAGCACGTCCTCGACGTCGGTGATCGACAGCATCTCGCCGGTCTCGACGCGGGCCGGGTTGTAGCGGGTCAGCAGCAGGTGCGACTTCACCGGCTCGCCGTTCTCGGCGCGGCGGGTCTTGGAGTCCAGCAGGCCGATGATGCGGTCGGAGTCGCGCACCGAGGACACCTCGGGGTTGACCACCACCACCGCCTGGTCGGCGAAATACATCGCCAGGAACGCGCCCTTCTCGATGCCGGCGGGGGAGTCGCAGACGATGTACTCGAAGCCCTCGTCGGCCAGCTCCTTGAGCACGCGCTCGACGCCTTCGCGGGTCAGCGCATCCTTGTCGCGGGTCTGCGACGCCGCGAGCACGAACAGGTTGTCGAAGCGCTTGTCCTTGATCATGGCCTGCTTGAGCGTGGCCTCGCCCTGGACGACGTTGACGAAGTCGTACACCACGCGGCGCTCGCAGCCCATGATCAGGTCGAGGTTGCGCAACCCGACATCGAAGTCGATGACGGCGATCTTCTTGCCGCGGCGCGCCAGCCCGCAGGCCAGGCTCGCGCTGGTGGTGGTCTTGCCGACGCCGCCCTTGCCGGACGTGACTACGATGATCTCGGCCAAAGTCTGTCTCCTGTATGCGCGCTTCAGTCGAGCGCTGCGATTTTCAGCTGGTCGCCATCCAGCCAGACCTGCACGGCCTTGCCGCGCAGGTCGGCGGGAATGTCTTCCAGCACCTTGTAGTGTCCCGCGATCGCCACGAGTTCGGCTTGGAACTCGCGGCAGAAGATGCGCGCCCTGGTGTTGCCCTGCGCGCCGGCGAGCGCGCGCCCGCGCAGCGTGCCGTAGATGTGGATCGAGCCGTCGGCGATCACCTCGGCGCCGGCGCCGACCGCGGCCAGCACGGTGAGGTCGCGGTTGTCGGCATAGACCTGCTGGCCGGAGCGCACCGCGCTGGCCTGCATCAGACCGGGCTCGCCGCCGCGGGCTGCCGGGACGTCCGCCACCGGCGCCTTCGCGGCCGCGCGCGCGCGCTCGGCGGCTGCAGGCGGTGGGGCCGGGTTCGCCTCCGGGGCCGGGCTGCCGCCCGCCGGCTCGTACTGGGCGCGGAACTTGGCCAGCAGCGGCAGGCCCAGTTCGACGGCCAGCTGTTCGTTCTCGCTGCTGCCCCAGGCCAGCGCGACGGGCAGGGCGCCGGCCTCGCGCAGGGCGTCGAGCAGCGCCCGCGCGGTGGCCACGTCGGGCAGCGCGGACAGGCCGCCGAAGTCGACGACAACCGCGCCGCGCGCGAACAGCTTGGGCGCGCGCTGGACCCGGTCGCGCATTTCCGCGGCCAGGCGTTCGATGTCGAGGGTGCGGATGCGCAGGTTGGCGATGCCGACCTGGCCGATGCGGAGTTCGCCCGCGGGTTCGAAGCTGGCGGCCGTCGCGCCCGGTGCCGTCGCCATCACCGGGTGCCCGTCGCCAGGCGCGCTTCGCCCAGCGGCCGCGGCTGGGCCAGCCAGGTGACGTCCGGCAGGTCCTCGCCCCAGGTGTCGTGCACCCAGGCGTAGCTGCACAGCTCCTTGGTCAGCATCGAGGCGCGGATGCCGGTGTCGGGCATGACGTGCTGGCCGACCTCGCGGAAGCCGAAGCTGCCGTGGAAGATGCGCGCGGTGTCGCTGTCGTGCTCGACGAAGACCTCGCAGGCCAGCACCGGATAGCGCAGTTCCGCATAGCTCTGGACGTCGGCGTACATGGTGCGGCCGACGCCGCCGCCGCGGCGGCGGCTGGCGACGACCACGCGGTCGATGTACATGAAGTCGGGGTGGCGCTCGGCGAACCAGCGGAAGTTGCTGCCGTCGTGGCCGCGGCGCGAGCCGAAGCCGACCAGGAAGCCGGCCAGGGTGCCGTCGCGCAGGGCGACGCGGAAATAGTCGGCGTGGTCGTAGAAGTGGCGCAGGCGGGCCGCGTCGAGCGGCAGGATCGAGGGACCGGCGGCGTTGTTCAGGGCAAGGACGGAATCCAGCTCGTGCTCAAGCACGTCGCGGACGACAATCGACATTCCAGACTCCGGGATGTGGCCAAAGACGCCAACGTCGCGCGCGGTGGGGCGGGGCCAGCCATCGCGCGGCGGTCGACGGCGGCGATTATCGCATGGGGGTCGACCGGGCGGGGACCGCGGCCATGACTTCCGGACCGTCGCCCGGGCCGCGCTTGCGCCTACCATGCGGCCATGCTCCAGCGTTTCGACCACAACCGGCTGCTGCGCTACGCGGGACTGTTCACCTGGGCGGTGATCGGCCTGCCCTTGCTGCTGGTCACCCTGCCGCAGGCGGACCGGGACGGCGCCGCGGCCGCGGGTGCGCCCGGTGCCCTGCAGGCCTGGATCGCCTGGGCGGTCTTCGGTGCCAGCTACGCCTGGCTGACCCGCGGCCTGGGGCGGCAGCGGGTCCGGACCGTGGACGGGGTGCTGCTGGCCGGACTGGCCGGCGGCGCGATCGCGATCAGCTACTACAGCCAGAGCGGGCTGGGCAGCATCCTGCTGATGGTGGTGGCCAGCGTGCTGCCCTGGCTGCTGCCGGTCTGGCAGGGCGTGGCGCTGCTGGTGCTGTGCGAGTTCGTGATCGTGCCGGTCTACGTGCGCGGCTACGACTTCTCCTGGATCGAGGCGGTGCTGCAGGCCAGCCTGTACGTCGGTTTCACCGGGTTCGCCTTCGTCACCGGGCTGGTCGCCCGCCAGCAGGCCCAGGCCCGCGACGAGCAGCGCCGCCTGAATGCGGAGCTGCGGGCCACCCGGGCCCTGCTCGCCGAAAGCGTGCGGGTCAACGAGCGAACGCGGATCTCGCGCGAGCTGCATGACCTGCTCGGCCACCACCTGACCGCGCTCAGCCTGAACCTGGAGGTGGCCAACCACCTGACCGAAGGCAAGGCCCAGGAGCATGTCGGCCAGGCCCACACCCTGGCGCGACTGCTGCTGTCCGACGTGCGCGAGGCGGTCAGCCAGATCCGCGGCAACGAGACCATCGACATGGCCGCGACCCTGGAACCGCTGGCCGGCAACGTGCCGGGGCTGAAGGTCGACATGCGCCTGCCGCGGCCGTTCCCGATGGAAGACCCCGAGCGCGCGCACGTGCTGCTGCGCTGCACCCAGGAAATCATCACCAACGCCGTGCGCCACGCCCAGGCCAGCGTGCTCCAGCTGCAGTACGCGCTGGAGCGCGGCGCGGTGCGCCTGGTGGCGCGCGACGACGGCCGCGGCGCGGACGGCTTCACCGCCGGCAACGGCCTGCGCGGCATGCGCGAGCGGCTGGCGGCGTATGGTGGCGAGGTCGACGCGGACACGGCGCCGGGGCAGGGCTTCACCCTGCGCCTGCGGCTGCCGCTCGACGACGTCGCCGACATCGCGGTATCCACGGCGGAGCCAGCAGGCCCGCCGGCACCCACCAGGGAGACGACATGAGTACCGACGCACCCCGCGAGGCCGGCGCGCCGGCGATCCGCGTATGCCTGGTCGACGACCAGACCCTGGTGCGGCAGGGGATCCGCTCCCTGCTGGCGCTGGACGGCGGCATCGAGGTCGTCGCCGAGGCGGTCGACGGCCGGCAGGCGGTCGAGCTGATCCCGACGGTCGCGCCGGACGTGGTGCTGATGGACATGCGCATGCCGGCGATGTCCGGGCTCGAGGCCCTGCAGGCCCTGTCCGCGGCCGGCACCCTGCCGCCGACCATCATCCTCACCACGTTCGACGACGACCAGCTGGTGCTGGCCGGCCTCAAGGCCGGCGCCAAGGGCTACCTGCTCAAGGACGTGTCGCTGGAGCAGCTGGTCGGCGCGATCCGCACCGTCGCCGGCGGCGGATCGCTGGTGCAGCCGGCGGTCACCCAGCGCCTGCTGTCGGGCCTGGAGCACATGCGCAACGACTTCGTCAGTCTCGACCGCCCCGATCCGCTGACCGACCGCGAGACCGAGATCCTGCGCCTGATGGCCTCGGGCTTCTCCAACAAGGAGATCGCCAATTCGCTGGGCGTGGCCGAGGGCACGATCAAGAACCACGTCTCGAACATCCTGTCGAAGCTCGGGGTCCGCGACCGGACCCGCGCGGTCCTCAAGGCCTTCGAGCTGCAGCTGGTATGAAAAAGCGGCCGCCGAAGGTCGCGACGACGCAGGCAATCTTGCTAGGATTGCCGGTCTGCGCCCCGGCTTTGGCCGGTCCTGGTCCCGGAGAACCCTGAATGACCCGTTTGCTCGAGCTCCTGATTTCCATGGCGATCGTCGCCGTGCTGTTCCTGATCGTCGGCGTGGTGCTGCCGTCCAGCCGCTCCCTGAGCGAAAGCGTCGAGACCAACCGCCGCATGTCGATCGTCTTCGACACGGTGAACAGCTTCAAGCGCTTCGACGACTGGCATCCCTTCGCGCTGGGCCAGGTCAAGCTCAACCGTTCGGGTCCGGACGAGGGCGTCGGTGCCCGCATCGAGTACGACTCGGAAGTCTCTGGCGTGGGCAAGGGCAGCTGGGAGATCGTCGAGTCCGAGCAGGATTCGCGCGTGGTCTACCGCATCGACGATGAGAACCGCGGCTCGAACAAGCAGTCCACGATCACCCTGAAGCCGACCGGCCGCGGTGGCCGCAACGTCGAGATCACCCAGGACTACAGCATCGACTACGGCTGGGACCTGCTGGGCCGCTACGCCGGCCTGTACGTCAGCCGCAACGTGGGCGACACGATGAAGTTCGGCCTCGGCCGCCTGACCAACATGCTGGCCGCGGTGCCGAACTTCGACTACCGCGTCGACGGCTCCAACCTCGCCAACCTCGAGATCGCGCAGATCCCGGCCGAGAACCTGCTGGTGGTCAACGCCGGCGCGATCGAGCGCAACAACGAGGTCGTCAAGAAGGCGATGAAGGACAACGCCGAGTGGATCAAGCGCACGATGGACGAGAGCGGCCTCGAGCCGATCGGTCCGCTGCGCATCGTGACCACCGAGTTCGCGCGTGACACCTACACCTTCGACGTGGTCCAGGCCGTGCGCCGCAAGGGCGGTGCCGCTGCCCCCGCCGCGGATGCCCCGGCCGCCGACGCCGATGCCGACGAGAGCGCCGAAGCGCCTGCCGCGCGGCCGGCCTTCGCGGTCACCGACTCCGAGCCGATGGACGCCGAGGGCGTGAAGCTGCTGGGCCCGGTCACCTTCGTGCGCAGCGAGCCGACCCGCGTCGCCCGCGCCGATTACACCGGCTACATGGCCGAGCTCGACGTGGCCCGCAACGCCACCCGCGCCTGGGCCCTGACCCAGGGTGAAGAGGCCATCGGCCGCCCGTACGAGTACTACGTCAACGGCATCGATGCGGCCTTCACCGCCGACGGCCAGTTCAAGGTCTTCTGGAACCTGAAGGGCTGATCGACCCGTTCGCCTGCAGTACCCTCGGAACGCCGCATCACACGATGCGGCGTTCCGCGTTTCAGGAGCACGTTCCCGCCATGACCGCCGCCATGTCCACCGCGCCGGGCGCCGCTGCGCGCGCCGGCAAGGGCTTTGCCGCCGCGGGCGCGGTGCTGGCCGCGTTCGCCGTCGGGCTGGCCGCGTATGCCTCGCACGCCGCGGGGCCCGACGCCGGCGCCCGCCTGGGCCTGGCGGCGGCGTTCGCGTTCGGACATGGACTGGCGCTGGCGGCGCTGGCCCCGCGCGCCGCCGGTCGCCTGGGCCTCGCGGCGATGGCCGGCCTGCTGCTGGGCGTGCTGCTGTTTTCCGGATCCCTGGCGGGGGCGCACTTCCTGGGCCTGCCGACGGCGCTGGCGCCGCTGGGTGGCGGACTGATGATGCTCGGCTGGCTGGGCCACGCCGCAGCGGTCCTGGGGCGCTGAGCCATGCCCCGCTACCGGCGCGGCTATGACACCGTCGAGGCCGACGCCTGGCTGGCCCGCCGCGACCGCCGGCTCGGCGCCTGGATCCGTCGCCTGGGTCCGATCGGGCCGGATCCGCGCTGGCGGCGGAGCTTCGACCCGGTCGACGCGCTCGCGCGCGCGATTCTGTTCCAGCAGCTGAGCGGCAAGGCCGCCTCCACGATCGTCGGCCGGGTGGAGGCCGCCATCGGCAGCACCCGCCTGCACGCGGACACGCTGGGCCGCATCGACGACGCCGCACTGCGCGCCTGCGGGGTCTCGGGCAACAAGGCGCTCGCGCTGCGCGATCTTTCCGCCCGCGAGGCACGCGGGGAGATTCCCGACCTGCGGCGGATGTCGGTGATGGACGCGGACGCGATCGTGGCTGCGCTGGTGCCGATCCGCGGCATCGGCCGCTGGACCGTGGAGATGATGCTGATGTTCCGCCTCGGCCGTCCGGACGTGCTGCCGGTCGACGACCTCGGCGTGCGCAAGGGCGCGCAACTGCTGGACTCGGCGGAGGCGATGCCCACGCCGCGCGAGTTGGCGGCACGCGGCGAACGCTGGGGTCCGTTCCGGACCCACGCCGCCCTGTACCTGTGGCGCATCGCCGACGCGGCCGCGTCCGCGGTGGTGCCGGTCCAGCGCTCGCAGGAATGAGCGCGGGGGGCCGGAGCCCCCCTGCGCAGCCGATCAGAAGCGCAGTTCGCCGCCGATGGCCAGGGTGTCGATGTCGAGATCGACGCCGTCGAACTCGGCCTGGCGGCGATCCCAGTTCAGCGACACGCCGAAGCGCGGGCTGAAGTCGTAGCCGACGCTGGCGCCGAAATACGGCTTGTTCGAATGCTCGTCGTCGATCACGTCCCAGTCGTCCTCGCGCAGCTGCGCGGTGATGCGCGCGATGCCCGCGCGGCCGCCGACGAAGAAGCCGGTGCCGTCCTGGCCCAAGCCGTGCTTCGCGGCCACGCCGACGCCGATGCTGACCAGGTCGAGGTCCAGGTCGTCGCCGAGGTACTCGGTGTACAGCGTGCCGACGTGGCCTTCGATGGCGATGTTGCGGTTGAACCAGTAGCCGCCGGAGAACACGAACGACGTGTCGTCCTCGCTTGCGGACGCGCCGGCGTAGTCGAGGTCGATGTCGCTCTGGCCGATCTCGGCGCGGATGTAACCGCCACGGCCGTCGGCGGCGAATGCCGGCGCGCACGCGGTGGCGAGCAGCGCAGCGGCGAAGAGGAGAGGCTTGTGCATGACGTTCCTTGTACCTTGAAGTGGGAGCCCCCCGAACGCGGGGCGGCGCAGGATGCGCACGCGCCGCGGCGCTGTCAATCGGGAGCGGTGTGACGCGCCGCTTCAGCGCCCGGCGGGTGCCAGCAGCGCCAGCAGCCCGCGCGCGGCCTGCAGGCGCTCGAGCGGGGTCGGCAGCTCCAGCGCCAGGCGCAGGGTGTCGGGCCCGTCCATGCGGTACTGCTTCGGCTGGCCCTGCACCAGGCGGATGATGGCCATCGGATCGACCGAGGGCTTCTCGACGAACCTGACCCGCCCGCCGCCGGTGCCGATGTCGATCTTGGCGATGCCCAGCGCGCTGGCCTGCAGCTTGAGCTCGGCGGTGGCGAACAGCAGCTTGGCCGGCTCGGGCAGCAGGCCGAAGCGGTCGATCATCTCCACCTGCAGCTCGCGCAGCGCATCGGCATCGCGCGCCGAGCTGACGCGCTTGTAGAGCGTCAGGCGCGTGTGCACGTCGGGCAGGTAGTCCTCGGGGATGAGGGCCGGGGCGTGCAACTCGACCTCGGCGCCGCGAGCGGCGGTGCCGTCGACGTCGGGCAGCTCGCCGCGCTTGATCGAACGCACCGCGCGCTCGAGGAGCTCGGTGTACAGGCTGAAGCCGACCTCGGCCATCTGCCCGCTCTGGTCCTCGCCCAGCAGCTCGCCGGCGCCGCGGATCTCCAAGTCGTGGGTGGCCAGGGTGAAGCCGGCACCCAGTTCGTCCATCGAGGCGATGACGCCCAGGCGCTTGCGCGCATCGGCGGTGATCGAGCGCTTGTCCGGGATCACCAGGTAGGCATAGGCGCGGTGGTGCGAGCGGCCGACGCGGCCGCGCAGCTGGTGCAGCTGCGCGAGGCCGAACTTGTCGGCGCGGTTGATGATGATGGTGTTGGCGTTGGGGATGTCGATGCCGGATTCGATGATGGTCGAGGCCAGCAGGACGTTGAAGCGCTGCTTCTGGAAGTCGAGCATCACCCGTTCCAGCTCGCGCTCGGGCATCTGGCCGTGGGCCACGCCGATGCGCGCCTCGGGCACCAGCTCCTGCAGCTCGCGCTGCATGCGGCCGATCGACTCGACGTCGTTGTGCAGGAAGAACAGCTGGCCGCCGCGGGCAAGCTCGCGCTCGAAGGCCTCGCGCAGCTGGGCATCGTCCCAGGGCACGACGAAGGTCTGGACCGCGAGCCGGTTGGCCGGCGGGGTCGCGATCAGCGACAGGTCGCGCAGCCCGGCCATGGCCATGTTGAGCGTGCGCGGGATCGGCGTGGCGGTCAGCGTCAGCAGGTGGACGTTGGCGCGCAGCGCCTTCAGCGCCTCCTTCTGGCGCACGCCGAAGCGCTGCTCCTCGTCGACGATCACCAGGCCCAGGTCCTTGAAACGCACGTCCTTCTGCAGCAGCCGGTGGGTGCCGACGATGACGTCGATCGTGCCTTCCGCCACTTTCTCCAGCTCGGCCTTGATCTCCTTGGTCGACTTGAAGCGCGACAGCACCTCGACCCGGATCGGCCAGTCGGCGAAGCGGTCGCGGAAGTTGGCGTAGTGCTGCTCGGCCAGCAGCGTGGTCGGAACCAGCACCGCGACCTGCTTGCCGGCGGCCGCGGTGGCGAAGGCCGCGCGCACCGCGACCTCGGTCTTGCCGAAGCCGACGTCGCCGCAGACCACGCGGTCCATCGGCTGCGAGGACTGCAGGTCGCGCAGCACGGCCTCGATGGCCGAGTGCTGGTCCGGCGTCTCCTCGAACGGGAAGGTGGCGGCGAAGGGCTCGTACATGCCGCGGTCGACGTCGATCGCCAGCCCCGCGCGCGCCTGGCGCCGTGCCTGGATCTCGAGCAGCTCGGCGGCCACGTCGCGTACTTTCTCGGCGGCCTTGCGCCTGGCCTTGGTCCACTGCTCGCCGCCCAGCGAATGCAGCGGCGCGGTCTCGGGCGACGCGCCGGAATAGCGGTTGATCAGGTGCAGCTGCGCGACCGGCACGTACAGCCGGTCGCCCTTGGCGTACTCGATCTCGACGTATTCCGACGGCATGCCGCCGGCTTCCAGCGTCACGAGGCCGCGATAGCGGCCGACGCCGTGGTCCTCGTGCACGATCGGCGAGCCGTCCGACAGCTCGCCGAGGTCGCGGATGATCGCCTCCGGCTCGCGGCCGGCGCGCTTGCGGCGGCGCGGGGCCGCGGCGCGCTCGGGGAACAGCTGGCGCTCGGTGAGCACCGCGATCGGCCCGGCGTCGGCGACGCCCGGGTCGAGCGCGAAGCCGTCCTCGAGCGGGGCGACCGAGATCGCGAAGCGCGCGTCGCCGGCGGCGAAGCTGCGGAAGTCGGCCAGCACCTGCGGCTGCAGGGAGGCGGCGTCCAGCACCTCCAGCAGCGCCTCGCGGCGGCCGGCCGTGTCGGCCGACACCAGCACGCGGCCCGGGTAGCTGGCGAGGAACTCCTTCAGCGGGACCGCGGCGGCGTCGTGGCGCGCGGCCACGGGCAGCGATGGCGCGGGCTGCTCGCCGAGCGTGGCGGCCTCGTCGCGGCGCGGATGGCCCTCGCCCGCGACCTCGATCCGTGGCACGTCGTTGAAGCGCGCGCGCAGCTCGTCGGGCGCCAGCCACAGCGCGCCCGGCGCAAGCACCGGATGCTCGACGTCGTGCCGGCGCTGCTCGTGGCGCTGCCCGGCCTGCATCCAGAAGTGGTCGGCGGCGGCGCCGACGCCGTCGTCGACCAGCGGCAGGGCGCCCTTGCCCAGGTAGTCGAAGAGGGTCGCGGTGGCGGCGCGCTCGAAGAACAGCGGCAGGTAGTACTCGATGCCGGCGGGCGCCGCGCCGGCCTTGAGGTCCTGGAACAGCGCGCTGCGCCGGGTGTCGATGTCGAACTGCTCGCGCAGCGCGTCGAGCGCGCGGGTGCGCGAGGTCTCGTCGAGCGGAACTTCGCGGCCGGGCATCAGCTGCAGCGCCGAGACCCGGTCCAGCGAACGCTGGCTCTCCGGATCGAACACCCGGATGGTGTCGATCTCGTCGTCGAGGAGCTCGATGCGGAAGGGCGCGGCCTCGCCCATGGGATAGACGTCGAGCAGGGCGCCGCGCACGGCGAAATCACCCGGGTCGTACACCTGCGGCACGTTGCGGTAGCCGGCGGCCTGCAGGCGGCGCTTCTCGGCGTCGAGGTCCAGGCGCTGTCCGACGCGCAGGTCGAAGCTGTTGCCGACCACGTAGGACAGGGGCGGCAGGCGCTGCATCAGCGTCTGCACCGGCACCACCAGGATCCCGCGGGTCATCGTCGGCAGGCGGCGCAGCGTGGCCAGGCGCTGGGAGACGATCTCCGGATGGGGACTGAAGCGGTCGTAGGGCAGGGTCTCCCAGTCCGGGAACGCCAGCACCGGCAGGCCGCGCTCGTCGCCGACCAGGGTGTGCAGGTCGGCTTCGAGCTGGGTGGCGGCGTGGTTGTCGCGGGCGACGGCCAGCAGCACGCCGTCATGGGCACGCGCGGCCGCGGCCACGAACCAGGCCAGTGCCGAGCGCGAGGCCGGGGCGCGCCACCAGGCGCGCGGGCGTCCGGGGCCGGGAAGCGGGGGAATGGAGGCCGGGGCGGAAGAGGGGCGAAGCGGGGTCTGGTCGGTCATCGGCACGCAAATAGGGGCAGCGCAGGATGCGTTCGACGCAGCCTGCGCGGGACCGCACAGTCTAACGGGCGGGGCGGTGAAGCCGGCCTAGGGCGAGGCGGAGGGGCCTTCGTCGCCGATGCCGGCCGACGGGGTGGCCTGCCCGAGCGGCAGGCGGATGCGCACGAAGCCGGGATCCGCGCCTTCGTCGCTCTGGCTGAAGCCCATCGACTGCGCCAGGTCGAGCAGGGGTCCATTCGCCTCGGGCACGTCGCCGGTCAGCGCATCCAGGCGCTTGCCGCGCGCCCAGCGCGCCAGGCGGCGCATCAGGTGCCGGCCCAGGCCCATGCCCTCGACGTTGCGGCCGACCAGGATGGTGAAGGTGGCTTCGCGCGTTCCGGACAGGATGGCCGCACGCGCGAGACCCAGGATCATCGCGTCACCCGGCGCCAGCTGCTGCTCGGTGACGACGAGGGTGAACTCGCTGCGGGTATCGGGCTGGGACAGCTGGCGCGAGCGTTCGACGCCGATCTCCGGGGCCCCGGACAGCAGGTGCCCGCGGATGTCGCCCGGCTCGAGCAGTTCGAAGCTGGCGCGCAGGACGGGGGCGTCCTCGGGGCGGATGGGGCGGATCAGCACATCGTGGCCGTTGCGGAGACGGAGCTCCTCGTGCCACGGCGGAAGGCGGTTTCTGGCGACCATGTGGGCGATGCTGGCACGACGCGGGTGAAGCCCGCCTCCACACCCGGCGTCACGCTCAGGCCGGTTTGCGCAGCCAGTGCACGCGCGCATCGCCGCCGCGCTCGCCCAGTGCGCGGGCCAGCGACTTCAGCGCCGGCGCCAGCGCCACGTCGAGCTGCCAGGGCGGATTGACGATGAGCATGCCGCTGCCGTTCATGCGCAGCGGCGAGTCGTCGGGTCGCACCATGAGCTCGGCGAGCAGCACCGACTTGCCCGGCAGGTCCGCCGCGCGCCGCTGGAACGGCATCAGCGTGCGCCGCAGCTTGATCGGGTACCAGAGCGCGAACACCCCCTGCGGGAAGCGGCGCAATCCTTCGCGGATCGCACCCAGGGCATCGTCGAATTCCGCCAGCTGGGTTTCATAGGGGGGATCGATCAGCACCAGTCCACGGCCGATCCGCGTCTCGCCGTCGCGCGGCGGCAGGGTGGCGCGCACGGCGGCGTAGCCGTCGCCCTCGTGCACGCGCACGCGGCGGTCGCCGGCGAGGTGGCTGGCCAGGGCCTTCGCTTCTTCCGGCTGGGTCTCGCAGCAGACGATGCGGTCGGCCTCGCGCAGCGCATGCGCCAGCAGCCATGGCGAGCCCGGGTAGGCGTCGGCGCCATGCGCCTTGCGGCAGGCGGCGACCGCGTCCAGGTAGCGGCGCAGCAGCGGATCGCGCGGCGTCTCGGCGATCAGCCGGGCGATCCCGTCGTCGGCCTCGCCGGTCGCCTGCGCGCTGGCACCCGACAGCCGGTAGAGCCCGCGGCCGGCATGGGTGTCGAGCGCGAACAGCGGTGCGGGCTTGGCCACCAGCGCATCGCACAGGGCGAGCACGACGACGTGCTTGAGGACGTCGGCGTGGTTGCCGGCATGGAACGCGTGGCGGTAGTTCATCGCTGCAGGATACCGGGCCGCTGGCCGCCGCGGCGCCCGGTATGCTGCGCGCCATGTCCGTCGACGCCGCGCCCGCGCCATCCACCGTGCTCCTGGTCGAGGACGATCCGGCGATCGCCGACACCGTGGCCTACGCGCTGCGCGCCGAGGGCTTCACCGTCGAGCACCGGATGCTCGGCCGCGGCGTGGCCGAGCGCGTGCGTGCAGGCGGCATCGACCTGGTGCTGCTCGACGTCAGCCTGCCGGATATCGGCGGCTTCGAGGTCTGCCGCCAGCTGCGTGCCTTCAGCGCGCTGCCGCTGGTGTTCCTGACCGCGCGCAGCGACGAGGTGGACCGCGTGCTGGGCCTGGAGCTGGGCGCCGACGACTACGTGGCCAAGCCGTTCTCCCCGCGCGAGCTGGTGGCGCGGGTCCGCGCACGGCTGCGCCGGCACCACGCCGCGGGTGCCGGTGGGCCGCAGCGCGCGGGGCGCTTCGAGCACGATCCCGAGGCGCGCCGGATCCGCTTCGACGGCCATGCCCTCGACCTCACCCGGCACGAGTACGCGCTGCTGGCCGAACTGCTGCGCCGCCCCGGCGCGATCCTGGCCCGCGCGCAGCTGCTCGACCGCGCCTGGCCCGACGCGCCCGAAAGCGGCGAGCGGACCGTCGACACCCACGTCAAGACGCTGCGCGCCAAGCTGCGCGAGCGCGACGCCGGCGCCGACCCGATCCGCACCCACCGCGGCATCGGCTATTCGATCGACGCGGGCTGAGCATGCGCATCGGCCTGCGCATCCTGCTCGGCTACTTCGTGATCGTGGCGCTGGCCGCGCTGCTGCTGGGCCAGGTGTTCCTGCGCGAGGTCAAGCCGGGGGTGCGCCAGGCGATGGAGGACACGCTGGTGGATACCGCCAACGTGCTGGCCGAGCTGGCCACCGACGACTTCCTCGCGGGCCGGATCAACGAGGGCGCCTTCGCCAGCCGCGTGCGCGCGCTGGCCGGACGCGACATCGGTGCCGGCATCTGGGGCTTCGAGAAGCGCGAGTCGAGCTACCGCATCACCATCGCCGACGCGCGCGGCATCGTGGTCTTCGACTCCGCCGGACGCGAACTGGGCGCCGACCATTCGCGCTGGAACGACGTCCACCTGACCCTGCGCGGACGCTACGGCGCGCGTTCCACGCGCAGCGACCCGGACGACGACGCCAGCTCGGTCATGCACGTGGCGGCGCCGATCCGCGACGGCGCACGCATCGTCGGCGCGCTGACCGTGTCCAAGCCCAACCGCGCGATGGCGCCGTTCATCGCGCGCAGCGAGGGCGTGATCCTGCGCTGGGGCCTGGTGCTGCTCGGCACCGCGCTGCTGGTGGGGCTGTCGGCCGCGTGGTGGCTGTCGCGCCAGCTCGGCGCGCTGCGCCGCTACGCCGACGCGGTGACCGCCGGCGAACGCGCGTCGCCGCCCGACGCCGCCGGCGAGTTCGGCGACCTGGGCCGGGCACTGGAAACCATGCGCGAACGCCTCGAGGATCGGCGCTACGTCGAACGCTACGTGCACACGCTGACCCATGAGCTGAAGTCGCCGCTGGCGGCGATCCGCGGCTCGGCCGAGCTGCTCGAATCGCCGCTGCCCGAGGCCGACCGCCGACGTTTCGCCAGCCACATCGGCACGCAGAGCGAACGCATGGCGGGGATGATCGACAAGCTGCTGGCGCTGGCGGCGGTCGAGCACCGCCAGCGGCTGGAGCACGCCGCGCCGGTGGATCTCGCCGCGGTGGCGCGCGAGGTCGCGGACGCGGTGATGCCGCGACTGCGCGCCGCGGGCGTCGACCTGGCGCTGGACGCGGACGAACCGCTGCCCAGCCCTGATGGTGACGCCTTCCTGCTGCGCCAGGCGCTGGAGAACCTGGTGGACAACGCGATCGCCTTCTCGCCGCGCGGCGGCACCGTCGCGGTGGCGCTGCGGGTCGACGCCGCGGGCGTGCGCATCGAGGTGGCCGACGACGGCCCCGGGGTCCCGGACTTCGCGCTCGAGCAGGTCTTCGCCCGCTTCTACTCGCTGCCGCGCCCGGGCGAGGGCGGCCGCAGCAGCGGCATCGGCCTGACCTTCGTCGCCGAGGTGGCCCAGCTGCACGGGGGCCACGCGGCGCTGCACAACCGCGCGGGCGGTGGCGCGCTCGCCTCGCTGGTGCTGCCCGTCGGCTGATCGCGGCGCTTCACCCCCGCCTCACCGTCGCGCCGCGCTGCGCACATCCCGCAGCGGCAGCCTGTGCCCGGTTTCCAACGGGAGTGGGACATGCGCTTGTGGGTGAAGATCCTGATGGTGGCGGCGATGACGGTTGCGATCCTGGTGCCGCTGTCGATGGTGCGCGGCGTGGTCCAGGAGCGGCAGGCGCGGCGCGCGGAGGCGGTGACCGGCATCGCGGCCAGCCACGGCGGCCGCCAGGTGCTGTCCGGTCCGGTGCTGGTGGTCCCCTACAGCGAGGAGGTGCGCGAGCAGGTCGCCGATCCGGCCGGGGTCATGCGCACGACGCTGCGCCGGCGCACGCGGCACTGGACCTTCTTCCCGGAAGCCCTGGTCGTGGACGGTGCGCTGGCGCCGGAGGTCCGCCGGCGCGGGCTGCACGAGGTCCGGGTGTACCAGTGGCAGGGCACGCTGCAGGCACGCTTCGACGCCAGCATCCCCGACGACGCGCCCGAGGGCAGCGACCGCCGCATCGGCGAGCCCTGGCTGGCCTTCGGGATCGCCGACGTGCGTGGCCTGCGCGACCTGCCGCGGCTGCAGGTCGACGGGCGCCCGCTCGCCCTGGTCGAGGGCATCGGCCACGAGGACGGGCCCGGCGTGCATGCGCGGCTGGACACGCCGGTGCCCGGTGCGCGCCTCGCCTTCGGCAGCCGGCTCGAGCTCGAGGTGCGCGGCACCGAATCGTTCGCGATGCTGCCGCTGGCGCGCGACAACGACCTGCGGCTGCGCTCGAGCTGGCGGCACCCGCGCTTCGAGGGACTGTCGCCGGTGCACGACATCGGCCAGGCGGGCTTCGAGGCGCGCTGGAAGCTGGCCTCGCTCGCCACCGAAGCCCAGGCCCGCTACCGCCGCCATGCGTCGCTGGCGCACACCGCCGGCACCGGCGATCCGGACGCCGCCGGCGTGACCCTGGTCGATCCGGTGAACGCCTACCTGCAGGCGGAGCGCGCCACCAAGTACGGCCTGCTGTTCGTGCTGCTGACCTTCATCGCCTTCTTCATGTTCGAACTGATCCGGCAGCAGCCGATCCACCCGATCCAGTACGCCCTGGTCGGACTCGCGATCGCGGTGTTCTTCCTGCTGCTGGTCAGCCTGGGCGAACACATCGCCTTCGGCCTGGCCTACCTGGCGGCGGCGGTGGCCTGCATCGGCCTGATCGGGTTCTACCTGTCGGCGGTGCTGGGCGGCGCGGCGCGCGGCGCCGGTTTCGCCGCGATGCTGGCGACCCTGTACGCCGCGCTCTACGGCCTGCTGGTGTCCGAGGACAACGCCCTGGTGCTGGGCGCGGGGCTGCTGTTCGTGGTCCTGGCCGCGATCATGGTGGTGACCCGCAGGATCGACTGGTACCGCGTCGGCGCGGGCATGCCGGCGACGGCGCGCTGAGCCGTGGCGTGCTCAGTTGCCGACGGTCGTCGCCCGGCGCATGAACAGCAGCAGGAAGTGGAAGAATTCGGCGCGCGGTGCCAGCGCGTGTCCGACCACCTCCCAGCCCTCCTTCTTCGCCTCGCGCGCGTAGGCCGCCGCACCCGTGGCGGGCGTGATCCGGCGCTCGGTGGTCTGGTAGAAGTCCGCCCGTCGCGCCATCTGCTGCTCGAAGCTGGGCGTGGCGAAGCGCGGGTCGGCGTTCATCTGCTCGGGATCGGTGATGAAGTTCAGCGCCAGCACCACGTGCGGCGCCTCCGGGTCGAAGTAGCGGAAGACCGCGGGCATCGCGTCGAAGTGCTCGCAGTAGTCGTAGTAGACGCCGCCGAGGTTGTTGTCGAGCACGATCAGGTCGTAGACGCCGAGCCGCGGATCGCCCTCGTTGAGCATGCGGAAGCTGTCGCCGTGGATCGCGGTGACGTTGGGCGCGAGCTTGCCGGCGAGCTTGGCGTAGTCCTGGTCGATGTCGCACAGGTGCGCGGTCCCGGCCCGGTCGACGTAGCTGTGCGACATGTTGATGCCCGAGCCCGAGAACGGATCGAGGATGCGCGGCCGGTGCAGCGGGAAGCCGTGCGCGGCGCAGTGCCAGAACACGGTGTCCATGTGGAACTGGACCCGCGGGTAGTTGCGCATCGGCGGCAGCATGGTCTGGAGGGTGTTGATGCCGGCGATCGCGGCGCGCCGGGTCCAGAAGTGGAAGTCCTTCGAACTCAGTCCCATGGGGCTCCCCTGCGGTGGGCTGCGGCCGATGGGCATCGGCTGCTACCCGGTTCTACGCGGCGGGGCGCCGGGACCGGCCAGCGCGCCGCGGAGCTCAGCCCGGCAGCAGCGGCAGGCCGAGGCGCAGCGACAGGGCACCCAGGCCTCCGCCGATGAGGAGCGCCGCCAGCACGTCGCTGGGCCAGTGCAGGCCCAGCACCACGCGCGACAGCGCCACCAGGGCCGTGAACGGCAGCAGCAGCCAGGCCAGCTGCGGATAGTGGGCCAGGGCGACGATGCTGAAGGACACCGCATGCAGCGTGTGTCCCGAGGGAAAGCTGAACTCGTCCAGCGGCGCGATCCAGGCGCGGATCCGCACGTCGGCGGCGAACGGCCGCGGACGGCGCGTCCGGCGCTTGAGCGTCGTGTACAGCAGCAGGGCCAGCGCGCCGGTCGCGGCCATGTGTGCCGAGGCGCGCAGGCCGTCGACGCCGTCGGCCAGCACCATCGCCGCCATCAGCAGGTACCAGCCGATCCCGTCGCCCAGCCGGCTGACGGTGGCGAAGACCTGCAGCACGCCGGTCCGTGCGCACCAGGCGTTGGTGCGCAGGCACAGCAGGCGGTCGCCGGCGAGGCGGTCAGGCGAGGGCGGCGTGGGCATCGGCAGGGCTCCCGCGGCGGGCGATGCCGTGCAGCACCGCGTCGAAGTCCGCGGCGACCTGCGCCGGGCGCAGCGACTGCACGGCGGTGCGGGCCGCCGCGCCCATCGCGCGGCGCGACGCGTCCTCGAGCGACAGGCGGCAGGCGGCGGCGATGAAGCCGGCCTCGTCGTGCGGGTCGATGGCGGCGCCGTGCGCGCCATGGCGCAGGTGCTCGGCCGCGGCGCCGTAGCGGAAGGCCACCGTGGCCACCCCGCTGGCCATGGCCTCGATGGTCACGTTGCCGAAGGTCTCCGAGAGGCTCGGGAACAGGAACAGGTCGGCGCTGGCGAAGTGGCGGGCCAGCGCTTCGCCGCGCTGCAGGCCGCAGTGGATGAAGTCGGGGTTGGCCTCGCGGATGGCGGCCATGCCGGGGCCGTCGCCGACCCAGACGAATCGCGCGTCCGGACGCAGGGCCTGCAGCGCGCGGAAGGCGCGGATCGCCAGCTCGAGGTTCTTTTCCGCGGCGACGCGGCCGACGTGGATCACGGCGAGGTCGTCGGGGCCCAGGCCCCAGCGTGCACGCAGCGCCTCGTCGCGGTGGGCGGGATCGAAGCGCCGGGTGTCGACGGCGCGCGCCAGGTGCACGACCCGGCTGAAGGCGAGCGTCTCCAGTTCGGTGCGCAGCTTCCGGGTCGGGACCAGGGTGGCCGCGGAGCGGTTGTGGGAGCGCCGCATCCACGCCAACGCCACCGGCTGCAGCAGGGGCAGGCCGTAGTCGCGCATGTAGTGGTCGAAGCGGGTGTGGAAGCCCGAGGAGACCGGGATGCCGAGGGCGCGTGCGGCGCGCATCGCCGACCAGCCCAGGGGGCCTTCGGTGGCGATGTAGACCGCGTCGGGGCGGTTCCGGCGCCAGCGCCGGCGCAGCCGCGCCGCCGCCGGCAGGCCGAACCGCAGGCCGGCGTACAGCGGCAGCCGCAGTCCGGCGGTCAGCAGCTGGCCATCGCCGCCCGGGTCCTGCCGGTGCTGGCGCGGGCGCACCAGCTCCACCTCGTGGCCGCGGCCGCGTAGGCCCCGCTCCAGCTCGCGCACGGTCAGGGCGACGCCGTTGACTTCGGGCGGATAGGTCTCGGTGACGATGGCGTAGCGCATGGAGGGCTCCGGTTTGACCGAAGCCTGGCGCGCCAGGGTGTCGTCCGTGTGGCGGTTTGACGACGCCCGTGTGACGCGATTACCAGTGCAGCTGGACGCGCGCCTCGAGGATCGACGGATCGTCGTCGATGCGGGCTCCGGTCGCCGGGTCGGTGCGCCGGCTGGCGACGTCGACGTAGTTCAGCATCAGCTTGGTGTTGTTGCGCCAGTACCAGTTGACGCCGACCGTCCAGGCTTCCATGCGGCCCCCGCGCACCGCGCCGTCGTCGAGGTCGAGCTGGTCGTAGCGCAGGCCGAACTGCCACAGGCCGGCGTCGGCGACGCTGGTGCGCGGCAGGCCGCCGCGGTAGCCCCAGGTGCCACCGCCGGGCGTCCACAGGGCGCTGGCGTAGCCGCCGCTGGCGTCATAGCCGGGATTGCCGATGCGGTCGGCGCTGGCCAGGAAGTACTCGCCCTGCAGCTTGAGCGGACCGCTGATCCACATCGCCTCCACGCCGGTGGTCGCCAGGCGGTCGACGTCGGCCAGGGCACCGCTGTCGACCATGCGCACGGCCGCCATGTCGGCGTTCGGGCGCGCGCGCAGGCGCAGCGCATCGGCCTCGGTGTCGCGGTCGACGTGGCTCAGGCCCAGGTGCAGCACGCGGCCGTCCTCACGCACCGGCGCCCACCAGCCGCGCGCGCCATAGCCGGCGCCGCCCGCGTCGTCGTCGAGGTTGCGGCCAAACCAGCTGACGGTGGCGCCGTGGTCCTCGGCGTCATAGCCCCACGAGGCGCCGAGGCGGCGGCCGGTGGCGAAGGTGCTGGTGGCCGCGGCCTTGGCGATGAAGTCGTTGTTGCGCGACGAGGACAGCTCCTCGAGGCTGTTGGGCTGCTTGGACTGGCCGAACAGCAGGGTGTGCTTCGGCGCACCGTCGCCGCCGAACGACCAGGTCAGGTTGTTGTCGAGGTAGGTCTCGTTGTAGACGTCGTAGCCGAGCACCCAGCCGAGGCCGCCGGGGCCGCTGCCCTTGAGCGCCAGCTCGAACCGGCGCACGCCGGTGGCGCGGTCACGGCCGTCCGGGCGCGCGTCGAGGTCGAGCACGTCGTTGTCGAACCAGTAGCCGTCGACCTGGAACATGCCCTCGAACGCCACGTCGGAGCCCGCGACCGTGCCCAGCGGCACCTCGGCGTGGGCGGGCACCAGGCAGGCGGCGGCAAGGAGAGCGATGGGCGGCAACAGGAATTTCATGGGATCGTCGCGGGACTGTCATGCGGGGGACCGTGAAGTCTAGCGTGCGCGCCGGTGACGGCCCGGGGACGGTGCGTCCCATCGCGGGGCGGCTTGCAGCGCGTTCAGTGGGATCCGGGGGCCTCGATGAGCCGGCTGAGCCCGCCCGGCGCGTCCTGGAAGCCATGGGCCACCAGCGCTGCCCGCAGCACTGGATCGTCGCTCCGCGCCAGCGCCTGCAGCGAGCGGCGGCCGTCCGCCTCCACGGTCAGGGTGGCTTCGAGCCACAGCGGGCCGGCCGCGTCCTCGGGCAGGAGTGCGAGCCGGCCGACGGCGCCATCGCAGGCCGGCGTTCCCGCCAGCCGCAGCGGCGGCAGCACATCGCCCGGCACCGCCACGTCCACCCGCACCCGGCCGCCGGCCTCGCGGCAGCCGCCGGCGTCGAACAGCAGGCGCGCATCCTCCAGCGATGCGCGCAGCCCAAGACCCGACACGGCGGGCAGCGGCAGCAGGCCGTTGGCGCCGGACACGCCGCGCACCGGGCCGGCATGCAGCGACAGCGACGCCTGCGGGGTCCGCAGCCGGATGCGCTGGCGCCCCGCCAGCAGCGGCAGCGGCGACAGGCCTGTGCGCACGTCGCCCAGCGCGATGCCATGCCACCGCGCTTGGCGCAGGCGCCCCCGCCACACGCTCCCGTCGACGCCGGCAGCGGACAAGCCGGGCGGCAGCCCGAGCTGCGTCACCGCAAGCTGCAGCGGCGCAGCAAGCAGCATCGCGACGGCGAAGGCGCCGGCGAACCACAGGGCCAGGCCGCGCGCGCTCACCGCGCAGCCCCGCCGCCGAATCCGACCTCGGCGCGCAGCTGGCCGTCCGCGCGTTCCACGCGCAGCGTCGAAGGCGCCACACCCCGCGCCTCGACCAGCCCACCCAGCCAGCCGAACAGCGCCGGCGACGCCGCGCGGTCGAATTCGACGACGAAGGCGCCCTCGGCGGTGGTGCGCTGGCGGCCGGGCGCCAGGCCGGCGTCACGCGCGCTGTCGAGGACCAGGCGCTGCAGCGCTTCGCCGCCGGGGGCCGCGCTGCGCGCGCCGCCGTGCCCGCCAAGGGCCGCGACGTCCGCCTCGACGGCCTGCAGCGCCGCCGCGGCGTGGTCATGGCGTGCCTCGGCCGCGTCGTACAGGCTGCGCAGCGGCCACAGCAGGCCGTACCACCAGGCGAAGCAGGCCAGCAGCGCCGCCATGAGCGCGAGCATGGCGCGCTCGCGCGGTTCGCGGGCCTGCCACCAGCGGCGCAGGCGGACCACGGTGTCGTTCATGCCGCAGGCTCCAGGACCAGGCCGGTGTGCAGGCCGCCGGCGACGTCGACGCTGCCGCCTTCCACCAGCTCCCAGCCGTCGCCACGCAGGAAGCCGCGCAGGGCTTCGAGGTCCCTGGCATCGCGATGGAACAGCAGGGCACGCAGGCGGTCGCCGCGCGCGTACTCGAGCTCGACGAGGTGCGTGCCGGGGCGCGCCGCCACCGCCGCAAACAGCGCACCGGAGGCGGCGGCGAACGCGCGCGGCTCGCGCACGGCGCGCAGGCGCCCGGCCTGGCCGTCGGACGTGCCCGCCGTGGCCGCGCCGCCCTGGACCGCCGGCAACGCGGCGTCCAGCACCGCGACGGCGCGTGACTCCAGGGCGCGCGCGGCCAGCTCGAGCCGCAGCGCCTGGGCCGCGACCAGCAGCAGCGGCGAGGCGGCCAGGGCCACGGCCAGCCAGGCCAGCCGCCGCCCGGAGGGGCGGCGACCGGCAGCCGCGGGTGCGAAGTCGCCCTGCAGCAGGTCCAACGGCGGCTGCAGGGCGCGGGCGGCGAGCTGTTCCAAGCCACCGTCGAAGTGCGACGGTTCGCGGTCGCCCAGCACCCGGCGGGCGAGCCCGGGCTCGGCGCTGAAGGCCAGGCCGTCGCCGCGGACCAGCCAGCGGTCGCCGGCGTCGAACAGGTGCACGGCGCCTGCATCCGGATCGGGCAGGAGCAGCGCTTCCGGCACCGCCGCGTCCGGCCGCAGGCCGAAGGCGGCCGCCTGCGCCAGCCAGCCGCGCAGGCTGTCGGCCTCGACGGCGGCGACGGTCCGCAGCGCGGCACCGTGGTCGGCATCCAGCACGACGTGCAGCGCGACGGGGCGCGCGAGCCTGCCCGCCAGCAGCGCACGGGCGGCGGCCAGGGCCTGCGCCTCGCTGTGCGCGGCCAGCGGCAGCTGCTCGATGCGCACCGGTCCGCCGGGCACGACCAGCACGGTGCGCCGCGCATCCGGCGCATCGGGCGCGGCCGTGCCCGGTGGCAGCGTCGCCTGCGCGCGCACGCGGCCGCCGTCGTCCAGGTCCAGCAGGCGGGCGTCGTCCGCGCCGTCGGGCGGGAGGAACAGGATGCGGGTGCTCATTCGTCGTGTGTCCAGCGGCGCGCCACCAGGCGCGCGGGGCCTTGGGAGTCGCGGTCGAACAGCGCGCTCAGCACCACTTCGGCGCCGGCATGCTCGACCCGGGTTTCGAGCGCGAACCAGCGTGTGCGCAGGCTGATCTGCTGCAGCGCATGGTCGGGCAGGCCGGCGGCGCGGATCGCGGGCTGCGCCGCGAAGGCCTGCAGGTCCGGCCAGCCCCCGGCCGGGCGCGCGGCCAGCACGCGCCGGGCCGCCGCCGTGTCCAGCCGGTTGTCGCCCAGCATCGCCAGCAGCACCGCATCGCCGTCTTCCAGCGTATTGACGTTGATCGGCGACAGCGCCGCCTCGGGCTGGGCGCAGACGTGCGGGCGCAGCCGCGCATAGGCGGCGGCATCGTGGGCGGCGATGGCGCGCAGTTCGCTGGCCTCGGCCAGCAGCGCGCCCGACGTGCGGTCGCCCGGGCTGCGTGCGGCATAGGCCGGATCCTCGGCGCCGGCGCGGCCCGGGTGCGGGTCCTGGTCGATCCAGTCGACCAGCGCGTCGGCCATCGCGTTGGCCCTGGCGCTGTCGAATTCCAGCGCCTCCAGCAGGGCCAGGTATTGCTGCACGCCGGCCTCGCGCCGGCGCCACTGGCCCGGCGCGCCCTCGACCACGCTGTTGAGGTTGAAGCAGGCGCTGGCGTCGTCGAGCCGCACCTGCATCACGCCGCCGTCGATCGGGAACAGGAAGGGTCGCCCGTTCCAGCCGCCAGCGAGGGTGGTCCGGCCGTCGCGGTCGAGCTGGTGGATGCGGGCGCGGGCGAGCTGCTCGCTGCCCAGCGCGTACCACTGCGCCTGCGCCAGTGCCTGCGCGTTGCCGGTACGGCGCAGCGCGAAGCGAATGTCGTCCATGACCGCGACCAGCAGCACGGTCATCACCGCGACCAGCAGGAGCACGGTCAGCAGGGCCGCGCCGGACTGGGCCGCGCGACGCGGTGCGCGGCGGCGCGCAAGGCGCCGGCGATTGGATGGCCGCGGAGCCGGGGTGCGGGTCATGGCGCCATCCCCGGCAGCAGGAAGCGCTGGCGGACCCGGCCGACCGACTCGAGTTGGAGCTCCAGTTCCACCGCTTCGGGCAGCGTGGTTGCGCCGCCGCGCCAGCCGTCGTTCCAGGCCCGGTCGGTGAAGTAGGCCACGCGCGCGGCGGTGATGCCGTCCAGCAGGACGCGCGCAGCCGGCGCGGTGGCACCGTCGAGCGATGCGCGCGCGCTCCGCTCCAGGCGGCCATCGGCGATGTGGTATTCGACGTATTCCAGCGAGGCGCGCGCCGCGCCGTCCGGGTTCTCGTGGCCGCGGCGGACGAAGGCGAACAGCGGTCCGGCCTCGCCGGGCCGTCCGCCGATGAAGGCATGGCGCCCGGCGCTGCCGTCCGCGCGGCGCACCAGACGCACGGCGGCCTGCGAGAGGTCGGTGCGCAGGAGCGCGCGCGCGCGCTGCAGCTCGCCCAGCCGGTCCATGCGCTCGCGCAGCACGCCCTGGCTGTCGGCGGCGTAGGCCATCACGGCGACGCCGGCCGCGGCGATCAGGCCGAAGATCGCCAACGACGCCATGACCTCAAGCAGGGTGAAGCCGCCGGCCTGCCTCATTGCGGCATGCTCCGGAACAGCGACACCTCGGCCGCCACCCGTGACTCGCCGGGCGGCGACACGCGGATGTCGACGCGCAGCAGCTCCGGGTCGGCGGTCGCGGCGGTGGTGCGGGTCCAGCGCCAGTCGCGGCCGCCGGCGTCCTCGTGGCCTTCGGCATCCGGACCCAGTTCGCGCAGGTCGACCACGGCGGCTTCGACCGCGACGCTGTCGGCGACGATGGCGGCCAGCACGCGCTCCTCGATCGCCACCGCCGTGCGCGTGCTTTCGCCGGCCAGGTTGAGCAGGCCGAGCACGGCCAGCGCGAACACCACCAGGGCGACGAGCATCTCGATCAGGGAGAAGCCGGCGCCGTGGCGGCCGCCGCGCTCGCCGCACGAACGCCCGCCGCACGAACGCGCGCCGGCGTCAGCGATGCTGGCCATCGACCTTCACCACGCCGCCGCCGTCGACCGAGACCCGCACGCGCTCGCCGTCGCGCAGCAGCACCAGGGCGGCTGGCGTGGCCGCGCCGGTGGGATCGAAGCGGATCGCCAGCGGCGCATCGCGCCGGGCCAGCTGCGGCCGGGTGCCCCGCGTCCAGTCCACGGCGGCGAAGGCGCGGCCGTCGATGGGCTGCCAGCCCTCGAAGCGGCGGCGCGAGAAGCCGTAGCCGCGCGCGGTCACCGCGACCTCCACCGCGCGCATGCCGAGGATGGCTTCGTCGCGTGCGTGGCCCAGGCGGGCGGCGAACCTGTCGGCGTCCTTCCGCAGCATGTCGTCACCGGTGGGCAGGGTCAGCGCCACGGCCGCGCCGGCCAGGCCGATGACGACCAGGGTCACCATCAGCTCGACCAGGGTGAAGCCACGCGCGCGCCGCATGCTCCGGCCTCAGCGCCAGTTGCCGATGTCGGCGCCGTCGCCGTCGCCGCCCTCGGCCACGTCGGCGCCGAAGGAGTAGACATCGAAGCCGCCGCTGCGGCCGGGCTGGCGGTACTGGTAGGCCTGGCCCCACGGATCCTCCGGCAGGCGGCGGATGTAGCCGCCCTTGCGGTAGCGCTCCGGCCGCGCGAGGCCCGATGGCGCCGTCAGCAGTGCGTCCAGCCCCTGCGCGGTGGTCGGGTAGGCCATGTTGTCGAGCCGGTAGGTCTCCAGCGCCTGCTCGAGCACCGAGATGTCGGCGCGCGCCTTTTCGGCCATCGCGCGGTCCTGGCTGGGCATGACGTTGATCATCACCACCGTCGACAGCAGGCCGATGATCACGATCGCGACCATCAGTTCGACCAGGGTGAAGCCGGCACCGCGATGACGGCCCGCGCGCGTGGCGTGGTGGCGACGCAGGCGGGATGCAAGAAGGAAGGGGTGGGTGCGGTGGTGCATGTCGGCCTCCGGTCAGCCGGCCACGAGGGCGTTGAACTGCAGGATCGGCAGCAGGATGGCCAGCACGATCACCGCCACCATCGCGCCCAGCACGATGATGATCAGGGGTTCGAGCAGGCTCATCGCCGCCGTGGTGAAGGTGTTGAACTCGCGTTCGAGGTAGTCGGCGGCGCGGTCGAGCATCGGCGCCAGGCGCCCGCTGTCCTCGCCGCTGGTGGCCATGTACAGCAGGGTCGGCGGGAACACCGCGGCGCGCTTCATCGCGCCCGACAGGCTGCCGCCCTCGCGGATGACCTCGACCATCGACTCGGTGGCCTCGCGCAGCACGCTGTTGCCGACGGTGCGCGCGGTGATCGCCAGGCCCTCGATCAGCGGCAGGCCGCTGTCGGACATGGTGGCCAGCGTGCGTGCCATGCGCGCGGCGTGGACGTCGCGCAGCAGCCGGCCGAGCAGCGGCAGGCGCAGCAGCGCGGCATCGAACCGGCGACGCAGTGCCGGCCTGCGCAGCAGCCGCGATGCCGTGATCGCGGCGGCGGCCAGCAGCACGGCCATCGGCAGCCACCACGTGGAGAGAAGTTCGGAGAAGCCGATCACGATCCGGGTCAGCAGCGGCAGCTCGCGGCCCATGGACTCGAACTGCTCCACCACCTTCGGCACCACGAAGACCATCAGCGCGATCACCACCAGCACCGCGGTCACCGCCAGCGCCGCCGGGTACACCAGCGCCGAGACCAGCTTGCCGCGCACCTGCTGGTCGCGCTCGTGCAGGTCGGCCAGGCGCTCGAGGATCGCGGGAAGCGCTCCGGTGCCTTCGCCGGCGGCGACCATCGCCCGGTACAGCGGCGGGAAGGCGCGGGGCTCGCGCGCCATGGCATCGGACAGGCGGAAGCCCTCGACCACGCGGGCGTGGGTGGCCATGACCACGCGCCGTACCGCCGGGCGTTCGGACTGGCTGCCGATGGTGCGCAGCGCTTCCTCCAGCGGCGCCACCGCCACCAGCGTCGCGAGCTGGCGCGTGAGCAGGGTCAGGTCCCTGGCGCGGAAGCGGCCGCCGCCGCGCGAGACCTGCTCCGCGCGCACGGTGGCCGGCTCCACGCGCACCGGCAGCAGCCGGCGGCCTTCCAGCAGGCGCCGCGCCTCGGCGGCGTTGCCGGCGTCGATCACGCCGTCGCGGCTGCGCCCCTGCATGTCGAGCGCGGAATACTCAAACGCCGCCATGGTCCTTCAGCTCCTGGCGGGTGACGCGCATGGCTTCCTCGAGCGTGGTCTCGCCGCGCAGCACGGCGGCGCGGGCGGCATCGCCCAGGCGCTGGCCGCCCGCGAAGGCCGCCGCGGCCAAGGCGTCTTCATCGGCGTTGGCACCGATCAGCTGGCGCATGCGCTCGTCGATCTGCAGCGCTTCGTGGATGCCCAGGCGTCCGGCGTAGCCGGTGTAGCTGCACTGCGCGCAGCCCGCGGCGCGGTAGAGCGTGGCTTGGATGTCGATGCAGGCGTCGGCATCGACATCGGCGTTGACGTCGGCGTCGGCGTCGGCCACGGACACGACGCGATAGGCGTCGGAGCCGGCACCGAGAAGTCGCAGTGCGCTGGTGCGGCCCTCGTCGGTGACGGGTTCGCGACACGCCGTGCACAGCCGCCGCAGCAGCCGCTGCGCCACCACAAGCCGCAGGCTCGACGCGAGCAGGAAAGGTTCGATGCCCATGTCCCGCAATCGCGTCACCGCGCCCGGCGCGTCGTTGGTGTGCACGGTCGACAGCACCAGGTGGCCGGTCAGGCTCGCCTGCACCGCGATCTGCGCGGTCTCGGGATCGCGCACCTCGCCGACCATCACCACGTCCGGATCCTGGCGCAGGATGGCGCGCAGCCCGGTGGCGAAGCTCATGCCCACGCGCGCGTTGACCTGGGTCTGGCCGACGCCGTCGATGGCGTATTCGACCGGGTCCTCGACGGTGAGGATGTTGCGGCGGCCGTCGTTGAGCGAGGCCAGCGCCGAATACAGCGTCGTGGTCTTGCCGGCGCCGGTGGGGCCGGTCACCAGCACGATGCCGTTGGGCTGCCGCAGCGCGCGCTGCAACGCTTCCAGCACGTGTGGCTGCATCCCGAGACCCTCGAGCGTCAGCGTGCCCTGGTCCTTGTCGAGGATGCGCATCACCACGCGCTCGCCGCCGCGCGCGGGCAGGGTGGACACGCGCACGTCCAGCGCCTTGCTGCCCATCGTCAGGCCGATGCGGCCGTCCTGCGGCAGGCGCTTCTCGGCGATGTCCAGGCGCGCCATCACCTTCACGCGCGACACCAGCAGCGGGGCGATGCGGCCGGGCAGGCGCAGCGCCTCGCGCATCACGCCGTCCACGCGCATGCGCACGACCAGGCCGGACTCGAAGGGTTCGATGTGGACGTCGGAGGCGCCGATGCGCGCGGCTTCGGCGATCAGGCCGTTGATCAGGCGGATCACCGGCGCGTCGTCCTGCGCGTCGAGCAGGTCGGCGGTGGCGGGGATGTCGCCGGCCAGCGCATCGAGGTCCCCGGGGAGATCCAGTTCGCCGCCGGCGCCGGCCATGGCGGCGTCGGCATAGAGCTCGGACAGGCGGCGGTCGAAGACGCTGCGTGGCAGCACTTCGACGTCGAGCTCCACGCCCAGGCTGCGTCGCGCTTCCAGCAGGGCCACGGGATCGGCGTCCTCGCGCAGGCCCACGTGCGCGCGCGCGCCCAGCGCCAGCAGCACCACGCCCTGGTGCTTGGCGAAGGCGTAGGCGAGTGCGGGAAGAGGTTCGCTCATTCGGGATCGGCGGCGGGAGACGGTGACACCGGCGCGGCGACAGGCGCGGAGAGGGGCGCAGGTGCGGGCGCGGGCATCGCAGGGTCCGGCATCGACGGTGGCGTCGTCCGCAGGTACTCGCGGACCAGCTCGTCCAGCGCGGTCTCGCGCTCGCCCATCACCGGCAGCTGGCCGCGCATGTAGCCGTAGCGCCCGGCGCTCATCGCCTGCGCGTCGGCGGTGCTGCGCACGATGGTCGGGCGGATGAACACCATGAGGTTGGTCTTGTCGCGCGAGCGCGAGCGGTGGCGGAACAGGTGGCCGACGATCGGGATGTCACCCAGCAGCGGGACCTTCGACAGCGTGTTGCGGTCGCTCTGGTCGAGCAGCCCGCCCAGCGCGACGATCTCGCCGTCGTCGACCAGCACCTGCGTCTCGACCTCGCGCTTGTTGAGCACCAGCTCGGAGAAGTCGTCGCTGACCGGCCCGGCGATCGACGACACTTCCTGGCGCAGGGTCAGGGTGATGCCGCCGCCGGCGTTGATCTGCGGCGTGACCTCGAGCTGGATGCCCACGTCCTGGCGCTCGATGGTGCGGAAGGGGTTGGAGTTGTTGTCGCCCAGCACCTCGCCGCTGGTGGTCGGCACTTCCTGGCCGACGAGGATCCGCGCCTCCTCGTTGTCGAGGGTCAGGATCGAGGGCGTGGACAGCAGGTTGGACGCGGTGTCGCTGTTCACCGCGTCGATGATCAGGCCGAAGGTCGCGTTGTCGTTGCTGCCGGCGATGCCGCCGAGCGCACCGTTGATACCCAGCAGCGACTGCACCGCCGCGCGGCGGGCGAGGTCGAGCACGCCGTCATCGTCGCCGTTGCCTGCCCGGCGCTGCTGTTCGGCATACCAGCCGCCAGCCAGCGGCATGATCCCGGTGCCGGCGCCGGGGTGCTGGGTGGCGAGGAAGGGCACGTTGCTGCCTTCCTTGCCCGCCACCAGCAGCTGGGCACCGAGTCGGCGCGCGGCGTTGTCGGAGATCTCGACCACGATCGCCTCCACCAGCACCTGTTCGCGGCGGGTGTCGAGCTGGGTGATGACATCGACCAGCAGCCGCTGGGTCTCGGGGTCGGCGTTGATGATCAGCGCGTTGGAGCCGGGATAGCGCACGATCGTCGGGCGCTTGCCGGGCATCGCGCTGATCACCTGGGCGCTGGTGGTGTCGCCCGCCGCCGCCGTGCCTGCGGCCGCGGAGTCGGCTGCGCCGTCGCCGTCGGGCGACTGGCCGACCAGCTGCTGCAGCACCGGCAGCAGCTGCTCGGCGCTGGCGTGCTGCAGGCGCAACACGCGCACGCCGCTGGTGCGCTCGGCGCGGCGGTCAAGGTCGAGGATGGTCTGCACCACGCGCTGCACGGCGCTCGGCGCGCCACGCACCACGATCGAATTGCTGCCCTCGACGGCCTGGATCGACAGCTGGCCGCCGCGGCCTTCGCCGCCGCCAAACAGCTGGGTGACCGTGGCCGCGACTTCGCGCGCCGAGCTGTTGCGCAGCGTCACGGTGTCGATGCCGGCGGTGTCGCTGTCGATCTGCGCGACCAGGCCGCGGATGCGGCGGATGTTGTCGGCGTAGTCGGCGATCAGCAGCGCGTTGCCCTGGGGCGTCGGCGCCACCACGCCGCCGCGGCCGATCAGCGGCTTGAGGGTCTCGGCGGCGATGCGCGCGTCGACGGTCGACAGCGGCAGCACCTGGGTGGTGAAGGCGGATGCGCCGTAGCCGCCGCCGGGAGACTGCAGCGCTTGGGCGTCGGGCACCACCCGGTACGCGCCGGGGCCGGCGCTCAGCGCGACCAGGCCATTGGCCCGCAGCACCGCGAGCAGCACCCCGAGCAGCTCCGACTCGTCCATGGCGACGTCGCGGGTGATGCTGACGCTGCCCTGCACGGCGGGATCGATGATGAAGGTGGTGCCGGTGGCGCGCGCCACGTCCTGGATGAAGGCGCGGATGTCGGCGTCCTGCGCGGTCACGCCAGCGCCCGACTGGGCGTAGGCCTGGGGGGCGGGATGCGCCGCCAGCGCGAGGACGAGGGCGGCGGCGAGGAATCGCGGGTTCACGGTGTCGGTGCCTGCAGGGTCGCGCTGCGGATCTGGCCGTCGCGGCGGTAGGTGAAGGTGATGGTGGAGGCGCGGCCCAGGGTCTCGGCCAGGGCCGCGTGGCGCTCGGCATCCAGCGCCTCGTTGTTGACCGACAGCAGCACGTCGCCGGCCTGCAGTCCGGCCTGGCGCAGGACGGCGTCGTTGCCGCGCGGAACCACGGTGTAGCCGGCGACGCGGCCGTCGGTCTCCTCCGGACGCAGCCCCATGGCACCCAGCAGTGCCACCGGATCGACTTCGGGCATGGGCGCGTCGGCGACCGGTGCGGCCGACCGCGGCGCGGCGCTCGCTCCGGCGGTCGCCGGCGTGACCGGCGCCCGCACGCGCACCGGCGTTCCCTCCGGCAGCGCGAAGTGCAGCGCATGCCGGCTGCCGCCGTCGTCGAGCAGCACGTGGTCGGCCTGCACCTCCGCCAGCACCACGCCCGGGGCGACTTCCTCGCCGACGGCATGGCTGCGCTGCGGACCGTCACGCAGCGCGAGGATGGCGCTGCCACCGGTCGCCGCGGGGCGGACCGCGAACAGGCGCAGGCCCGAGGTGTCGGCGGGCGTCGTGGCATCGCGCCGGGGATGGAAGGCGTCGATCGACAGGCGCGCGGGGTCGGCGTGCTGTCGGGGGATCGAGTCCGCCGCGGCGGACGCCGGGGGTGCAGGCGGCAGCAGCAGCCACGCCAGGCGCGCGGCCTGGCATGCCAGCAGGACCACGATGACGACTTCGATCGCGCGCACCAGCCTGTCCCGGCCGCCAAGCCTGGCCAGCACGACGTGGGGATCTCGAAGGGCGGAAAGCGTGGGCATGTCCGGTCGTCCTGGCGCGAGGGCCGCGCCGCTGCGACAGCATGCGAACGTTTCGTGACAGGCTGGTTTCAGGTGACACATTGCGGTCGCATGGGCGGCGGCCGCTCCGAGGTGGGGCGCGCGGCCCGCCGCCCGCCATCCGCTCAGAACCCGGTCGAGATGCTGAACGAGTACGAGACGCCCGGGTCGTAGCGCAGCACGTGGATCTTCTGGCCGCCGCCACCCTCGATGTACTCGTCGACCTCGTTGTCGAGGATGTTGCGGGCCGCGAAGCCCAGGGTCACCGGGGTCTCGCCGAAGCGCATGGTCCTGCGCAGCACGAAGTCCAGGGTCAGGCCCGGCTCTTCCATCAGGTCCTGGCGCAGGTTGTTGCCGCGCGCCGAGATGCGCTCGCTGACGTAGTTGGCGATCAGCGTGGCCTGAAGGTCCTTGGCCGTGTTCTCGATGCCGAGCTGGAGGTTGGCGATGTGCTCCGACTGGCCCTGCAGCGCGCTGCCGTCGAGGATCAGGCTGCGCGCCGGCTGGGTGATGCCGGTGCCGCTGTCGAGCGCCACGGTGTCGCCTTCGGCGGCGCTCACTTCGGACTGCGTCCAGGTGTAGTTGGTGGCGAGATACAGGCGGTTGCCGTCCCACCACTCCGCCGCGAACGCCGGGTCGAAGTACTTCCTGAACTCCAGCTCCGCGCCGTAGACCGTGGCCTCGGGCGCGTTGACGAAGGTCTGCCACAGGGCGTCGCCGCCACCGGTGAACATGATCGCCTCGATCGGCTTGTCGATCTGCTTGTGGAACAGGCCGGCGGTGAAGTACTCGCCCGAGCCGAAGAACCATTCGTAGCGGGCGTCGAGGTTGGTCAGCTCGCTGTCGACCAGCCAGGGGTTGCCGTACAGCTGGCGGTCCTTGTCCGGGTCGGTGTACAGCTGCGGCGACAGCTCGCGGAACTGCGGCCGGGCGATGGTCTGCGAGGCTCCGAAGCGGAGCTGGCGGTTGTCG